>JABWBQ010000022.1 GCA_013360395.1 Flavobacteriales bacterium
CGAAGCTGTTGTTGGGCTCGGTATCATTGGCGAAAAGCGGTGCCGTGATCGTGTAGCTCAACTGGTAGCTGGCACCGCATACCGAGGTGCTGCTTACTTCCAGGTAGTACACCCCCTGTGCGTCGCAGGTATAGGAGTGGGTCACCGAATTCGGCGTACCACCGGTGCCGACGGTGTAGTTGTTGTAATGCAGCTGGGTGCCGGCATAGTTGTACACATCAATGCGCAGGCTGCCTGCGGCGGCGGCTTCGGAGTTGAGGGTGATGTTGAGGACGCCATCCCCGGGCGTCTCGATGCGGTAGTAGTCCGAGTTGTCCACGTAGTGGCTGAAGTTCACATGGCCTTCGGTGACCGTGGCCGGGGCCAGCGCGCCGTAGACATCGGCCTGGACGGGGGTGTTGTTGGGCTCGGTGTCATCCGCAAAGACCGGTGCCGTCAGCGTCAGCGTGAGCGCATAGGTGTAGCATAGGCTGCCGTTGCTGCCCTGCAACCGCAGGTAGTAGGTGCCCTTGTTCAGGCAGTTCACCGTGGTGGTATCGCTGTTCGGCGAGCCTTGGGGGCCCGAGACATGGTAGAAATAGGTGAGCTGCGAACCACTGGAATTGTACAGATCGACCCGGATGTTGGAATTGCCGCCGCTCGAATTGTCCGCGACGGTGTTGATGTTCAGCTGCCCGTCCGCGGTCAGGTTCAGCATGAAGTAGTCGACGCTGGCCCCGGAGGCGCACGGCACCGGCCCCATGTCGCCGTTCATGGCGGTGCCCAGGGTGATCGTGTTTGCGTTGACGATGTCGTCGTTCGGTTCGCTCTCCGTCTGCGCCCACGTACACAACGGTACGGCCAGGGCCAGTGCGGTGGAGAGCAGTTTGTTCCGTGTTCTCATGAGGGTTGGGGGTTTTGGTTGTGGGAAGGAGTACTTACTGAGGGTCCATCGGTGAGGTAGGCAGGATGTGAACGATCGGTCACTGCTTCATGAAGCGCGTGCTCCAGCTACCGGTCTCATCACTGATCCGCAGCAGGTAACTGCCGGCGGCCAGCCCGCTGATATCCCAGTTGCGGTAGGTGCTGCCGCTCACGCCCCAGCTGCGCAGGTCGGCCACCACCGCACCGGACAGGTCCAGAACCTCCAGCTGAAGCGTGCGCGCCTGGTCGGTGGTGAGCCGAAGTCCGAGTTGATCCGTGGCCGGGTTGGGGAACAGCAGCAGGTCCGTGATCCCTGGAAGCTCCGGTGTGCTCAGGACCGCGCTGAACTCCGCGGTGAGCGGGACGCTCCAGCTGCCGTTCGCTCCGCTGAAGCGGATGGTGAAGAGGTGGTACCCGTTCGGAACGCCGGTGGGCAGGTCCGCGATCAGGTCCACCACACCGGCAGGACCGATGCTTCCGCTCTGGCTGTTCGCGATGTCATCGTCGATCCAGTACTGATAACCGTTCACCAGGCCGCTGTTGAGGACGAACACGGAGGTCTTCGGTACGCTCCATTCACCATCGGCGTCACGGAATTGGATCGTGACCGTGTTGTAGTCCCTGGTCAGCGTTCCCGGGTCGATCAGGGCGTTGAGGTCCGCCGTCTGGGCGGGCCCGACGGAACCGCTGGTGAGCGTGCCGAAGTCATCGTTCACCCAGTAGCGATAGCCCACGATGTCGTGTGCGCTGCGCACGAACGGTCTGGTGCCGGGGGCCGACCATTCGCCGTTGGTGTCGCGGAACTGGAAGCTCACGCGATGATAGCCCGGGGCCATCGATCCGGTCGGCCAGGTCGTGGAGAGTGTCAGTTCATCGGTGGCGCCCACGGTGGTGGTGACCGCGCCGGCGGCGTCATCGTCGAACCAGTAGCGGTAACCATCGATCTGTTGTGCCTGCACGCTGCACATGGCCGCGAACGCAGGCAGGAGCACAAGGCTGCGCATGGCTCAGTTCGTTTGCGCGGCCACGCGGATGTTCACCGGCAGGTCGCCATTGGGGTTGGTGGCCGTGGCGATCGTCGCACTGCGGAAATGCGGGTTGTAGGGTACGTTGCCGGGCTTGTAGGGCGAACTCGTTCCGTACAGGCCGATGTCCGTTCCGTCGTTGCCCGCGTTCACCCCGGGGCTCCCCGGCAGCAGGTGCAGGTCGTCGGTGAACTCATAATTGCCGTTGGTCTCGCTCACGAAGGTCATGGCCGGGGTCTGGCTGTAGATGGTGTTGGTCTCCGTGTTCCCGCTGGAGTTGCTGAACATGCCGGCGCTGTTGATGATGCAGTTGGTGATCTGCACGCCGTGCACCTGCCAGAGCGGAGCACCGTTGTAGGTGAACACGCAGTTCTCGACGATCGCGTTATCCGAATCCTGCAGGCGCTGGTCCAGGACCACGCTGTTGCGCAGAATGAGCCCGCTTGGTCGGAAAATGTGGATGGCTCCGCCTTGGAAAATGCAGCGTTCCACGGTGGCAGCCCCGCCATATCCGCCAAGACCGTCGTAGAACACGCACTCATTGAAGGTGGTGCTCGACGTGGATGGCTCCACCCAGCCGAGCCGGACGTACTTGAACGCGCAGCGCTCGAAGAGCATGTCCACGGCATCATCATCGGTCCCATTGGTGCCATAATAGAGCTCACCGTCGGGGTTGAACCGGATGCCGGTGAAGCTGCTGCCGCTGGCACTTGTGGGGAATACGAAATCGGCGCTGCCGTTCGTGGTCAGCACCGTGGGCAGGGTCGCCGCCGTGCTGTCCGGATGGATGCCCGCGCCGATGAAGTGCAAGGGCATGGTGATGGTCAGTCCGCTATCGGCCAAAAAGGTCCCGCCACTGAAGTAGAGCTTGTCGTTCGGCTGAGCCGCCGCCACGGCATCATAGATGGAGGTGAAGACCTGCGGCGCGCCACTGCCCTGGACGACGATGCGCTGCAGTTGGGCCTGGAGAGGTGCGCTCAGCAGCGCAGTGCAGGCCAGAAGAAGGGTCGATCGATGGTTCATGGATCTTGGTTTGTGGGTTGTTGTTCTCGGTTCATGCGCACCGGGCCAGCATGTTGCAACGCAAGGCCATCGCCACGGCCTCGGTGTTCGTCCGTACGCCCAGCTTTGCGTAGATGTGGCGCAGGTGGGTGCTCACCGTCTGGAAACCGATGCCCAGCCGGTCGGCGATCATCTTGTAGCTCAGTCCCGCCACCAGGGCCTGCAGCACCTGCCGTTCACGCGGGCTGAGGCGGATGTCCCGGAGCTCGCTGCGCCGCACCACCTGCAGTTCCACGCGTTCCACCTCCGGGTTCATCGGCAGGCAGGCCGGCCGGTCCAGCAGCCCCTGCAGCAGCTCCTGCACGGTGCCGGGGTCGTCCGCCGCGATCATGTGGCCGCTGCGGACGATGGGGGCGCCGTCACCGCCGTCGGGCAGGTCCACCACGGCGATCAGAACACGGCGTATCGGCTTGCCACCCTTCGGCGCCGGGGAGGGGAGAACGCTTTCCATGCCCCACCATCGGGATGTGTCGCCCGATGTGAACGATCACCCCGGAGATCCCTCCGGACCGTTCACATCCGATGGGGTTGACCGATGTACGCTCGGAACGTCCCGTACCCGCCATGGACAAGATCGCCATTTCTCCGTATCATCGCATGGCCAGCCCGTGCCAACCACCCGACCATCCGGCCCTGCCACGGGCGACCGCCTTGCCGGCCTTCGGCGGAACGACCCCGCCAGCCTGCGCGCCCTCTACACGACGCACTTCCCCACCGTACGACATTTCGTGCTGGCCAACCACGGCACGGCCAACGATGCGAGCGACGTGTTCCAGGAGGCCGTCACCGTCCTCTGGCTGCGCGCCCGCGAAGGCTCCCTGGCCCCTGACACCGACCCCGGAGCCTTCCTCTTCAGCATCGCCCGCAACAAATGGCTGGACGTGGTCCGGTCGGCAGCCCATCGCCGCATGACCATCGTGCACGACCAGCGCCCTGCCGTGGCCACCGGCGAGGCCGATGACGGTATCGAAGAGCGGCTCGCACGCCTGCGTTCCATCTATGACACGCTGGACGACAAGTGCCGCACGGTCCTGGACCGGTTCTACTTCGAACGCAAGGACCTGGCGACCATCGCCCGCGAGCTCGGCGTGGAGGAGGACAGCATCCGCACCATCAAGTACCGCTGCATGATGAAGCTGCGTGCATACCGCGATGCCCTTCGCGGCGAAAAGGATCTTCGGCCATGAGCAGCACCGCACCGGACCGGGAGACCTTCGAGGCCATCGAGGCCTATGTCCTCGACCGCATGCCCGCCGAGGAGCGCGCGGCCTTCGAACGGCGCCTGGCCGCAGACCCGAAGCTGCGGGCCGAGATGGAGCTCGAGCGCGACCAGATCCTGGCCGTGGAACTGGGGGGCGTGCGGCGTGTGCTGGCCGCCCTCGGCCACGAGGAACCGGGCCGTGGCGGCGGCCGTGCTCCGTGGTCGCTGCTGAAATATGCCGCCGGCATCGCGTTGCTCCTCGCCGGAACGCTCTGGTGGTTCCTGCGCCCCTCGGACAACGAACGCCTCTTCGCGGAGCACTTCACGGCCGATCCCGGCCTGCCGGTGGCCATGAGCGCGACCAACGACCCGGTGTTCGCCGATGCCATGGTGTCCTACAAGGAGGGGCGATACGCCAAGGCCAGGGCCCAATGGGCCCCCCTGCTGCAACGGGAGCCGCAGAACGACACCCTGCGCTATTACACGGCCAGCACCTTCCTGGCCGAAGGCGACCCGGAAGCCGCCATCCCCCTGCTGGAACCTTTGGCCACCACGGATAGCACGGCCTTCGTACACAAGGCACGCTGGTACCTCTTCCTGGCGTACGTCCGCACCGGCGCCGTGGACAAGGCCATGGCCCTGCCCGTGGAGAAGGACCCGGTACGTGGCGAGCGGGCACGATCCATCAAGCAACGGCTGGGCGCGCGATGAAGCGCTGGCTGATCCTTCTTGCCGGAGCGCTGCCCATCGTCGCACCGGCGCAGCAGTCCACCACGGTGGCCGCGCGCCATGCACGCATCGAAGCCCTGGACAAGGCCGGGGACCATGCCGGGGTGATCCGTGAAGTGGAGACCCAGCTGCGCGAGGCCTCCGGCACCGTCCATGCCGATTCGCTGCACCGCTACCTGTACAAGTACGCCCGCGCCCAGCGCAAGCTCCACGGTCCGGCGGCGGCGATCACGGCCGGGGAAAGGGTCCTGCGGCTGGTGCGTGAACGTGGGGTGGCGGCCCATGAGATGGAGGCGCTCTTCGACCTCAGCTGGGTGTACTACGAACTGGGCGAGGCCCGCCAATGTGCGCGGGTGGACTCCATGGCCGTCGTCGTCGCCGACCGCGACCCCGCGATCCCCTTCGTGCAGAAAGGCCGCGCACGCCAGTACCTCGCCTTCGACCACAGCATCCTCGGCGAGCACGCCGCCTCCGCCCACTGGGCCCAGGAGGCCCTGCGGCAATACGGCCTCGCCGACTCCGTTCCCGCGGTCCAGTGGGCCGAGTCCTACACCGCCGTCGGCGTGGCCTTCTGGCACCTGGGGCGCATCCGGGAGGCCGAAGCGCAGTACGCCAAGGCGCTGGCCAGGTTGAACGGACGCACGGACGAGGCGAGCATCAGCCGCAAGGCCAGCACCTACGGCAACCTCGGTGTGCTGTGGCAGAATGCCGGCGACCTGCCCAAGGCCCAGGCCTATTACGAGGATGCGCTCCGGCAGTGCGAACTTCTCCTGCGCAGCGCCAAGGACGATCTCACACGGGAGGAAGCCATCATCAGCCGGTCGCGCACCTACCTCAACCTGGCCACGGTGTACCACGGCCTGGGCGATCTGGGCCGTGCGCGCGAGCTGCTGGACCTGTGCTGGCGGGATCGCAGCGGGGTGCTCGCCCCGGATGATCCACAGCTGCTCGCGGTGAAGGAGCGCTTCGCCGATCTGGAGATGAACGCCGGCAACCTGTCCAAGGCCTACGACCTGCTCCACAGCTACGTGGCCGCTGCGGAACGTCGGTTCGGGCCGGGCAGCGAGGAGTATGTCCGCGCCGTGGCCAAACTGGGCGGGATCCGCAGCCGCCAGGGCATGCACCTGCAGGCCGACTCGCTGTTCGCCCGCAGCCTGGCGGCCGGCCGGGCCCACCGCGACCCCGCCATCGACCCCGTGCTGGCCGGCACCCTCCGCGAACGCGCGTCCCTGCGCACCGGGCTCGGCCGTACGGGCGAGGCCCTCGCCGACCTCGGCCAGGCGCGCAGTATCCTCACCAGCATTTACGACAGCACCCATCACCTGGTGGCGCAGGTGGACGTGCAGCGCGCCGAAGCGGCGTTCAAGGCGGGCGACCACCGTGCCGCCCTCGAACATGCCGAACGCGCCCTCCGCGCGCTCGATGCCCGTGTGCGGGCCATCGGATCCGACCCCCTGCCGCACACCGGCCCAGCACCCGAGCTCCTGCCCGATGCGATCTACTGGAAGCTGCGCGCCTCGCGCGCCCTGGCCGCACCGGGCTCAGGGCCCGCCGATGCCTGGAACGCGGACCTGGACCTGGCCATCACCGCCCTGGCCCGCAGCCGCGGTGCCGTGTACGACGCCGCCTCGCAGCTGCTGCTGGTCGCCGCCCAGAAAAGGCTCTTCGACCTGGCCCGGAACATCGCCTTCGAAGCCTACGAGCGGTCCCCGGGCCCGGCGACCATCGGCCGCTTTCTGCACCTCGCCGAGGCCGACCGTTCCGTGCTGCTCAAGGCCCGGCTGAACGCCTTCGCGGGCCTGCGCTTCGCCGGCATCCCGGACTCGCTCGTGGCACGCGAACAGGAGCTGCTCCAGGCCCTGACCGTGGATGCGGGCGACCGTACCACCGCGGCGGACCTGGCCCGCAGGGAGGCCGCCATGCGCGATCACATGCGCATGCTCGCCGAACGCCATCCCCGGTATTTCGCGCTGCGGTATGGCGAGCCGACGGTGACCCTGGACCAGTTGCGCGCCAAGCTCGTCACACCACAGCGCCCGCTGCTGGCCTATACGATGCACGACGAGCACCTGTACCTGCTGGTGGTTCGCAGCGATACGGCCGCCTTGATGCGTGTGGACGGCAGCGGCCTGGACGCCGATGTCCGCGCCTTCAACCGCAGCATCCGCGATCGGGAGGTCGTTCCGTACATCGACGTGGCCCACCGCTTGTACCAACGCATCCTCGCACCCGTGGCCGGCATGCTCACCGGCGAAGAACTGCTCATCATCCCCGACGGATCCCTGCACCAGGTGAGCTTCGAGGCGTTGGTGGATGCCCCTTGCACACCGACCCGCCTGCGCGACCACTTCTTACTGCGGCGCTTCGCCATCGCCTACCTGCACTCGGCCACCACCGCCATCCGGTTCACCGACCTCGCCCGCGAACACGCCGACGGTGCGCTGGCCCTGGCACCGGGCTTCTCCGACGAGGACAAGGACCGCTATGTGAAGGACCTGGGGGACAGCACGCGGCTGGACCGGCACTATCTCGCGTTCGTGCGCCAGCCCTTCGCCCTGCGCACCGCCGAAGGCCTGGGTCGTACCCTCTCGGCCACGCTGCTGCTCGGCACGGCCGCCAACGAGCGGAGCCTCCGCGAACAAGCGGCACGCCACGGCATCCTCCACCTCGGCACCCACGCCGAGATGAACCCCAGGGACCCGATGTACGCCCGCCTTGTGCTCAGCAAGGGCGACCCCGAAGGCGGGACCGACGATGACGGCTACCTGCACGCCTACGAGATCTACGCGCTCGACCTGCACGCCCAACTTGCCGTGCTCACGGCCTGCGAGACCGGTGCGGGCACCGACGAGGCCGGCGAAGGGGTCCGCTCCCTCGGCTATGGATTCGCCTACGCCGGATGCCCCAGCCTGGTGATGGCGCTTTGGAACATCGACGAGAAGGTCACCGCGGACCTCGTGGCCGGTCTCTACGAGCACCTCGCCGACGGCATGCCGCGGCACAAGGCACTGCGCCAGGCCAAGCTGGACCACGTGATGCAGGCACGTGACGAGCTCGTGCTGCCGTACTACTGGGCCGGCCTGGTGCTGGTGGGCGATGTGACCCCGGTGCGCTTCGAAAGTCGCCCGGTCTGGCCCTGGTTGCTGGCCGGCCTGGCCGTGGTTGCGGTGGTCGTCCTGTTGCTCCGCCGCCGTCGGCGCCGGAGCGCGACGCACTGAAAGGATCGGCCCCCGTTTGTCGGCCAGGCGCATCGCGCACCGTCGATCCCCTGTCCCTCAAGGCGATGGGGAGCCGTTCACAAAAGCCTGTTCAAAGCTCTTGGAAAGTCGGTCGTCACAGCCGTTCCGTCAGCGGCGGACCGGACCTACTTTTTGCCCCCGGCGATCGACATGTTCCTCGTCGATCCGATGGCAGAGCCCATGAACGCGGACGAACTGGGCGCCGATCTGGCGCAATGGGTCTCGGGACTGGACCACACCGACCAAGTCGTGTGGGCGATCCTGCGTTTCGAGGATGTGCTGTTGGGCGACCGCCTGGCGGATGTGCACCTGCGGCTCAAGCTGCTCCGGCGTCAGCTGGCCCCGCGGATCACCGTGGCCCAGGTGCTCGCCGTGGATGCCTTGCTGGAGCTCCCCACCTGGAAGGACCCGGATGCCGGGTTCGCGGCGTTCCGCGATGCCTATCAGGCCCGGCGTGAATGGCGGCGCCGCGATCCCATCCCCGCCGTGTGGCTCCACCCTACGGTGAGCCGGAACGCGGTGGACCGGGTGTCGCACGATGCCGTTCCCGGTCCTGGCGATGCGGTCCGCTCCACGTGATGCCCCACCCGGCCTCGGCCATGGGCACCCGCACGGGACCAGGCTCCTCCGCGCTCCCGTCCGTTCCCGCCGATGATCGGAGGTGCCTTCCCGCTGCGCCGTGCGTCCCCTTCTGGATCAGCGTGCATGCATCAGGCGCACCAGGTTCGCCCGGCCATCGGCGTCGAACACCAGGCACGCATGCACACCGGGTGTTGCGCCCGTGAGGTCGATCGCCACCACGGTGCCGTTGCCGCGAATGGTGCGCACCAATGCACCCTGCATGTCGAAGACCAGCACCTCGGCAACGGCACGGGGGGCGGTGAGCAGATAGTGCCCGTCCGCTCCAGGGACCGGCCGGACGCGGAGGTCTTGATGTGCTCCTTCCGCGTCATCGATCCCGATGATCCCGCCTGCGAACCGGAAGGCATAGCTCATGCACGTCGCGTTCAGGTACGAGGCTTGAAGGATCAACGTGTCCTGCGCCGTCACGTTGAAGGTGTGCGGAGTGTAGGGGTTCGTTGCGTTGTCCGTACCGGTCACCATGGACGTCTGGTCCAGCACAGTGCCGTTCATATCGAGGATGGTGAAGTGGATGGTGCCTGGCGTCGGGGTTTGCGTCGAGGCGCGGAGGTCCATCTGCAACGGGCCGCTGTATTGCTTGTAGAAGCGCCAGACGTCAACATCGCTGTCGCGGAGGAAGCCGTGGTTGGCGGTATCGGGCACGGCCAGGAGCGAGGTGGCGATGCTGTTGTTGGGTTCGGGGTCGTCCCCGTAGGCCGGGGGATCGACGAAGGCCCGCAGGCGGTAGCTCACGCCGCAACCGTTGATGTGCGTCAGCCAGACCCCATAGGTGCCCGCAGGCAGGCAGCCGATCACATGGACGTTCGTGTCCGGATCGTTGTTCGGGCCGCTTTCGCCATACCAGCTGGCCACGTTCGTGCTCAGACTATCGTACACCCGCAGGTCCGTGGTGGCGGAACCGCCGTTCATGTCCGCAGCGAGCAGCTCCAGGCGCAGGACATGATGCTCGGGCACCTCCACCGAGAACCAGTCCGAGGTCGGTTCGCCGCCGTTGCCGTTGAAGCTCATGTGCCCTTCCACCCAGAGCCCCGGAGGCAGCACGGTGGTCATGTCCTGGTCGTCCGCCCACGGTGCCGGCGAATGGTCGTAGCGCAAACGGTAGGAGACGCCGCATGTGTTGATGCCGTAGATCACCACCGCGTATCGACCGTCCTTCAGGCAAAGGAACTCCATGCTCGTGGTGTCGGTATCGCCGTTGGCACCGACCTCCGCGTACATGGATGTCATCACGGTGCCTGTCGTGTCCACCAGGCGTACATCCAGGGAAGCGCCCGGCCCGGACAGGTATGAGGCGATCACGGTCACTTGTACCGCCCCGTCCTCGGGGATCTCCAGCATGTGCACGTCCACGTGGTCGGTCAGGGCGTCGGAGATGTTGAATGAGTGATGGCCTTCCCGCCACACACCATCCTGCAGGAGGCCGTTGGCCAGGGCCTGCACGCCGTCCGCGTTGGGCTCCGCATCGTTGCCGAAGAGCGCGCCCTGGTATGTCCAGGTGATGGCGTAAGTGATGTTCGATCCCTGATCGGGCGTGAGCTGGAAGAAATAGGTCCCCGCCTGGAGGCAGTCGAACACGAGCGAGGATGAGACCGGGCTGCTCGCGGCACCGAATCCGTTCCCCAGGTGGGAGATCGCGGTGCCGTTGACGTCGTAGATGGTCACCACCACATTGGCCGCCGCCGGGGAGGAGGCCACCACGTCCATGGTCACCGTGGCGTCCTCCAGCAGCTCGATGCGGAAGAAGTCGTAATAGTCCAGCGGTGGCGGGTCCATGGCGATGGAGCCCGAATAGGTCGCTCCTGGCGCCCAAGCCGGATTGACCGTGGCATCGGGCAGACCCTGGTTGGGCTCCGTCTCGGTCTGCGCTTTCGTGGTGAACGGAACGAGGAGGAGCAGTACGGTGGAAAGGTGTTGGCGCATGATCACGGATCGGGCCTCAAAGTGACAACGCCATGTCACGCGCATCAATCACGGGTTCACGGGATGCGGGGGCATGCCCTGGATCCAGGACCGTCCCCCGGCTGCAACTCCCGGATGATGCTTCGCCGCGGACGGTCCGGCCCATCCTGCAACGGACAAGCCCCGGCCTTTCGACCGGGGCTTGTGCTCATGGTTGCGAACAGATGGCTTACATCATGTCCATGCCGCCGCCCATGCCGGGATGGCCGTGGGCCGGGGCCTTCTCCTCCTTCTCTTCGCTGATCACGCACTCGGTGGTGAGGAGCATGCTGGCGATGGAAGCGGCGTTCTCCAGGGCGACACGCGTCACCTTGGTGGGGTCGATCACACCGGCGGCGAGCAGGTTCTCGTACTCCTCGGAGCGGGCGTTGAAGCCGTAGTCGGCCTTGCCCTCGCGCACCTTCTGCACGATGATGCTGCCTTCCAGGCCGGCGTTGGCCACGATCTGGCGCAGCGGCTCCTCCACGGCGCGGCGCACGATGCCGATGCCGGTGGTCTCGTCGTTGTTGGCGCCTTCCATCTTCTCCAGCACCTTCTGGGCGCGGATGTAGGCCACGCCACCGCCCGGCACGATGCCCTCTTCAACAGCGGCGCGGGTCGCGTGCAGCGCGTCGTCCACGCGGTCCTTCTTCTCCTTCATCTCCACCTCGGTGGCGGCGCCGATGTACAGCACGGCCACACCGCCGGCCAGCTTGGCCAGGCGCTCCTGCAGCTTCTCCTTGTCGTAGTCGCTGGTGGTGGTCTCGATCTGGGCCTTGATCTGGTTCACACGCGCGGTGATGTCGGCCTTCTTGCCGGCACCGTTCACGATGGTCGTGTTGTCCTTGTCGATGTTGATCTTCTCGGCCTTGCCCAGCATGCTCAGGTCGGCGTTCTCCAGCTTGAAGCCACGCTCCTCGCTGATCACGGTGCCACCGGTGAGGATGGCGATGTCCTCCAGCATGGCCTTGCGGCGGTCGCCGAAGCCCGGGGCTTTCACGGCGGCCACCTTCAGGGCGCCGCGGATCTTGTTCACCACCAGGGTGGCCAGCGCTTCGCCGTCCACATCCTCGCTGATGATCAGAAGGGGCTTGCCCGTTTGCACCGCCTTCTCCAGGATCGGCAGCAGCTCCTTCATGGTGCTGATCTTCTTGTCGTAGATCAGGATGTAGGCGTTCTCCAGGTCGGCCTCCATCTTGTCGGCGTTGGTCACGAAGTAGGGGCTGAGGTAGCCGCGGTCGAACTGCATGCCTTCCACCACTTCCACGGTGGTGTCGGTGCCTTTCGCTTCCTCCACGGTGATCACGCCCTCCTTCTTCACCTTGGCCATGGCCTCGGCGATCAGGGTGCCGATCGCGTCGTCGTTGTTGGCGCTGATCGAGGCCACCTGCTTGATCTTGGCGTTGTCGTCGCCCACGGCCTTGCTCATCTTCTTGAGCTCATCGACCACGGCCACCACGGCCTTGTCGATGCCGCGCTTGAGGTCCATGGGGTTGGCACCGGCGGCCACGTTCTTCAGGCCGGCGGTCACGATGGCCTGGGCCAGCACGGTGGCCGTGGTGGTGCCGTCACCGGCGGCGTCGGCGGTCTTGCTGGCCACTTCCTTCAGCATCTGGGCGCCCATGTTCTCCACGGCGTCCTTCAGCTCGATCTCCTTGGCCACGGTGACACCGTCCTTGGTCACCTGGGGGGCACCGAATTTCTTGTCGATGATCACGTTGCGGCCCTTGGGACCCAGGGTCACCTTCACCGCGTTGGCGAGATGGTCCACGCCGCGCTTCAGGCGGTCGCGGGCGTCGATCTCGAATTGGATGTTCTTGGCTGCCATTTAGAGCTTGGTTGTTTCGTTGGTTGGGATCGTGTGCTTGTCCTGTAACGGTGGCATTGATCCAATGGATCGACGGTACCTCAGTTCAGGATCGCGTAGATGTCGCTCTCGCGCATGATCAGGTAGTCCTTGCCGTCGTAGCTCAGCTCGGTGCCGCTGTACTTGCCGTACAGGATCTCGTCGCCGGCTTTCACGCTCAAGGGGGTCACCTTGCCGTCATCGGCCACACGGCCGTTGCCCACGGCCACCACTTTGCCGCGTTGGGGCTTCTCCTTGGCCGTGTCGGGGATGATGATGCCACCCTTGGTGGTCTCTTCGGCGGGGGCGGCTTCCACAAGCACGCGGTCCGCCAGGGGCTTCACTTTCGTAGCCATGGTGAATCGGATCGTTCGGTTGGTTTGCGGCCCGCGCACGTCAACCCGCATGCCAAGGCATCACCTTCTGCCATTGGACTGACGATCTTGCAAGGTCCGGTCACACCAAGACCCTTCGGCCTGACAGGCGGTCTGTCAGGTTGGCGCGGACGCTCAAGGGGTGGCGGGCGCAGGCTCCTGGGCCGGAGCCTCCTCTGCCGCGGGCGCCACATCCTCCGGGGCCACCTCGCCGCTGGTCACCTGCTCGCTGGGGGCATCCAGCTCGTCCACCTGGGTGGCGCTGCCGCCTTGGATCGCGCTGCTCACCAGGCAGAGCACCATCAGCGCGCCGGCCAGGGTCCAGGTGCCCTTCTCCAGGAAGTCGGCCGTGCGCTGCACACCCCCGATCTGCTGCGCGCCGGTGAAGCCCGCCGCCAGGCCGCCACCCTTGGGGTTCTGGGCCAGCACGACCAAGGCCAGCAGGGCGGCCACGATGAGGATGAGGATGGAGACGACGATCATGGCAAGGGAGCGTTGGGACAGGGACCCGCCTGCAAGCGGGGGCGCAAAGTAAGTGGATCTCCGCGATCCGGCGTTCAAGCCTTGCCCCGCTCCAGGGCTCGCGCCCGGCCCAGGAATTCCTCCTTCCGCTGCGGATGCCGCTCGGCCAACCGCCGGTAGGCCGCCGCCGCCCGGGCGACATCGCCCTGCTGCTCGTAGATGCGCGCCAGGGTCTCGGTCACCAGCTCGGCATGTTCCTCCAAGCTGCGCTTCGCCGCCTGTTGCGGGGTGAAGAACTCCGCCTTGTGCGCAGGTGCCGGCGCCTGCCCCTGGATGAAACGGTCGATCAACGCCCGGATGTCCGCAGCGCCGGGGGCTGCCGGTTGCGCCGCAGGAGCTGCCTCGGTGCGGGGCGGAGGCAAGCCCGGTCCCGTCGGCGGGGCGACCGCGGCCTCCTGCGGTCCGGTGTCCTGCTCCAGCCAGGCCGTGAAACGCCTCCGCCCGGCATGCACGGGCATGGTGGGCGGGGAGGGTGGAGCTTCCTTCTCCGGAGCGGACGGCACCCCGGTTCCCGGGTCGGCGGCCTGTGCAGGCGCCGGTGGGGCCTGCGGGACGGCCTCCGGCGCCACCGGTGAGGACGAACGCGTGATGTCGTAGGCGCCGGCCAGCACTTCGGTACGGATCAGTACATCCAACGCGTCGCCGGGGACCGGGGCAGGGGAGGGGGCGTCCGCGTCGGCGGGTGGGATCGGAGCGATGACGTCGGCACCGCGGTCCGCCGAGGGCGTTCCCGTCGACCGTTCCTCCGGAGCTGTACGGGCTTCATCGAGTTCCGCCGCGCGAGGTCCGACCGCCGATGGTGCCGGGGGGGCCTGGGCGGGGTGGGGCAGGGGGGGGTCCAACGGCATGGGCACCGCCAAGGGGCCCGCGTCCACCGGGGTGGATCGTCGGCGGGGTGCGGGGCCCGCATCGGCATGGACCAGGTCGTACACCCGGGCCCGGCTGGGCAGGTGGGCCGCCGCCGTGCGCAGGTGCTCGTCGTACAGCAACCCACCGCTGGCCGCCTCGCCCACCGTGAGCAGCACCTGTGCCCCGCTGAACCACGGATACCGCCCGGCCAGCTCGCGCAACCCGGCCACATCGGAGGCCTCCACCTTCGTGGGCTCGGTCAGCAGGGTGTTCAGCCGTTCGCGGTCCATGGGTCTCACCAGTTGCCCAGTGTGCGGTCGAAGATATCCTGCACCAACTGGTCGCTGATCGTGCGCACCAGCCCTTCCTCCACCGCCACCAGGTCGGCCCCGCTGTCGTAGTCGGCGAACCGGCTCACGCTGAAGGTGCTGCTGCGTGTGGCATCCAGGGTGTTGGTGTAGGTCACGCTCACGGTGATCGTCAGCCGGTTCAGGGCGGCGGTCTCGTTGGCCTGGATGGCCACGGGCTGCACGTCGTAGCCGGTGATGGCCCCTTCGTAGCGCAGGTCGCCCCCTTCGCGCACCAGCTTCAGCGGGGTCTGGGCCTGCAGCAGGTCGCGCAGCGTTTCGGTGAACACCTGGGCGGTGCGGGGCGAGCTCAGCGGGGCCCGTGCCTCGAACACCGCCACGCCGTAGGTGCCCGCCGCCGCCGGGATGTCGGCCCCGGAGAAGGAGTAGTTCACCTTGCAGGCGGTGGGGAGCAGCATCGCGAGCAGGAATAGGGGCCAGGGCGGCCGGGCCGGCGACGCGTGGAGGGTGGGACGGGTGCAGGCCAGGGGGCTGCGCATCACTCGATCCGGTATTCCTTGATCTTGCGGTACAGCGTGCGCTCGCTGATGCCGAGCTCCTGGGCGGCGGTCTTGCGGCGGTTGCGGTGCTTGGCCAGGGCCTTGATGATCAGCTCCTTCTCCTTCTCCTCCAGGCTCAGGGATTCCTCGACCTCGGTGTGGTCCACGTCGTGGTGCGGTTCGCCACCCCGGTGCGGCATCTGGATGCTCACCGTGCCCGAAGGGGTGCCCTGCATGGGCAGCACGATCTCCTCGTGGTAGCCTGCCGGCTTCATCACCGGCAGCGGTTGGCCGTGCATCAGGGCGGCCACCTGTTCCTTCAGCACGGTCAGGTCGTTCTTCATGTCGAACAGGAACTTGTACATCAGTTCGCGTTCGTTCACGCTGTCCATGCCCGCCCCGCGCCCATCCCCGGCGGGCACCAGGCCGGTGCTCTCCTCGGGCAGGTATTGGCGCAGGGTGGCCGCATTGATGGTGCGCGTCTGCTCGATCACGCTCAGCTGGTCGGTGATGTTGCGCAGCTGCCGCACATTGCCGGGCCAGCGGTAGGCCGTGAGCAGCTTGAGGGCCTCGGCGTCCAGCTCGATGGGCGGCATCCGGTACCGCTCGGCCGCATCGCTGGCGAACTTGCGGAACAGCAGGTGGATGTCCTCGCGCCGTTCGCGCAGCGGCGGCACGTGGATGGGCACGGTGTTCAGCCGGTAGTACAGGTCCTCGCGGAAGCCGCCCCGCTGCACGGCCTGCAGCATGTTCACGTTGGTGGCGGCCACCACGCGCACGTTGGTGCGCTGCGCCTTGCTGCTGCCCACGCGGATGAACTCGCCGGTCTCCAGCACCCGCAGCAGGCGCACCTGCGTGCTCAGCGGCAGCTCGCCCACCTCGTCCAGGAAGATGGTGCCCTTGTCGGCCACCTCGAAGTAGCCCTTGCGCGCCTCGTGCGCCCCGGTGAAGCTGCCTTTCTCGTGGCCGAAGAGCTCGCTGTCGATCGTGCCCTCCGGGATCGCCCCGCAGTTCACCGCGATGTACGGGCCGTGCTTGCGCGCGCTCAGCTGGTGCACGATCTGCGGCATCACCTCCTTGCCCGAGCCGCTCTCCCCGGTGATCAGCACCGTGAGGTCCGTGGGCGCCACCTGCGCGGCGATCTCGATGGCCCGGTCCAGCAAGGACGAGCCCCCGATGATGCCGAACCGCTGTTTGATGGGTTGTACGTTCATGGCCTTGTCATTCACTTCCGTGTTCACGATCCCCGCACGCCCTTCCGCTCACCACGCTCACCATTCCCACCACTCTCACCACTCTCACCATTCTCACCACTCTCACCATTCCTCCACGCCCTCCCGCACCCGCTCCACCACCTCGCCCTGCAGCGACCCGCTGGTACCGCTGGTGATCCGCGTTCTCACAAGGTCGCCCGGCATCAGCTCCGTCCCGGCGTATTGCCGGTCCACGATCACCACGGCGTTCTGGCTGTTGCGGCCATACATGTGCCGGTCGCTCCGCTTGCTCACCCCTTCGATGAGCACCTCCTGCACCTGGCCCACGTGCTGCCCGTTGCGTTCGGCCGCATGCTTCATCTGCAGGTCGATCACTTCCTGCAGGCGCCGGCCCTTCACCTCGTCCGCCACATCGTCCGGGAACTTCCGCGCCGCCAGGGTCCGGGGGCGTTCGCTGTACTTGAACATGTACGCCATGTCGTAGCGCACTTCCTCCATCAGGCTGAGGGTCTCCCGGTGCTCGGCCTCGGTCTCGCCGCAGAAGCCGCTGATGATGTCGGTGCTGATGGCGCAATCCGGGATGTGGCGGCGGATGGCCGCGATCCGGTCCAGGTACCAGGCCCGGTCGTAGCCCCGGTTCATGCGTTGGAGCACGCTGCTGCTGCCGCTCTGCACCGGCAGATGGATGTATTTGCAGATGTTGTGGTGGCCGGCCATCACCCGCAGCACCTTGTCGGTCATGTCCTTGGGGTGGCTGGTGCTGTAGCGGATGCGCAGGGTGGGGCAGGCGCGGGCCACCATTTCCAGCAGGTCGGCGAAGTCGGCGGTGGGGCGGGCGGCGTCCCTGGGGTTGTGGTCCGCGTCCAGGTTCCAGCGGTAGCTGTCCACGTTCTGCCCCAGCAGGGTCACTTCGCGGTAACCCTGGGCCACCAGCTGGCGGCATTCGGCCACGATGCTTTCGGGGTCCCTGCTGCGCTCGCGCCCCCGGGTGAAGGGCACCACGCAGAAGGCGCACATGTTGTCGCAGCCCCGCATGATGGTCACGAAGGCCGTGACCCCGTTGCTGCCCAGGCGCACAGGCTCGATCTCGGCGTAGGTCTCCTCCCGGCTCAGCAGCACGTTCACCGCCTTCTGGCCGCCCTCCACCTCGTCCAACAGCAGGGGCAGGGTGCGGTAGGCGTCGGGGCCCACCACCAGGTCCACCAGTTTCTTCTTTTCCAGGAGGTCCTCCCGCATGCGCTCGGCCATGCAGCCCAGCACGCCCACCCGCAGTCCGGGGTTCCTCCCCTTCAGATGGTTCAGCCCGTCGATCCGGTTCAGCACCGTCTGCTCGGCCTTCTCCCGCACGCTGCACGTGTTGAGCAGCACCAGGTCCGCGTCCTCGGCCTTCTCCACCAGCGTGTAGCCCTGGTCGGCCAGGATGCTCGCGACGATCTCGCTGTCGCTGAAGTTCATCTGGCAGCCGTAGCTCTCGATGTAGGCGCGCTTGTTCGTCATGGCCGGAAGGTTGCAAAGGTAGGGCTTTCCGCCCGGGCGCCTGACAAGGTGGCAGGGTGGGGCGGCCGACCGGATCCGGGGGAAGCGGACCCGCGGTTCATCGCAGGTCTTCCGGGCGTTACGCCGGACCGACCGCCCGGCCGACGAACAGGATAGTGCCTCGTGCGTGTGCCCGGGCAGGCCTGCGCGCGTGGCGCGCTGCCGCGCGCGAAGCCCCGCCGCTGTTGAAAAAATGCTTCCCCATAGGGGAAGGGGGACGGGAGGCGGCAGGTCCCCGCTGCGATGGGCTGGTGATGCCTTTTCCTTTGTCCGCTCACAACCCGCATTCCCATGGCGAAGAAGAAGGAAGCAGGCAGCGGCAACCTGGTCATCGTGGAGTCCCCCGCCAAGGCGAAGACCATCGAGAAATACCTGGGCGACGGCTATACGGTGCTGAGCAGCTACGGCCATGTGCGCGACCTGCCCGAACGCGACCTGAGCGTGGATGTGGAGAACGGCTTCGAGCCTACCTACATCGTTCCCGACGATAAAAAAGGCAGGCTCGCCGAACTGAAAAGGGAGGCTGACAAGGCGGCCACCGTGTGGCTCGCCACCGACGAGGACCGCGAAGGGGAGGCCATCAGCTGGCACCTGAAGGAGGCGCTGAAACTGGACGACGACAAGGTGAAGCGCATCACCTTCAACGAGATCACCAAGAAGGCCGTGCTCGACGCCATCGCCAACCCGCGTGGGATCGATGTGCACTTGGTGGACGCGCAGCAGGCCCGCCGCGTGCTGGACCGGCTGGTGGGCTATGAACTGAGCCCCATCCTTTGGCGCAAGGTGAAACCCAGCCTCAGCGCGGGCCGGGTGCAGAGCGTGGCCGTGCGCCTGATCGTGGAGCGTGAACGGGAGATCCTCGGCTTCGCCGAGAAGAGCGCCTTCCGCATCACCGCAGTGCTCCGAACGGAGAACGGCGCCTCCGTGAAGGCCGAACTGCGCGCCGCCGCCGGCCCTGGCGAAGTGCGGCCGCTCCGCTTCGCCACCGAACCCGAGGCCATGGCCTTCCTGCAGGGATGCATCGGCTCTTCCTATTCCGTGGCCGCCGTGGAGAAGAAGCCCGGCAAACGCACGCCCGCCGCGCCCTTCACCACCAGCACACTGCAGCAGGAGGCCAGCCGCAAGCTCGGCTTCGGGGTGGACCGCACGATGCGCATCGCCCAGGGGCTGTACGAGCAGGGGCACATCACCTACATGCGTACCGACTCGGTGAACCTCAGCGAACAGGCCATCGCCGCCGCCGAGGCCGCCATCACCGCCCAGTACGGTGCGCGGTACTGCAAGGCCCGGCGCTACCAGAGCAAGAGCAAGGGTGCCCAGGAGGCGCACGAGGCCATCCGCCCCACCGACCTCCAGGTGCGCACCGCCGGCGCCGACCGCGATGCCGAACGCCTGTACGACCTGATCAGCAAACGCACGCTCGCCAGCCAGATGGCCGATGCCGAACTGGAGAGGACCGTGGTGAACATCGCCATCAGCGGGCACGCGGGGGAGAGCCTGGTGGCGCAGGGTGAAGTGATCCTCTTCGACGGTTTCCTGAAGGTGTACATGGAAGGCCGCGACGACGAGGACAACGGCGAGGAACAGGAGGGACTGCTGCCCGACCTCAAGCAGGGTGAGCCGCTGGCCCTGCAGGAGATGACCGCCACCCAGCGCTTCGAGCGGCCTGCGCCCCGCTTCACCGAGGCCAGCCTGGTGAAGAAGCTCGAAGAGCTCGGTATCGGCCGCCCCAGCACCTACGCGCCCACCATCAGCACCGTGCAGAAGCGCGGCTACGTGGTGAAGGAGAACCGCGAGGGCACGCCCCGCAACTACCGCATCCTCACCCTGGCGGACGGCGTCGTGAGCGACCGCACCGCCTCGGAGAACGTCGGGGCCGAGAAACAGAAGCTCTTCCCCACCGACATCGGCATGGTGGTGAACGACTTCCTGGTGGAGCACTTCCCCACCATCGTGGACCTCAACTTCACGGCCTACGTGGAAGGCGAATTCGACCTGATCGCCGAGGGCACCATGAACTGGCGCGCCATGCTCCAGGAGTTCTACACCCCCTTCCACCGCACCATCGGCACGGTGACCGAGACCGCCGAACGCGCCACCGGCTCCCGCGAGCTGGGCGTGGACCCGGCCAGCGGGCGCAAGGTGGTGGCCCGGATCGGCCGCTTCGGCCCCATGGTGCAGATCGGCGAGGCCGAGGAGGAGGAGAAGCCCCGGTTCGCCAGCCTGCGCAAGGACCAGAGCATCGGCACCATCACCCTGGAGGAAGCCCTGGACCTGTTCAAGCTGCCGCGCACCCTGGGCGAACGCGACGGCGAGGTGGTCACCGTGGCCATCGGCCGCTTCGGCCCGTACGTCCGGCTGGGCGGCACCTTCGCCAGCCTCACCGCCGAGGACGATCCGCTCAGCATCGACCTGGCCCGCGCCATCGAGCTCATCGACCTCAAAAAGGCCGCCAGCGCCACCCGCGACCTGGGCGAGCACAAGGGGGAGATGGTGGTGGCCGGCCGCGGCCGCTTCGGTCCGTATGTGAAACTGGGCAGGACCTACGCCAACATCCCCAAGGGCGAGGACCCCGCGGCCGTGACCCTCGAACGGGCCGTGGAGCTGCTGGAGGCCAAGCTCGCCGGCACCCGCCAGAACGTGCTCAAGGAGTTCCCCGGCTCGGCCGTGCAGGTGCTCGACGGGCGCTATGGCCCTTACGTCACCGACGGGAACAAGAACGCCAACCTGCCCAAGGACACCAAGGCCGAGGAAGTGACCCTGGAGCAGGCCACCGCGCTGCTGGCCGCCGCGCCCGAACGCAAGGGGGGACGCAAGGGCGGTGCACGCCGCAGTACCGCCACCTCCACCACCAAGGCGGCGAAAGCACCGGCCAAGAAGGCCTCCGCCGCCCGCAAGGCACCCCGCAAGAAGGCCTGAGCCGCCTGGCGCCTCACCACCGGTTGCCAACAGCGACCTGTGCGTAGCTCGCGGGGCAACGGCGCCGGGCCGCGAACTGTGCGATGGACCTTCGCGCTGACCGCCCCGCCGGTCCGGAACGCCCATGGACATCAGCCTTTACTTCCGTCCCAGCCCGCGCTTCGGCGCCCAACGGCCCGACCCTGCCGCCCACACCCTGGGCGACGGGGCGCTGTTCCACGGGCCCTCGGGCTTCCCGGAGCTGGAAGGAGCGCAGGTGGCCATCCTCGGTGTGCTGGACGACCCCGGCCATGCCCGCCCGCGCCGCTGCGTGGAGGCCCCCGACGCCGTCCGCGAGCACCTCTACGCCCTCTTCCGCCCGCAAGGCCGCCTGCAACTGGTGGACCTGGGCGACATCCACCCCGGAGCCACCGCCCAGGACACCCAGCACGCCCTGGCCGAGTCCATCGCCGAACTGGTGCGGCGGGGCATCGTGCCCATCGTGCTGGGCGGTGGCCAGGGCCACACCTTCACGCAGTACCTGGCCTACGAGAAGCTGGAGCGCACGGCCAACCTGGTGTGCATCGATGCCCGCTTCGACCTGGGCGAGCCCGGGCAGGGGCTGGCCGATAGCAGCTACCTGAGCCACATCGTGCTCCGACAGCCCAACTTCCTGTTCAATTACAGCAACCTCGGCTTCCAGACCTACCTGGTGGACCAGCCAGGCATCGAGCTGATGGACAAGCTCTTCTTCGATGCCCACCGCCTGGGGGAGCTGCGCGATCACCTGGCCGATGCCGAGCCCGTGCTGCGCAACGGCGACACCCTGAGCGTGGACCTCTCGGCCGTGCGGCGCAGCGATGCCCCCGGCACCTCCCGCCCCGGCCCCAACGGCTTCCACGCCGAGGAGGTCTGCCAGCTGATGCGCTACGCGGGCGTCAGTGAGAAGATCTCGTCCGTGGGCCTGTACGAGCTCGATCCCGGTCGTGACCCCGACGGGGTGACCGCCCAGCTCGCCGCGCAGATGATCTGGTGCTTCCTGGATGGGTTCCGGTCGCGCACCAACGACCTGCCCTGGCTGGACCGCAAGCGGTTCACCCGCTTCCGCATCCCCATCCGTGGCAACGAGCAGGAACTGGTGTTCTATAAGAGCGGGGTGAGCGACCGGTGGTGGATGGACGTGCCCTACCGTGCCGAGCAGGAGGCGCGCTTCGAGCGCCACCACCTGGTGCCCTGTTCGTACGCCGACTACCAGATGGCCTGCCGCGAGGAGGTGCCCGACCGCTGGTGGCGCACCTTCCAGAAGCTCGCCTGACCGCCTTCGCCCGCCCCTGCCGGGCTTGGGGAAATTTGGCCGGTCCGGATCTTTGCTATATTGGCGCCGGGATCAACGCTGGTCCCGGGGGGGCTTTGTCCCATCCCGGCCCGGCACAGAACCGGAACCAAGGATGAGGGGGATACTGACCGCAGCGCTATGCGCGGGCCTGGCAGGTGTTGTACACGCCCAGCAGGACCCGCAATTCACCCAATACATGTTCGACCGCCTGTCGGTGAACCCGGCCGTGGCGGGCACCACCGGCAACATGTGCGTGACCGCCCTGCTGCGCCAGCAGTGGAGCGGTTTCGACGGGGCACCCAAGACCGGCCTGTTCAACTTCCAGATGCCGATCAGCAAGATCAGCAGCGGGGTCGGCCTCTCCGTGTACATGGACCAGCTCGGGCAGCAGAAGGGCACCATCGCGCGCATCAGCTATTCCTTCCATCGCAAGTTCGGTCCGGGCACCTTCGGCGTGGGCCTCTACGGGGGCATGACCAGCCGCTCCCTGGGCAGCAACTGGGTGGCGGTGGACCCCGTGGGCGACGATGAGGCCATCCCTGATGCGGGCACCTCCGATTCGGGCTTCGATCTGGGTGCGGGTCTCTATTATGTCGCCCCGACCTTCTGGGTGGGCCTCAGCAGCACCCAGCTCCCCGAGACATCCCTGGACGAGGTGAGCATCAAGAACGCCCGCCACTACTACCTGCAGGGCGGCTACGATTGGGCCATCGGCGGCAACAAGAAATATGTCCTCCAGCCCAGCGTTCTGGTCAAGAGCGATGCGGCCACCACCCAGCTCGACGTCAACGCCACCTTCCTGTACAATGACATGGTCTGGCTGGGCGTTACCTACCGCACCGAGGATGCCATCGCCCCCATGATCGGCTACCAGTACAAATTCCCCAAGGGCAACTCCAGCATCCGCCTGGGCTACAGCTACGATGTGACCACCTCCAAGCTCAGCAACTACAGCAGCGGGAGCCACGAGGTCATGCTGAACTACTGCTTCAAGATCATCAAGCCCGAGAAGCTCGAGATCTACCGGAACGTCCGCTTCCTGTGAATCGGTAACCCAAACACCTGCACGCCCGTACGAAGTCTAGCCTGAAGTGTTCGCTTACCCGGACCCGAAGGCCCTGCGATCGAACGGCACAAACGGAGGAACCATGCAACTTCGTCCCATCTTCTACATCGGCGCTGTCGGCTTGCTGGCCAGTTGCGGCGGCGGCGGTCAGGGGCAGCTCATCGGCGTCATCGGGCGCCCGGACTGGTACCAGGTGGATCCCTACGGGATGAACTACATCCCCATGGGCAGCTACACCATGGGTCCCAGCGACCAGGATGCCCCTTACGCCATGGTCTCCAAGAGCAAGACCGTGTCCGTACAGGCGTTCTACATCGACCAGACGGAGATCTCCAACAACGAGTACCGCCAGTTCGTGTACTACGTCATCGACAGCACCGCCAAGCGCCTGCTGGGCGAGGACGACATCGGAGAGCACGTCATCAGCGAGGATGAGTTCGGCGAGGAGATCGACCCCCCGGTGATCAACTGGCGCGAGCGCATCAACTGGTGGGGTGAGGAGGAGCGCGAAGCCCTGGCCGACATGTTCTACAGCGAGAGCGAGCAGTTCTATCGCCGCAAGGAGATTGACACCCGCAAGCTCATGTTCGAGTACTACTGGATCGACCTCAAGGAGGCCGCCCGGAAGGCGGGCCGCGACCTGGACCTGAGCTATACCAATACCAAGGGCCAGAACAACGCCATCCGCGGCCACAGCGACCGCAGCAAGTTCATCATCAAGGAGGTCATCAACGTGTATCCCGACACCCTGGCCTGGGTGCACGACTTCACCTACTCGTTCAACGAGCCGATGACCGAGAACTATTTCTGGCATCCGGCCTACGACGACTATCCCGTGGTGGGCATCACCTGGACGCAGGCCACCGCATTCAACGTGTGGCGGTCCATGCTGATGAACAGCTGGCTCAGCTCACAGGAGGAGCCCTTCGTGAACCGCTTCCGCCTGCCCACCGAGGCCGAGTGGGAGTATGCCGCCCGCGGCGGCCTGGACCTCCAGCCCTATCCCTGGGGCGGCCCTTATATCCGCAACCGCCAGGGCTGCTTCCTGGGCAACTTCAAACCCCTGCACGGCAACTACACCGACGACGGCGGCTTCCACACCGTGCCCATCGATAGTTACTCGCCCAACGACTACGGCCTGTACAACATGGCCGGCAACGTGGCCGAGTGGACCAGCACGGCCTTCGACGAGGCGGTGTACGATTTCGACCACGACCTGAACTCCGAATACAGCTACGACGCCCTGGCCAACGACCCGCCCTCTCTCAAGCGCAAGGTGATCCGCGGTGGTTCCTGGAAGGACATCGGCTGGTTCCTGCAGACCGGTACCCGCAGCTACGAGTACCAGGACACCTCCAAGTGCTACATCGGTTTCCGCAGCGTGATGACCTACCTGGGCCGCGGAAAAGCCGTGAACGCCGAGGATCTTTAAGACACGAAGGACGGCCCCCGCACTGAACCTGCAAGGGGGCTCCCGATAGAAGGACCTACTCCCAGACCAACCCAAAAACGCAAGGACGAACGATGAAACCCGGTAGCAAGAAGTGGAAGAACTTCATGGCCAAGCTGTACGGCATCGGTGCCGCCGTCGTGATCGTGGGCGCGCTGTTCAAGATCCAGCACTGGCCCGCTGCGGACCTTTTCCTGATCCTGGGCCTGAGCACAGAGGCCATCATCTTCTTCTTCTCGGCCTTTGAACCCCCGCACGAGGACCCCGATTGGAGCCTGGTGTACCCTGAACTCGCCACCGGCGAGCGCGCCGAGGGCGACGACTTCCGCAAGGACGACCAGCGCTCGATCACCGAACAGCTGGACGACATGCTGGAGGCCGCCAAGATCGAGCCCGAGCTGATCGCGAGCCTCGGCAATGGCATGCGCTCCCTGAGCGACCAGGCCAAGCAGATGACCGAGATCACCGGTGCCGCCGCGGCCACCAACGAGTACGCCAACAGCCTCAAGGACGCCAGCACCAAGGTGAGCACCCTGAGCGACAGCTACGCCCGTGCCAGCGAAAGCCTCGTGGGCCTCACCGCCAACGTGGATGCGGGCAAGAGCGCCGGCGAAAGCCTCAGCCGCATGAGCCAGAACCTCAGCGCCCTCAACGAGATGTACGAGATGCAGCTGCGCAGCAGCCGCGAGAAGCTCGAGGCCGCCAACCAGATGTTCGAGGGCGTGGGCGAACTGCTCACCAACCTGCGCAACAGCGTGGACGACACCAAGCGCTACAAGGACAACATCGCCCAACTGAGCGACAACCTCCAGAAGCTCAACACGGTGTACGGCAACATGCTGGCCGCGATGACGGTGCGCTGAGCACCACTTGCATTCCCTGAACTGGCCCGGACCTAACACCCGCTGGTAGTACAATGGCAAGTGGCAAACTGTCCCCGCGTCAGAAGATGATCAACATGATGTACCTCGTGTTGACCGCCCTTCTGGCCCTGAACGTGTCCAAGGAGATCCTGGACAGCTTCGTGACCGTGAACAACGGTCTGGAGACCACCAAGCTCACCCTCAAGGAGAAGATGGACGCCACCTATGCGAGCTTCTCCTCCCTGGCCGCCGAGAACCCCAAGAAATTCGGCAAGGCATGGGGTGAGGCGCAGGCCGTGCAGACCATGGCCGCCGACCTGCTGTCCCACATCGACCGCCTGAAGGTGAAGGTCATCTCCGCCACCGAAGGCATCCCCGAGGACAAGGTGATCGGCAAGGACGAGAAAGGTCGTGACACCATCATCAACCTGGCCCTGCTGGGCAAGAAGGACAACTACGACAAGATCACCGAACTGATGATCGGGTCCGAACCCGCCAAACCCAAGGAAGGGGAGATGTCCGCCCGCGAGCTGCGCGCCAAGATCGAGGCCTTCCGCGACAAGATCAAGTCGGTGTCCGCGGCCAACCCGGGCCTTGTGGCCCAGGTGGAGCGCGTGTTCGATCTGTCCGACCGGCGCGATGCGAGCGGCACCATGAACAACTGGGAGAGCATCAACTTCTACCACGTGCCCCTGGCCGCAGGCATCACCATCCTCTCCAAGCTCCAGAGCGACGTGCGCAACGTGGAGAACGAGTGCGTGGGCTTCCTCATGGGCGCCGTGGAGGGCAAGGCGATGAAATTCTCCGAACTGGCCCCCGTGGTGCTGCCCGTGAGCAACTACATCACCGTGGGCGATTCGTTCCGCGCCGACGTGTACCTGGCCGGCTACGACCCGCTGAACCCGCCCGTGGTGGAGCTCAGCAAGAACGGCACCATCGACACCGTGAAGATGGAGGTGATCGGCGACAAGGAGGTGGTGCCCATCGGTGCGGACGGCAAGGGCAAACTGCGCCTTCCTGGCCAGGGTGTCGGCTCCAAGGAATGGAAGGGCATCATCAAGTTCAAGCAGGCCGGCCAGGAGGAGAAACGCTATCCCTTCTACGCCAACTACGAGGTGGCCCAGCCCAACGTGGTGGTGAGCCCCACCAAGATGAACGTGTTCTATCGCGGCATCGACAACCCGGTGGACGTCAGCGTGCCGGGCTTCAGCGCCGACAAGATCACCCCCAGCATCGACAACGGCTCCATCTCCAAGGCGGCCCAGGGTTACATCGTGAAACCGGGCAAGGGCAGCGACGCCACCGTGAGCGTGAGCGTGGAGATGCCCAACGGCCAGCGCAAGAGCATGCCGGGCGTGAAATTCCGCGTGAAGTCCGTGCCCAACCCCACGCCGATGTTCGCCAACAAGGGCGCGGGTGATGCCACGGTCAAGAAGGCCGAGCTCACCGCCGCCGCCGGTGTGATCGCCAAGATGGAGGGCTTCGAGTTCGACCTCAAGTTCGAGGTGGTCGAGTTCAACATCGGGGTGTCCGTTTCCGGCACCTACGCCGAGAAGAGCACCAAAGGGAACAAGCTCAGCCAGGACCAGAAGGAGCTGCTGAGCAAGGTGAAGGTGGGCAGCAAGGTGTACGTGGACAACATCAAGGTGCGCAAGCCCGACGGCACCGTCACCGGCATCGCCTCCCTGTCGTTGAAGGTCGTTTGATGAACCAACGCCCCATGGCCATGAAGCACGTTGTTCCTTTCCTGCGGACCACCCTCATCGGGGCGGTGCTGCTCGCGTCCTTCGCCGGTACCGCCACGGCCCAGACCGTGCTGGACGGGGCGTACATCAAGGAGCACACCAAGACCAAGCGTGTGGTGCCTTACGCCCACATCCGCGAAGCCGATGTGATGTGGGCCCGCCGCGTGTGGCGCGAGATCGACCTGCGCGAGAAGATCAACCACCCCCTGTACTACCCGGTGACGCCCATCAGCGACCGCAAGAGCCTGTTCGACGTGATCCGCCAGGCCCTGCTCACCGACGGGTCCATCACGGCCTACAGCGCCGGGGCCCTGGGCGACGAGGATGAGTTCAAAAAGGCCCTGCTCCCCAGCGAGCTCAAGGAGATGTTCATGAAGGTGGACACCCAGCTCACCGAGGACCCGGACAACCCCGGGGAGTACCTCCAGGTGGTGCAGGAGATCCCCCTGGAGTCGGGCGAGGTGAAACGTTACCAGATCAAGGAGGACTGGGTGTTCGACAAACAACGGAGCACCATGGACATCCGCATCATCGGCATCGCACCCATGCGCGAGAAGATCGGCGATGACGGTGAGTCCAAGGGCTTCCAGACCCTCTTCTGGCTCTACTTCCCGGAGTGCCGCTACGTGTTCGCGAACTGGGACGTCTTCAACCGCGAGAACGATGCCGAAAGGCGCAGTTACGAGGACCTGTTCTGGAAGCGGCAGTTCAACAGCACGATCATCAAGTGGAGCAACGTGTATGACCGCCGCATCAACCAGTACCGCACCGGCCTGGACGCCTTGTTGGAGGGCGAGGAGATCAAGCAGTCGCTCTTCGAGTTCGAGCACGACCTCTGGAACTTCTGAGCGGTCCCGACCGCTTGATGGAGCCCTCTGCACGGCAGGGGGCTCCGTCGTTCAGGCCCCTGGCAGGTGCCCGAAGCCCGTACCTTTGCAGCCTTTTCCGCCACCCCGGCCATGATCGACGTTTCCGGCCTCACACTGCACTTCGGCCAGCGCCCCATGTTCGATGGCGTTTCGTTCTTCATCGGAAGCGACGACCGCATCGGCCTGGTGGGGCGCAATGGTGCCGGCAAAAGCACCCTGCTGAAGATCCTGGCCGGCCAACAGACCTACGACAAGGGCAGCATCGGCCGCCCCAGGGAGCTCACCCTGGGCTACCTGCCCCAGCAGATGGACCACGACCTGGCCCTGAGCCCCCGCCAGGTGGCCGAGAAGGCCTTCGAGGAGGCCCAGCACCTGCGCGCCTCGCTGGAACGCATCGAGGAGGAGCTCGGCACCGCCACCGAGGTGGAGCGGCAGATGGAACTGGCCACCATGCTGGCCCATGCCCATGAACGCCTGAACGCCCTTGGTGCCGCCGACCACGACCAGCAGGTGGAACGCATGCTGAAGGGCCTGGGCTTCGTGGGGGAGGACATCCACCGGCCGCTCGCCGAACTGAGCGGCGGCTGGCGCATGCGTGCCGAACTGGCCCGCATCCTGCTCCTGCAGCCCGACCTGCTGTTGCTCGACGAGCCCACCAACCACCTCGACCTGCCGGCCATCCAATGGCTGGAGGACCTGCTGCGCACCTACCCCGCCGCCCTGGTGCTCATCAGCCACGACAAGACCTTCCTGGACCGGCTCACCAAGCGCACCCTGGAGGTGGCCGGTGGCGAACTGATCGACCGCAAGGTGCCCTGGAGCCAGTATGTGGAGCTGCGCAAGGTGGAACGCGAGCAGCAGCTGGCGGCGGCCAAGGACCAGCAGAAGTACATCGAGAAGACCCAGGAGCTCATCAACAAGTACCGCGCGAAAGCCAGCAAGGCCGCCTTCGCCCAGAGCCTGATCACCAAGCTGGAGAACCTGGACCGCATCGAGGTGGAGGACGAGGACCTGCGCAAGCTCGTGGTCCGTTTCCCGCCCGCCCCGCATGCCGGCAAGCTCATCGCCGAGATCAAGGACGTGAGCAAGGCCTACGGGCCCAAGCGCATCTTCAGCCGGGCCGAGCTCACCATCGGCAAGGGCGAGCACCTGGCCCTGGTGGGCGCCAACGGCACGGGCAAGAGCACCCTCATCCGCATGATCGTGGGCGAGGAGCCGTTCGAAGGGGAGATCCGGCTGGGGCACGGCGTGGTGCTGGGCTACTACGCGCAGGACATGCCCGAGCGCCTGGAGCCCCGCCGCACCGTGCTGGAGACCGCCGAGGACGCCGCCAGCGAGGAGAACCGGCCCCGCGTGCGCGCCATGCTGGGCGCCTTCCTGTTCAGCGGCGAGGATGTGGACAAGCGCGTGAAGGTGCTGAGCGGTGGCGAACGCGCCCGCCTGGCCCTGTGCTGCATGCTGCTGAAGCCCCTGAACTTCCTGCTGCTCGACGAGCCCACCCACCACCTCGACATCCAGAGCAAGGACGTGCTCAAGGAGGCGCTCCGGAACTACGACGGCACATTCCTGTTGGTGAGCCACGACCGCGACTTCCTGCACGGCCTCACCCACCGCATCCTGGAGCTCGATGGCGGCCGCATCCGCGACCAGCACCTGGACATCCTGGAGCTCATCGAGAAACGCAAGGCCCTGCAGGCCGCCGACATGGGCGCCAGCAGCGCCCGGACCACCCCCGCCAAGGCCGCCGGCGGCGCGCGCAACGACTACCACGACCGGAAGGAGCGCGAGAAGGAGCGCCGGCGTGTGCAGAACCAGGTGGCGCGCGCTGAAAAGGAGCTGGCCGCCCTGGAAAAGGAGGAAAAGGAACTGCAGACCCGGGTGATGGCCGCCGGCCTGCCCGCCGCCGAGCTGGACCGGGGATATGCCCGCCTCGGCGAACTGGCCCAGCGCATCGCCACCCTGATGGCCGAATGGGAGGCCGCCGCCGCACGCCTCGACGAGCTCGACGTGGAGGCGTGAACAGGGCACCGAAAAGAATGTTACCTTTGCCGTCCACTGCGGGGTGGAGCAGATGGTAGCTCGTCGGGCTCATAACCCGAAGGCCGTAGGTTCGAGTCCTACCCCCGCTACAAGAGAGCCCGGTCCGCAAGGCCGGGCTCTTCACTTGCCCCCATGAGCCACCGCGCCGGCTTCGTCAACATCATCGGCCTGCCCAACGCGGGCAAGAGCACGCTGCTGAACGCACTGCTCGGCGAACCGCTGGCCATCACCAACCCCAAGGCGCAGACCACCCGCCACCGCATCCTCGGCCTGATCAACGGCCCCGGCCACCAGTTGGTGATCGGCGACACACCCGGCATCCTGGAGCCGCAGTACGGCCTGCAGGAGCGCATGATGGCCGCGGTGGACGAAGCCCTGCGCGATGCCGACCTTCTCGTGGTCCTGGTGGAACTGCACCAGCGCCCCGACCGCTCGCAGGCCCTGCTCGACCGCGCCCGTCGGGCCCGCTGCCCCCTGCTGGTGCTGGTGAACAAAGTGGACCTGGGCGGCGAGGCCGAGGTGTTGGAGGCCTGCCAGCGCTGGCAGCAGGCCCTGCCCCAGGCCAAGGTGGTGCCCGTGTCCGCGCTCCACGGCTTCCACATCGAGGAGCTGCGGCAGCATCTGGTGCAGGCCCTGCCCGAACACCCGCCCTACTTCCCCAAGGACGAGCTCAGCGACCGCAACATGCGCTTCTTCGTGGCCGAACTGGTGCGCGAACGCATCCTCGCCCTCTACAAGCAGGAGGTGCCTTACAGCTGTGAGGTGGTGGTGAACAGCTACGAGGAGGGCGACACCCTCACCCGCATCCAGGCGGACATCATGGTGATGCGCGAAGGCCAGAAGGCCATCCTCATCGGCGAGGGCGGCAGGGCCCTGCGCCGCCTGGGCACCCAGGCACGCGAGGCCATCGAACGCTTCGTGGGCACCAAGGTCTTCCTCGACCTGAAGGTGAAGGCCGACCCCGACTGGCGGGAGGACATGAAGAAGCTGAGGAAATACGGATACTGATGAGAGCGGCGGGCGAGCGACGGGTGGTGAACGCGTTCCTTCCGGGACGACGGCATCCCCGTGCGCCATTCCCCATGCACCGCTCGCCACTCCCCGGGACATGAGCAACATCGTCGCCATCGTGGGCCGCCCGAACGTGGGCAAGAGCACCCTGTTCAACCGCCTCACCGAGCAGCAGGAGGCCATCACCGATCCCACCGCCGGCACCACCCGCGACCGGCACTACGGCCAGGTGGAATGGACCGGCACGACGTTCAGCATCATCGACACCGGCGGCTACGTCACCGGCAGCGACGACGTGTTCGAGTCCGAGATCCGGCGGCAGGTGGAGCTCGCCATCGATGAGGCCGACGCGATCCTCTTCCTGGTGGACGTGCGCCAGGGCCTCACGCCAATGGACGAGGCCATCGCCGGCATGCTGCGCAAGGCGCGCAAGCCGGTGCTCCTGGTGGCCAACAAGGTGGATACGGGTGACAAGCAGGCCGATGCCGGCGAGTTCTACGCGCTGGGCATGGGCGAGGTGCACTGCATCAGCGCCCAGAGCGGCTCCGGCACCGGCGACCTGCTGGACACGCTCGTGGCCGGGTTCCGCAAGCCCAGCGCCGAGACCCTGCCCGATGTGCCCAAGCTGGCCATCGTGGGCCGGCCCAACGTGGGGAAGTCCTCGCTGGTGAACGCCCTGCTGGGCCGCCAGCAGAACATCGTGACCCCCGTGGCCGGCACCACGCGCGACCCCATCCACACCCGCTACAACGTGTTCGGCTTCGATGTGGTGCTGCTGGACACCGCCGGCATCCGCAAACGCCAGCGCGTGAACGAGGACATCGAGTTCTACAGCGTAGTGCGCTCGGTGCGGGCCATCGAGGACAGTGACGTGTGCCTGCTGCTGGTGGACGCCACCGAAGGCGTGCAGCAGCAGGACCTGCACATCTTCTCCATCATCGCGCGCAATGGCAAGGGCGTGGTGGTGGTGGTGAACAAGTGGGACCTGGTACCCAAGGAGACCAACACCATGAAGGCCTTCGAAGCCGAGGTGCGGCAGCGCCTGGCCCCCTTCACCGACGTGCCCGTGGTGTTCACCTCGGTGCTGGAGAAACAGCGCATCCACAAGGTGATGGAACTGGCCATGCAGGTGCATGCCGACCGCGCCCGCAAGATCCCAACACGCCAGCTCAACGACGTGATGCTGCCCGAGGTGGAGCGCATGGGGCCGCCCATGTACAAGGGGAAGACCGTGCGCATCAAGTTCATCAACCAGCTGCCCACGCCCGTGCCCTCCTTCGCCTTCTACGCCAACCTGCCGCAGTACATCAAGGCGCCCTACGTCCGCTTCCTGGAGAACAAGCTGCGCCAGCACTTCCGCTTCACCGGCGTGCCCGTGCGCATCTTCCTGCGCAAGAAGTGAGGGATGCCGGTCGGGGAGCGTCGCGCCCCACGGCCGCCTGAGCGGGGCAACCGCTACCTTGGCCACATGCTTCGGCGTGCCGCCCCCTGGCTGTTGATCCTGGCGATGACCGCCCTGGGCTACGCGCAGTTCGGCGCCCTCCTGCGCTTCGAGCGGCAGCGTGCGGCGGCGCAACGGGCCATCAAGCTGCGGCTCAAGCAGGGCGTCCCCGAGGAGGAGCTCACCACCTTCACCCTCACCGGTGCCCAGCTGCGCGGCCTGCACTGGGTGAAGCCGGAGCGCGAGTTCAGGCTCGCCGACGGGCGCATGTTCGACGTGGTGCACCGCAAGGACCTGCCGGACGGCACGGTGCTGCTGCGCTGCATCGCCGACCATCAGGAGACGGCCCTCTTCGCCGGGCTGAAGGAACACGTGGCACGCGACCTCGAAGGCCGGGCACCCGGCACCCGGGAACGTGTGGTGCACCTGCTGCTGGGCCTGGCAGGCCCACCGAGCGGACCGGCCCTGCCCGTATGCGGGGCCGACGCCGTGGACCTTCCCGGCGTGCGCGACGGCGTCCCGTCCGAGGGATGGACCCTGGAGCACCTGCGACCACCCGAGCTTCCTGCGGTCGGTTGACCCACGTCCCCATCCGGGGAGGACGGCGGGCACCCTGCGGCGCGGTGGACCGTGCCCAACAGGGTGTGCGTTCCCCGGTCCATTCATCCCATCCCAAAATGTACTGGAGCAAGACCCTTCCGGTCCTCGCCCTCCTGCTATCCTTCCCTGCGGCCAAGGCCCAGGTGGTGCAGGTGGTGGACCGGGACGACCAAAGGCCCCTCGAAGGGGTCGTCATCACCGGCAGCGACCCGGCCACGGGGCGCATGACCGACGCACGCGGGCGCGCCGCCATCGGCGACCTGCGAGGCGATACCCTCACCTTCACCACCCTGGGCTATGCCGAACAGCGGCTTCCCAGGACCGCCCTCACCGCGGCCGATGCCCGTGTGGAGATGCGCGCCCTGCCCTTCACCCTGCGCGAGGCCGTGGTGAGCGTGAACCGCTGGGAGCAGGCCTCCGAGCGGGTCCCCGACCGCATCACCGTGATGCGGCCCCGCGACGTGGCTTTGTACAACCCCGGCACCTCGGCCGACATGCTGCAACGCACCGGCGAGGTCTTCATGCAGAAGAGCCAGCTGGGTGGCGGAAGCCCCATGATCCGAGGCTTCGCGGCCAACCGTCTGCTCATCGTGGTGGACGGGGTGCGCATGAACAATGCCATCTACCGCTCGGGCAACCTGCAGAACATCATCAGCACCGACGCCAACGCCATCGAACGCGCCGAAGTGGTCCACGGCCCCGGCGCGATGACCTACGGCAGCGATGCCATCGGCGGTGTCATGGACTTCCACATGCTCCGCCCCCGCTTCAGCCAGGACAGCAGCCTGCTGCTGCGCGGTGGGGCGATGGCGCGCTACGGCAGTGCCGCCAACGAGTTCGGCGGCAACGTGAACATCGGCCTCGGCGGCCGGCGCGTGGCCTTCGTGGGCAGCTCCTCCTTCAACCGGTTCGGCGACCTGCGCACGGGCTCGGTGGGTCCTTCGGACTACCAGCGACCTTGGTACACGGAGACCATCAACGGCGTGGATTCCATGGTCACCAACGATGATCCGGACCTGCAGGTCGGCAGCGGCTACGACAACATCAACCTGTTCGGCAAGATCGCCTTCAGGCCGGTGGATGCCTTGGAGATCGGCCTCAACGTTCACCACAGCACCACCTCCGACGTGCCGCGCTACGACCGCCTCACCGAATTGCGGAGCGGGAAGCCGCGCGCTGCCGTGTGGTTCTATGGACCGCAACGCTGGACCATGGGCGCGCTCACCGTGAAACACACCGCCCGGAAAGGCCCATGGAACACCGCAAGGCTCAGTGTGGCCTACCAGGATTACGAGGAGAGCCGCAATGACCGCCGGTTCGGCAAGACGAGCCTGCGCACGCAGGCCGAGCATGTGACCGGCGTGTACATCAACCTCGACATGGAACGTGAACTGAAAGGCCGCGGGCAGCTGTTCTACGGCGCGGAGTTCGTCACCAACGCGGTGGGCTCCACCGGCAGGACCGTGGACCAGGAGTCCGGTGAAGAGGAGGTGATCGCCCCACGCTATCCGGACGGTTCGTCCTGGAGCACCGGTTCGGTGTACGCCGGGACGATGTACGACCTGGCGGAGCGATTCACCCTTTCGGCCGGACTGCGTTTCAACTGGAGCGCGCTGGACTGCCGCTTCGACACCAGCCTGTTCCCCTATCCGGCCACCGGGACCGAACTGAGCAACACGGCGCTCACCGGCAACCTGGGCCTGGCCTATCGCCCGGGCACGGACTGGAAGATCGCGCTCGACCTGAGCACCGGCTTCCGCGCACCGAACATCGACGACATCGGCAAGGTGTTCGACAGCGAGCCGGGCGCTGTGATCGTGCCCAACCCCGATCTGGCACCGGAGTACGCGTACAGCGCCGAACTGGGCGTGGAGAAGGTGGTTTCCGACCGGGTGCGGGTGCGCGGCAGCGGGTACTACGTGCTGCTGGACAACGCCATGGTACGCCGGCCCTTCACGCTCAACGGCCAGGACAGCACCCTCTACGACGGGGAGCTCAGCCGCGTGGACGCCATCCAGAACGCCGCGCAGGCCACCGTCATCGGCTGCATGCTATCGGTGGAGGCCAGGGTGTGGTCCGGCCTGGGCATCGACCTGCGGCTGAACTGGCAGGACGGGGTGGAGCAGGACGACGACAACACCACCGATGTGCCCCTGCGCCATTCGCCACCGCCCTTCGGCAGCGCGGGCATCTCGTGGCAGCAGGGCCGGGTGCGTGCCCGGTTCTTCGCCGACATCAGCGACGGCTTCAGCTACCAGGACCTGCCGCCCAGTGAGCAGGGCAAGACCATCTACGCCCTGGACGCCAACGGCGACCCCTACGCACCGTCGTGGTACACCCTGAACATCAACGGCAGTTATCAGCTGAACAAGGTGCTGCTGATCAGTGCCGGAGTGGAGAACATCACCGACCAACGTTATCGCCCGTATTCCTCCGGCATCTCGGCGCCGGGCCGGAACTTCACGTTGGGGCTGCGCGCTTCGTTCTGACGAACGTACGGAGCGCAATGGCTGGCCCGGGTGTGCACGTCACATCCGGGCCAGTGCGTTCTCCAGGTCGGCGATCAGCACAGCGGGGTCCTCCAGGCCGATGTACAGGCGCACCAGGGTGAAGGGCAGTTCGGTGTAGTACCCGCTGGGGCCCTTGAGCGCGCACACCGGCCATTGCAGGCTTTCGTGGCCGCCCCAGCTCACGGCGATGAGGAAGCGGCGCAGGTGGTCGCAGAAGCGCTCCACGGCGGCCTCGTCAGGGGCGTCCAGGTCAATGGTCATGAGCCCGGCGCAGCGGCGCATCTGTCGGCGGGCCAGCGCATGCTGGGGGTGGCTCTCCAGCCCCGGCCAGTGCACCTTGCGCACCCTGGGGTGGGCCTCCAGGAATCGCGCCACCCGTTCGGCGGAATCGGCACTGCGGCCCACGCGCAGTTCCAACGTGCGCAGGCCACGCATCAGCAGCCAGGCATCGTGCGGGCCGGGCACCGCGCCCAGGGTCATGAACTCGCGCGCCATCACCTGCCGCATGTGCGCCGCGCTGCCCGCCAGCACCCCGCACACCACGTCGCTGTGACCGTTGAGGTACTTGGTGCCCGAATGCGCCACCAGATCGATGCCCAGGTCGATGGGGTTCTGGAACAGCGGGCTGCTGTAGCTGTTGTCGCAGAGGGTGACGATCCCCTTCGCCCGGGCGATCGCCGCCACCGCGGCCAGGTCCTGCAGCTCGAAGGTGAGCGAGTTGGGGCTCTCGGTGATGAACATCCGGGTGTTGGGCCGGCTGGCACGCCGGTAGTTCTCCGCGTCGGTGCCGTCCACGAAGGTGGTCTCCACGCCGAAACGCACCAGCAGCTCGCCCAGCAGTTTGCGGGTCCAGCTGTACGGTTTGTGCACGCACACCACGTGGTCTCCCGCCCCGGTGAAGGCGACCACGGCCGCCGCGATCGCCGCGCTGCCGCTGCTGAAGAGCAGGGCGTCCTCGGCATGCTCCAGGGCGGCGAGCTTGCGGCGCACCATGGCCACCGTGGGGTTGTGGCCGCGCGTGTACAACGGCCGGTCGAACTCCTGCTGCACCACGGCGCGCATGGCGGCCACGGTGGGGTAGGCGAAATTGCCGCTCTGCACCACGGGCGGCACCACGGCATTGAACCCGGCGGCACGGTCCTCGCCCAGGTGGTTCAGGATGTGGGAAAGGTCGTCGGGGTCCATGGACGGGGTGATCGGTGCGGAAGTTATCGCGATCCCGACCGTTGGTCGTACCTCCCCCGAACGCACCGGTGCCGCGCGCGAACCACCCGGGATGGCCGGACGTGATGGCGTTGTTCATGGCCGCTGGATGCGGACCCGGGGTCGACCCGGACGGATGACCGCTCCCGGCATGAAGGCGCGCACGCCCACAGGGCACCGGCCGACCGGAGCACCCACCGTTCCGCAGTCCACCTGACCACACACGGCGTCCACCGTCGATCGGAGGTGGCGCTGGCCGGCTATGCGCGCGCCCCTGGTCGTAACGGGTCCGCATCATGGGCGGCAAGTGTGCTGCCGAACGTAGGTGACGGAGACCTACCGCAGCGCCCGTTCCAGATGCCCCCACAGCGTGCCGAGTGAACACACCCGGATGCCCTTGCCGTACGGAAAGTCGTCGGAGGTGGGTGTAACGATCAGTTGCACGGGAGCCTTCACCGCCTCGAACGCCAGTTGGTTGCCCTTGCTCAGCGAGGGCGAGTTGGTGGTCTTGATCTCCAGGGCGACGACCGGTCGCAGCGACCGGGTGATCAACAGGTCGAGCTCCGAACCGTCGTGCGTGCGGAAATAGTGGAGCTCAGCGCGGCCCTTCAACCAGGCCCGCACTTGCTGGATCACGAAGCCCTCCCACGAATTGCCCGCCACGATCCCCGACCGCAGCGAGGCCAGGTCGTTGATGCGAAGCTGGCTGTGCAGGAGGCCGGTATCGGCGAAATACACCTTGGGGGCCGTGGTGAGCCTCTTGCGCAGGTTCATGTGGTAGCTGGGCAATACGTTGATGAGCATCGCCTGCTCGAACCACGAGAGGTAGCGCTTCACCGTTGGCCCGGTCATGCCGATGGACTTGGCGATCATGCTCATGTTGAGCGGTGCACCATGCACGGTGGCGAGCATGGCCAGCATCGCCCGTGTGTCCTTGGGATCCGCGTTCAACCCCAGCACACGCATCTCCCGTTCGGTGAAGTCCCGCAGGTAGTCCTGCGTCCAGGTCGCCGCGCTCGCATCGCTCTGGGCCAGAAAGGCGCGCGGGAACCCACCGCGCAACCACAACTTATCCCGGTCGCGCTGCGCCACTTCGTGCAGACAGAACGGGTACAGATCCAGGTAGGCGATACGCCCGGCCAGTGATTCGGCGCTGCTTCTCACGATCTCCGGAGAGGAGGACCCCAGCAACAGGAACCTGCCGGCACGGCGGTCCCGATCGATCAGCGAACGCAACAGCGGGAACAGGTCCGGCTTGCGCTGCACCTCGTCGATCACCACCAGCTTCTTCCGATGCTCGTGAAGAAAAGCCTCCGCATCGCGCAGGCGCTCCAACGCGGCCGGGCTCTCCAGGTCCAGGTACAGCACCTCTCGTTGCGCGGCTTTGGCCAATTGCTTGGAGAAGGCCGTCTTCCCCACTTGCCGCGCGCCGAGGATGCCAACAGCGGGCGCACGCTTCACAGCAGCGAGCGCATCAGCTTGCAGATAGCGCGTTCGTAGTCGGGTGGGCATGACCGCAAATCTAATATCAGATATTACATCTGCGGTCTTAAATCGTGCACCGACCACACGTTCCGATCACGGGAAAATGTGATGTGCCTGCTCCGCCAAGGTGGTCTTGCCCACCTGGCGCGGACCCAAAACGGCAACGGCGGGCCGCTCCGCCAGCCGTTCCGGGACAACGGGAGGCAGGCTTCTGGCTATCAGCGCATTAGCTGGCATGACCGCAAATCAAATATCGGATGTTACAACTGCGGTAAGGAGCGATCCGCCCTTGGCCAGCGCGACTTTCCGGTGCGGGAGACCTCGGCCACGGGATAGCCGTTCGGCCGTACCGAACGCGAGGCCCATGCGGTACCGGTCACGCAGGTCATGGCACAGATCCGCGCCAAGCGACGGACACGCCATACCGCTCGCGCCAACAAAAGCGGATCCTCGTGCAACCCGGGCGACCGGCCTGATAACCCGAGCCGCGTTCCGGGTATGAACCACCAAACCACGAGATCATGAAAACGCTGCTGCTCCCCCTCTGCCTGACCGTCGCCACCAACTTGGCTGCGCAGGACAAAGCCCCGCTCACGCTCTGGACCGATGCCGGTGCGCACGGGCATTGCCAACGGATCCAAGGGACCGGCATCACCGACCGGCTGCGGCCCCTGATGCACGCGCAAGTGAGTGCGTTGGAGGTGGGCGAAGGATACCGCGTCACGCTCTTCAACGGCGAGGATGGCGAAGGTCCGGAGCGGATCACGGTGCAAGGTCCCCGGCGTGTGGACGACCTGAAAACACTGCTTCGGTTGCACGGGACCGGCAACTGGGACAATGCGATCGGCTCCATCCTCATCCAAGCTGCGGAGCCTGCCGCACCCGCCGCACTGGATGTGCTCGCCGGAACGAACTGAAACACAGCCATGATGGTACTTCGAGCACCGCTGGTCCTCCGGACCGCCCATGGGCCGCAGCTGTTCGATGCGCGCACCTTGTTGCGCTTCGATGCGGAGGACAAGTATGCCCGGGCCACCACCACCGACGGCAGGCGCATCGTGGTACTCCATCCCCTCAGCGACCTGGAAGAACGGCTGTGCTGTGGCGAACGTATCGGCGACTTACTCTTCGCACGCACCCACCGCAGCTGCATCGTGGCCCTGCACCACGTGAGCGGCATGGACAAGCTGCGCAACCTGGTGTTCGACGAACATCCTGCCGCACCGCTCAGCAAGCGCGCATGGCAGGAATTGGCGGACCTGCTCGGCTCCCTGCGTCATCGGCGTCCTTGACCGACCGTTCGCGCCGACTCCAAGTGCATTCACGCCGACCTGCGTCCATTCAGCGGGATCGCGCTCGCAGCGCTGGGAACGTGCATTTCCCCAAGGTAAAATTGAAATGCTCTTGAGCGGATCGATAACCCGGTAGCTGGTCGCGGAATGAACGAGCAGAAACACCCCAAGCCATGATCATCCTCACCCGCATCTCCGAGTCCGACAAGCTGGAGGAATACTACCGGTTCCGCTACCGCATCTACAGCGAAAGCCGTTTGAAGGGCGTTTTTACCAACGAGGAGGGTCTGGATAAGGACGTGTTCGATAACCGCGCCTACCACTACGGCTGGTACGTGGACGGGGTGCTGGTGGGCTGTGTGCGCTTCATCGAGGCGGATGACAGCGCGACGCCGATCCCGATGTTGAACTACATGCCGTGTGAAGTGGCCGATGCGGTGCGCGGCTATATCGCTGAACGCCGTGCGCAGGGGCAACCCATGCTGGAGGCCAGCCGCTTTTGCCTGGCGCCGGAACACCGGGGCCTCCGCACCGCGCGGGAGTTCGTGCTGGCCATGGTGCGCACCATGCAGCCCCTGGGCTACGAACACGGCCTGTTCGATTGCGACGACGCGCACGCGCCGTTCTACCGTCACTGCGGATTTGAGCCGTTGGCAGGGGCGGTGCGCTTTGGTATTTCGAACATGCACAGAACCTGTACCTGCCTTACCTACAACTACGACCACATCGCCCGCAAGCAGGGCTGGGGCAAACCTGCACGGGGGCATAAGCGGCCTTGTTCGGTCCGCAGAGCCGCTGAATATGGACGGCTGCGAAAAGTGAATAGGATGATAACCGTACCAGGGACACAGGAATGAAAGATGTGGGATCACCCCAAGCCATGATCACCCTCACCCGCATCACCGAGCCGGACAAGCTGGAGGAATACTACCGGTTCCGATACCGGATATACAGCGAGAGCCGATTGAAGGGCGTCATCACGGGCGAGGAAGGCCAGTACAAGGACGCGTTCGATGACCGCGCCTACCACTACGGCTGGTACGTGGATGGGTGCTGGTGGGCTGTGTGCGCTTCATCGCGGCGGATGACAACGCGACGCCGATCCCGATGCTGAACTACTTTGATGACGTATGCGCTGAAGCTGTTCGCCAGCATATTGCGGATCGGCATGTGGCAGGGCAGCGGATGATCGAAGCCAGCCGCTTTTGCATGGCGCCCGAGCATCGCGGTCTCCGCACCGCGTGGGAGTTCGCCCTCGCCATGACCGAAACACTGTTCTCGCTCGGTGTGGAACATGGGCTCTTCGGATGCTTCACCGCTCATGCGGCCTTTTACAAACTCTTGGAATTCCGACCCCTCAACAGCGCTGGAGACCTGCACTATCCGGGTGCGGCATGCAGCTGCATGACATACGCCTACAAAGAGGTGTTGGCCGCAACGAACCGCCTGGGCACCACGCGGGGCATTCGCCAGCGCAACTAGCTGAGCGAGGCGGCGTGAAGGGTGACGATACCGGAACGATGGATGTATCCGGATGATAACCGGTCCGGGGGCGTTGGAATGAACGAGCAGAAACACACCAACGCCATGTTCACCCTCACCCGCATCACCGAGCCCCATAAGCTGGAGGAATACCATCGGTTCCGGTATTCGGTATATGCCAACAGCACCCAACGTGGTTTCCTCGCGGGGCCGGATGGCTTCGATACGGATGAGTTCGATGCGAACGCCCTGCATCTGGGTTGGTACGAAGGCGATACGCTGGTTGGCTGCGTGCGCCTCCTGAGCCCTATCAAAGGTGTGCATCCGCTTCATTTCACGAAGGACCTGCTGGACCCTGAACAGCACGGACTTGCCTTGGCGCTGCTAGCGGAAGCGAAGGCTGCTGGTCAACCGCTCCGCGAAGTGAGCCGCCTTTGCCTCGCACCCGAGTACCGTTCGCTCGCCTCCGTTCGTCGTTTCGTGCTCGAGATAATCAGCACGGCCCACCGCTGCGGCCGGGATCATTGCCTCTTCACCTGCGAAGACCACCATGTCACCTTTTGGAAGCGCATGGGTTTCGCGACCGTTAACGGCTTCGAGGGATACACGTGCCCCCGAAACCCAAGACCCAACTACTTGCTCCAGGGGGACTACCACGCACTGCTCCCACTGCACCGGGCCGAGTTGCAGCGGATCGGGTCCCGTCAGATGGTCGGCGTGTCTGTTGCTGCTTGACCGGAAAGTGCCTGAGGGTTCCCAGGCTCGCCTTCTGATCGCGCTGTACGTAGGTGTCCGTGGTCCTGATCGCCAATGTATTCGTCACACTGATCGATCAAGTGCATTGCCACGCTGCGGTCCTCCTACCGTGAACCGCGCATGACCAGTACTGACGATCCGCTCGCTCCGCCGATCCGAGCACTTGTGCGGGTGATGAAGGTGGTGCAAGGGATGAGCAAGTACGGGCATTTCGTCGCTCCCTGGTCGTTACCGGAAGCAGAATACCGTTCAAGCCGCGCCACAGCGTCCCGCCCAAGCTCCTGCCCGACAGGATCGATGCCCGGCCCGCTCTTCCGGAATGGAGCGCCGGCGCGCCGAGGCGGAAAGCTTCCCGCTCACACCGCATACCGACCATTGGCGCTGACGCAGACCCGCTGCGCGGAAACCCTGGTCTCTACCGCCGGGGAATGCGGGTCGCTCGGTAGACTTGAAAAGGGATCCCCGCATGGATGATAACCGTACCGTGAGTGCCGGAATGAACGAGCAGAAACACCCCAAGCCATGATCACCCTCACCCGCATCACCGAGCCGGACAAGTTGGAGGAGTACTACCGGCTCCGTTACCGGATATTCTCGGATAGCGACTACCACAGCTTGGTGGACCACACGAAGGGCCAGTTTGATAGGGATGAATTCGATGACAAGGCGCTCCATTGGGGATGGTATTCGGGGCAGGAGCTGATCGCCACGGAGCGATTCCTTCCCGTTCGCGAACCGGCAGATTCCTACTGTCTCTCCGTAATAAAAGATCCCAAGGAGCGGGCCCCGCTCCTCAAGCACATCATGGACCGCGCGGAACGCAGTAGCGGTATGGCGGAGAGCAGCCGCATAGGTATTCGCCAGGACCATCGCTCACTCACCAATTTCATGGGGCTGGTGCGTGCGATCATCCGGCAGGCGCACGCCTGCGGGTTTGACGAGGGCTGGTTCATTTGTTTGGCAAGCCACGTTCCCTTCTACCGCCGTGCTGGATTCCATGTGCTGCCCGGGACCGAATCGATCACGTCATGTACGGCTCACCGAACAAGCATTGTCACGTTCGAGAGCTCGAATTTCTCGGATCTGATCGGGGTTTGAGCTGTGGATGGGTATCAACCCGGACGTTCGACTGAAAACACTGTGAGCCATGATCACCCTCACCCGCATCACCGAGCCCCATAAGCTGGAGGAATACTACCGGTTCCGGTACAGGATCTACAGCGAGAGCCGACTGAAGGGCTACGGGGCCGGTACAGCCGGTTTGGACAAGGACGCGTTCGATGACCGCGCCCACCACTACGGCTGGTACCTGGCCGGGGTGCTGGTGGGCTGTGTGCGCTTCATCGAGGCGGATGGCAGCGCGACGCCGATCCCAATGCTGAACTACGTGTCGAACGAGGCGGCCGATGCCGTGCGCGGCTATATCGCTGAACGCCGTGCGCAGGGTCAACCCATGCTGGAGGCCAGTCGCTTCTGCCTGGCGCCCGGGCACCGGGGTCTCCGCACCGCGCGGGAGTTCGTGCTGGCCATGGTGCGCACCATGCAGCCCCTAGGCTACGAACACGGCCTGTTCGATTGCGACGACGCGCACGTACCGTTCTATCGTCACTGCGGTTTTGAACCGTTGGCAGGGGCGGTGCGCTTTGGTAAATCGAACATGCACAGAACCTATACCTGCCTTACCTACAACTACGACCACATCGCCCGCAAGCAGGGCTGGGGCAAACCTGCACGGGGGCATAAGCGGCCTTGTTCGGTCCGCAGAGCCGCGATCAACGCACAAGGATGATAACCGAAGGTACCAGCTGGGTATGAACCGTGGTACAACACAGACAACCCCATGAAAAAGCTCACCTCCACCACCGGTTTCCTGCTCCTGTTCTACGTGCTCCCGCTCGGCCTTCGTCCGGCATTGCTGCTCAGCTGGCCGGTGCTGGTGCTTGCCTTCTTCTGCACGGTGCTTTTCCTGACGCAACCTGCGTTGAGCATGCAGGAGAGCAAGGCCCACCGAGGTACTGATGGTTGGACCATCTGGCTCATCCTTGGTGTGAGCGGACTGGGCCAGATCCTGAGCCTGGTGGACTGGGCGTACTTCCAGGGTGCACCTCTGGGTTTGGACATGTGGAAGACAATCGGCACGGGCCTGCTCTTCGCTGGTACCGCCTTCCGCCTTTGGGCCATCCGTACGCTGGACAGGGCCTTCGCCGCCGTGGTGCAGATCAAACAGGACCAGCAGCTCGTGACCAGCGGTCCCTACCGCTGGCTGCGGCACCCCAGCTACACCGGAGCCTGGCTGGCCATGATCGGTGCGGCATTGCTCATGCACAGCTATCTTGGCCTGGTGATCATGGGCCCGGGCATGCTGCTGGTGTACATGCGGCGGATCGCGGTGGAGGAACGCACATTGGAGCAGGCCTTCGGGGCAGAGTACACGAACATGAAACGGAACACCCAGCGGTTGGTACCGGGGGTGTGGTGATCGACCCGACCGATACCGAACCACTCAGCAACAACAACCCACGACCATGAAGCACCTCATTACCGCCTTGTTCCTGGCGTGCGCGGTCAGCGTGAACGCTACACAGTGGACCGTGAGCAATGACGTACAGGCGCCGGCACAGTTCACCGCACTGCAACAGGCCATTGATTCCGCCAGTGCCGGGGATACACTGCTTGTCGCAGGAACCGGACTTTCGTATGGCAATATCGTCGTGGACAAGCCGCTGCATCTGGTCGGTGAAGGGTACTGGCCGGACGATGCCGCCACCATGGTGGAGCAACTGGACATCCGGTCTTCCAATGTCCTGGTCACGGGCTTCTACGCCACCAGCACACCGTTCAATGGGATCAAGCTGAATGCTTACCTTGCAGCAGGACAGGAACTTACTGACGTGCGCGTAACGCGCTGTCGCGGCGGCATTGACCTGAGGGGGTCGAATACCCTTGGTTCTGGGTTGATCTCCAACGTCCAGGTCGACCAGTGCATCATCATTGCCTTCAACTTTGCCAATGGATGGAACGAGAATCGATTTGTTTTCGATACGCTCATTTTCAGGAATAACATCTTCAGTACAGGGTTTTACGCCAACCCTAACGGAACACAGACGAGTGACTTCATTGGAACCGGCACTATCATCATCGATCACAATGACTTCTTGGCCAGTGCCAATGGATGGGGAGCCTTCTGGTCCCAGTATTTCGCTACCCCCGCATGGCCAGCGGGCGAAATGGTGGTGTCGAACAACATCTTTCATGGCACCGGGCCACGAGGTTGTCCGAATTGCTGTTTCATCAACAACATGACCTTCAATGCGGGTCCAGAAGACAGCGACGTCGTCGATCCGCTGGTCTGCGGCGGGGGTAATTTCTGGGCAACGGATCCCGGCATCACGGGCGGCCAGTTCAACTTCAACAACGACTACACGCTGCCACCGGGTTCGCCGGCCATAGGAACGGCCAGCGACGGAACCGATATCGGGATCACAGGTGGTGCCACAGCGCTGACACTTGGCGATCGGCCCTTGGGCCCTGAGGTCCATGGGTTGGAGATCCAGGAAGTGGCCGTGCCACCTGATAGTGTGTTCCACTTTCTGGCGGTGGTCCTCGGTAACCAAGACCCAGTGGTTCCCATCAATTCGTACGAGTACCTGCTGGACAGTGACCCGGGCGTCGGTATGGGTTCCTTGACGTTCACCGGGGCGAGTGACTCGCTGGTGGTGGCCGACCAGGGCGTGGCTGCTGGTCTTTCGTTCGGTTCGCATCTCTTTGGCCTTCGTGCAAGGGATATGAACGGTTCGTGGAGCCACACCGAATGGATCCCGCTGAACATCTGCACGACCTATGGACCGACCGCCGCCTTCAAGCCGTTCCTCTCCGGCAGTACGGCAAGCTTTGTGGACAAAAGCAGATACGCGACGGCCCTCACATACGAATTCGGGGATGGGCAGACCAGCGAGGCTATCAATCCGGTGCATGCGTATCCTGATGCCGGTATCTACGGGGCGAAGCAGATCGCATTGAATTCGTGCGGGGTGGATACGGCATTCCAGGTGATCGGTATTTCAGGCCTGAGCGGGCACCAACCACGGAAAGCGGCCAACGGTGGTTTATGCACGATCACGCTGAACGGGGCAGGATTCAGTGGCGCCATGCAGTTCAGCTTGCACAGGGCGGGAAGCACGTTGATCCCGCAGTCTTTGGATGTCGTTTCCGAATCACTGGCATTCGCGGAGTTCGATCTCAACGGCGCGGACGTCGGGTACTGGGACCTGGAACTGGTCATCCCCGGTGATACCACCCACCTCCTCAGTAATGGTTTCGAAGTGGTCCCCACCGAATGGCCGAGCCAGGTCGTATGCACGGTGACAGGTCCTTCGGTGATCCGATCGCATACCTGGACCACGATGAATGTCGACGTGCACAACCCGAATGGTAACGATCTGTTCGCCGTGCCGGTGTGGATCGCCTACCCATCGGACCTGGACATGGATATGGTCACACCGGTTGATGACATCGTTTTCCCCGGGTCCGACACACTACAGCTCGATTTCCAGACCGAAATGCTTTGGGGGCAGCCCTATGATGGTACCGCATATCCGGTGCTTATTTCCCGGATCCCGGCCTTTTCCACAGTATCGCTCTCCATCCGTACCTACACGACCCAATTGACCGGCGCAGCGTCGCTGATGGCCTGGGCTGAACGACCGATGCTGGGGTTCACCGGTGATGAGACCGGGCTGGACCAATCGTTCGGGCCAGGCCCCACCAACGGTAATCCTTCAGGCGGAGGCAGTGCCTGGAGCTGCACGAAGTGCTTTCTGGACCTTGTGCCTACCCCGCCGGGATGGTCCTGTGGAACATCCATTGGCGGGGCGATCAACTATGTGATAGGGTGGTCACAGGTGAGCGGGAGCCGCACCGAAATTGCCAACTGGGGCCCTGTTGCCTTGGACCTGGCCTGGGACTGCGGTAGCCTGCTCGCACCACCTGCCGCAATACTCGAGTACCTGGCGAAACTGAAGGAGGCGGCCGATTTCGGCGACTGTATTGCCGAACAGTGCCTACCTCCGCTCGCCGGTCCGAAGGTCGTTGGTCTCGGATGCGCCTGCGATCCGAACGATAAGTACGGGCCTCTTGGTGCGGATACGGACAATTGGATCTCCCCTCGTGAACACGCTGCGTATTTAGTCGCATTCGAGAACGTGGACAGTTCGCTTTTCGCCGCCCAGCGTGTCGTGATCAAGGACACTATAGACGCGGCCGTTTTCGAGCTTTCTGACGCGCGGCTTGGTGCTATAGGCCTCGCGGATTCGCTGATCTACGCGGGTGGCATCTCACAACAGTGTTCCCAAGTGTTCCCGCTCTCCTCTGGTTACAACCTGCGTGTGGATGCGGAGATCGATACGACCACCGGTATCGCCCAATGGGAACTGTTCATCGTGGACCCGGTCAATGACAGTCTGCCATCGGATCCCTTCGCCGGTTTTCTGCCGCCCAATGTCTCCTCTCCTGAGGGCCAAGGCTTCGTTGTGCTGGACCTTGCATTGAAGAGCGGTCTGCCGCATGGAACGATCGTTAGCAATAAGGCGACCATCGTTTTCGACAACAATCCGGCCATCACGACCGGCACGTGGCAGAACACCATCGATTCAGAGGCCCCGTCGACCCACTTGGCACCGATCTCTCCGATCACCTTGGACAGCACGGTGTGGTTGGAGGTGGATGGCGATGACCTCGGTTGTGGTATCGAATGGTACGAGATCTATACTTCCACGGATACGACCACTGGTTTCCAACTCTGGACCGTGACGGACACCGCATTTGTTCCGTTCCAAGGTGTCCACGGCGTCACCTATCACTTCTACGCGTTGGCGGTCGATTCCGTGGGCAACCGAGAGGTCAAGGGTGATACCACTGAAGCCATCACGCAATTCGATCTCACCTCGGCCATAGAGTCGTCGTACAGCGCTGGTGTCATGCGGCTGGTCCCGAACCCGGCATCCAGGGAGCTTCGGATCGTCCTCGCCGGCACTGGGAACGTCACCGGTCCGGTCCAATTGCTCAATGCGATCGGACAGCAGGTACCCGTTCCGGCCGGATCGTTGGTTGTAAACGAGGTTGCCGTCCAATCCCTGACCCTGGATGTCTCCGGATTACCAGCAGGTGCTTACTTCGTGGTGGTGCCCACGGCAACGGGCAAGGTGCATGGAAGGTTCGTCAAGGAGTGAGGGCCGGGCTGTCCGCCTCCTTTTCCTCTGTGCATTGGTCGTGTTCGCGGCCTGTGGCGACCGAACGAATTCTTCCACCCCGGATACGACCATTCCGGACGATCCATCGCACACGCCGTCATTGAAAGACACCTTGACCGACTTGTTCCAGGGAGGCGCGCACGATCAGGCCCTCCACCTGGCCGAGGATAGATGGCGGACCGACAGTCTGAACTGGGCGAACAAGCATGACGCGGAGACATGGCATAAGTGGGCGACCCTGTTCCACCATGAGCTGATGGATCCATTGGTCGGCGCCCATCTCGAGCGTGCCTTGGGCATGATGGATGCGGTGATCGGTGCGGGTCACGCCCATGTGCCGGGTGAGCATCTCCTACTCGCCGCCTTGCACAAGGAACATTCCAAGTACCTGAATCGTGCAGGTCGGAAGGAGGATGCGTTGCTCACTGCCCGAGCGGGCTACGACATGCTCGCCTCCACCGGTGACACGATCACCGAAGAAGCCATCGGTCTGTTGAACGCCCTCGGGATCCGGATGTTCGCACGTGGCGGGTACGATGCCGGGATCGCGTACATGAACCGGTCCATCAACATCGCCAGGAGCCTGCAGGATCCAAAGCAGGAAGCCACACAAAAGCTCCGTTTGGCGGGGCTCCTCCTGCCTGCCGATTCGGGCCTCGCGATGCGTTTGTTCCGGGAGGCGGAAGCCACGGCGCGTGCAGCAGGCGACACGATCACATGGTGTACCGTGCTGAACGGTCGTTCCGTATACATCTTCAACAACTTCGGTGTTTATGACACCAGCGCGATCCTCAGGCCAGCACGCCTGATCAATTACTGGAGCGGTTTCAGCCAGGAGGTCTATGCCACCAATGTGGGCAATGCCATAGTTTTCTGTAGGGAGAATTTCCTCTACTTCGAATTGGAAGAACTTTTGAAGGGCTATGAGCGCAAGGTCGCATCCCAGCCTTTCGATCCTGTTCTCCATGCCGCGCTACGAACCAGCCAAGCCGAGGCTTATAGGGCCATGCACGACGATCGCGCGGCGATGGCCTACGCCACGGAGGCCGTCGCACTGGTGAGGGAACATGGTTTGATGGCTGTACATCCGCAAACGTCCTTGCGGGCGTGCTTGATTCTCATGGCGACCCAATCCTGGGCGAACGACCATCCTGCTGCAATAGCCACGGCTGAAGAGGTGCTGGCCATCCCTGCTTTCGGTGGGGTACAGGAACGTACCATGAGAAGCCACATCATGGCGAACCTTGCCAACGCGCAAGCACTGAACGGAGACCCTGCCCGGGCGATCGGGACCATGAGCCAGTTCCTTGAAGACCCCACGTTGCGACACCGCGCGCTGACCAACCTTGGTAAATACTACCGGATGCTGGGGGAAGGGAAGAAGGCGGACAGCTGTGACTTCCTTGTATTGCGCGATCCAAACGTGAACTATCGTCTGCGCGGGGAGGCCGCGATCGCTCTGAGTGAAGATCGCGCGGCGACGGGCATGCATTCGGAAGCAGAGGACTTCGCCCGGGAGGCACTTGTGGCATGCGGTGCGATCGTTCCATCACAGGAAGGACGACCGCGGATCACCTTTTCCGCCGACGAAGTATCCCGCCATTTCGATGCAACAAGACAATGGTGCCGCTGCTTGGAAGGCTCCTTGCCGATGCGTACGGACCAACATGCGGCGAAGCAGGAGCTGCTCGACTGCGATTCCGTGTTCCGGATCCATGTCGATACATTGCTCCGCACCACGCGGGATCCCATGGCACGCACGGGTCTGTTGGACCTTATGACCGAAAGTCTGGATCGCACTATCCGGTTGTTGACCGAAGGCGACCCGAAAATGGTGCCGTGGAGAAAGGTGCTGCAACTGATGGAATTGCGGCGGGACCATCGCTGGCGTTCCATGCAACGGGAGGAGCAGGCCGGACTACGGTACGGCGTGCCGGATGATCTGTTGCGAACCGAACGTCGGCTCATCGGTCTCCTGGAATCCATGATGCGCAATGACGCGCAACCTCAACTTTTGAACGGTGCTCGCTCTCCCATGACCTTGGTGCGTGATTCATTGATGGTCGTCAGCGCCCTGATCAGATCCATCGCCCCAGGCTACTATTCCGCGCTCAACGGATTGGAGCCGATCGATCCCGGATCCGTAATGAAGGCACTGGCTCCAGGCGAACATATCGTTGTCCTGCACCTCGATACCGTGGATCGGACCCTCGTTTCGGTCCATGTGGATCACGATACCATTGTTGGACAGCGAGGTGAGATGCTGGCGGATGGGGTGGACGAGTGTGTGCATGCGCTTAGGAACATGCATGGACGGGATTCGACTGTTTCCAGAGCACTCGCCGATCTCGTTTTCGGTACTATTGGGAGGTCGGCTCCCACGGGCTCTTTGATCATCCTACCTGACGGACCGCTTTGGGGTGTTCCGTTCGATGTCCTTTGGTCGGCGACAGGATCAGCGTCTACGGAACTGACGAACATCCGAAACGCAAGCTCGCTTACCACATTGGTTCAGCGGTCTTCTCAAGGGGCGCGAACGAGCAATTCGGAGCTGTTCGCCTTTGCCCCCAGCTATCGTACCGGGTCCAAGGGGACCATGGTGTCCGACAGGGCCGGGCGGTTGCGCGATCTTGGGCCTTTGGTGGCCAATGTCGAGGAGGTATCCGAGATCGTGGATCTGGTAGTGGGCAGCGAGTACCTCGCGACCGATGCGAACGAATCAGGCTTCCGGCTCAAGGCCCCCGCAGCCGAGGCTGTCCATTTGGCCATGCACGGGGTGATCAATGCCGAGGAACCGTTCAATTCCTACCTCATGTTCGAGCGCGTGGACAGCAGCGCGGAGAATGATGGTCGACTAACCGTTGCGGAAATCCATGACCTGAAACTCCGTGGTGATCTGGCCGTGCTGAGCGCCTAGACCGGTATCGGGAAAGCGATCAACGGCGAGGGAGTCATGAGCCTCGGGCGCGCCTTCAACTACGCAGGTGTCCCCAATGTGGTCGCCTCCCTCTGGAAAGTCGACGACCTGGCCACCAAGGAGATCATGGTGAAGTTCTACGAGAAGCTCGCGGAGGGCATGGGCAAAGCCGATGCCTTGGCCGAGGCGAAGCGCTGGTACCGGAACGAGCATCCGGACGCACCGCCGAGCAAATGGGCGGCCTTCATCCTCATCGGGGACAATGAGCCGGTGCATCTGAAGAAACGCAGTCCGGTGCGGCCCTGGATGTGGGGCGGCCCGGTGCTCGTGTTGGTGGCGGCCTTCGTCTGGCACCGGCGGCGCAGGGCACGGCTGGCGGCGTAGCCCTACCCGGGTACTGGTTCAACAACCTAAATGCGTGTGCACCGTCCGTAGGGAGCGGGCCGTGGTGCCATCGCCATCAGGATGGTCGTTGGCATGCGGGGTTCCAGTCTTTTTCACATCAAGGTTGCAGATCCGAAGGGATCAATTCATTGAATGATCTGACCGGAGTATTGCTGGAAAAAATGGGGCGGCGACACCGCGGACAAGCTAACGGACGGAGAATGCCTTATCCTGCCTGCTGGAAGACAGCGCGGATCCGTCCATGCTACATCCATGTTGCAAAAGCACTTTGTCGGTATCGCTCAGCATGTGGATCTTGTCGGAAAGAGCGAGGTCGGCACGCGCGGAGCAGACGTGCGGTTTGCTCCAACATGACCGCATTTTTGAGCGGAACGTTCCAAAAAAACGGTGATCGGATCAGGGCTTAATCCATCCATTCCCGCAGGTCGCCCGGCAGGCAACCGGCGCGGTCCGCCCGCCTGAACTCCTCCTGCACGCGGGACCTGTTGTCCTGCAGCGCGCCCACCAGCCCGCGGACAACGGCGGCTTCGCAGTTCTCCCACCGCTGCGGGTCGCGCAATGCGGTCAGTTCCGCCATGGCCTTGTCGGGTTCGTTCAGCCGCAGCCATACGATGGCCCTGTCCAGGATCACCGGATCATGGAACTGGCGGGCGAACGCCGTGTCCTTCTTCAGCAACTCCCCGCTGCGTTCCAGGTAGGCCTCGAGCTGGCCGGTCCGGCGCAGTTCGTTGAGCTGGTCGTCCAAGTCATCCGCTGCTCCACTGCGCAGTCCGCTGAACTCGTATCCTGTCCCGGCGTTCAGTTCGGCGAGCGCATCCGCGGGCAAGCCGTTGCCGCCGACCCATTGTTGAAGCGCAAGTCCGACCACCAAGGCCACGCTCGCGGCCGCGGCGAGCCACTTCCAGCGTCCGTGTTGGATGGGGATCACGGGTGTTTCCGAGACACCACTTTGTGTGGTCTTTTGCTCCTGCGCACCGGACACGCGTTGCACCAGGTCGCGGAACCTCAATTCCTGCCCGCGTTGCAGTGTCCCGGAAAGCGTCCGCTCGACCTCCACCTCCGCACGCAGGCGTTCATCCTGCGCCAGTTCCGATTCGAACGTGCGCAGTTCCTCCCCGCCGAGCTTGCCGCTCACGTAGGCCTCGATACGCTCCAGGCGCTGGAAGTCAGGCTCGTGCATGGCTGTGTACAGGGGCTTCCTGCTTGTAAAATTCGATCCATTTGGCCTTGCACCGGTGGCGTTTCACCTTCACGGAGCCCAGGTTGGTCATGGCCAGTTCGTGCATGATCTCCTGCTCCAGCCGGTCCGCCATGTCGGCCTGGAACAGGCGCTGGCAATCGGTACTGAGCTTCTTGAAGGCCCGCCAGGCCCGTTGGGTGTCTTCGGAAACGAATTCGTGCTCTTCCACGGTGGTGATGATATCGAGGGGAGTGCTCCCCTCCACCGCTTCATTCCCCATCCCCCCTGCATGGTTATCAACCGGCCGGATTCTTCTTCTGCGAAGCTCCTTCAGCCAGAGGTTCATGCCCACCCGGATGCACCAGGTGCTCAGCTTGGTGCCTTCCAGCAGCGTGAATCCTCCGGTGCCCACCTTCTCCCAGAGCACGACGACGGCTTCGTTGGCCATGGTCACCCCTTCCTCGTGGCTCCCGCTGTTGCTACGCACATAGTGGATGATGGCCGGTTTCAGCTGGCGCAGCAGCACATCCACCGCGCGGCTCTGGACCAACTGGTTGCCGCCGCGCAGGGCCTCCACGATCTCCGGGTCGCTCATGGTGCCACGATCCATGTGATGCTAAAATACTGGCCGTTGTGATAACAGATCTGGCGGGGAGGGAATACATGGTCGGACCCGGAGGATCCGGTGTTCGGGCGGAGGCCGAAAAGCCCGGATAGAGTAGGCGATGATAAACCCTTGCACCCATGCGGCACGCGGCCTTCACCATTTCAATGGCAGCGGTACTGTCCACCCATGCCACGCACCTCCATACCACCTTCAACGACCTGGTCTCCAACGCACAGGTGATCCTTGTGGGCACTTGTACGGGCACAACATCAACCCTCGATCCAGAACGCCATGGCATCGTGGGGTCCATCGCCTATTTCACGGACCTGGAAGTGATCCGGACCAACCGGGCAGGCTCCGCACCTGTGACGGATACACTGTTGGTGTCTTTCCTAGGTGGAAGCGTCGAGGGCGTGACCATGAGCACATGCGACATGCCACTTTTCGAGGACGGGCAACGCTACCTCCTCTTTCTTCTGAACGATGGGACCAAGTACATGAATCCCCTGGTCGGTGGGGCCCAAGGACAATTCCGAGTATTGCATGACGAGCAGAACGGTGAAGCGTATATAATCGACCGGGGTGGCCATGGCCTGGTCCAGTTCGACGACGAGGGGATCCTGAAGACGCGTTTCCCTGTGGTGCGGATCAGCGGTGGGCGGCCCGAATTCGATCCTGATGCGGTTCCCGACGCCCAGATGGTGATCGACCTGGATCCAGAGACATGGATCGACGAACTACCGCTGCTTCCACTGGCTGAGATCGCTAAGGCGATCAAAACGCACATTTTCAGCGAGCCGAGCTTCGATGTGCTCCGCAAGAACGCGGTGGACATGCCATCGACCCCGGCCGATCCTGCAGTTGGTGCACAGCGCCCATCTGACCATCGCCCTTTCATGGAACAGCGCGGAACGCTTGGCGCGTGCACGCACCAGGATGTGTACTTGTGGTTCGAACAGAACGATGCGGTGCCCGGATTCTCTTCCTGGGCTGCCATCGATGACTACTGCAAGGCGATCTGGGATGTGCATATCAACATCTATTCCGATGATCCCAACCCGACCAACGGATTTTACCCTGGCAACGATGACTGCGAGATAGCAGGTTGGCTCTCGAGCAGCGAGTTGTCCAACCACTATGGATATGCCTGGGGTGGGGCGCTGGCCATGTGTGTCTCTTGGTACAGTGGGTCTGAGATCGTGGAGTCCGACATCATGTTCAACGAATCGTACGCTTGGACAGATGATTGGAACGAGGCTTTCCAAGGAACGGCGGTGGACTACCGAAATGTGATGCTCCATGAGATGGGTCACAGCTGGGGGTATCAGGCCGGATCGTGCTATCCCGAGACATACGACTATGCGTACCCCAGCGTGATGCACGCGTATCATGACTTCGTGTGGGAGAACGGCCGCGAGATCCATGCCCGCGATGCGCAGATCATTCGAGCCAACTACGACGATCAGGCGACCATCAAGGATGTGGACGACATCGGTGTGGAGTCGTACCGGGCATTGTCAGGAACCGGACTGATGGATGGCTACGCGAGCAACTACAACGTGCTTGCGGGTCAAAGCGTGACCGTGTATCGCGTCACTGTGGAGAATTGCTCTGAGGATGCCCAGACCGGTGTACGGTTGCGACTGTATCTATCGACCAACCGATCGCTCACCAGCAGCGATCATCTGGTCGGCAACTACAGCCTCGGCACAATTAGTCCGGTAACCCGGATCATCGACAGCTATGACCTGGATACAGAGGGCATTCCTCCTGGGACGTACTATGTCGGAATGAAGGTGAGCCGTGGTGGTACCGCCTACAATGATGACGATCGCCCCGCGAACGATGTGACCTGGAGCACTTACCAGATCACCATCACGGGCACCGTGGGTGTCGCGGAGATCACACAGACGGGAGAACTTGGCGCTTTCCCGAATCCGACGACCGGGGTGGTCCACGTGACCATGCCGAACGGGGTGGGAAGTGGCAGGTTGGAGGTGTTTGATACCGCAGGTCGTTCAGTGCGGGATCTGGAAGTGCGCGGAGGTGAGCGGATGCAGGTGCCTGTTGACCTCTCACCGGTGACGCCCGGACTTTATCTACTGCGATTGAGCACGGCGGATGGACGCTACTACAGCGCGCGGGTGATGAAGCAGTGATCCTGTAGCGTCATCGCCCAGGAAGGCCCGGCCGAGCGCTGGGCCTACTGCGTTCCGGCCTCCGCCGGATCGCGCCGCCAGAACACGAAGCCGTTGCTCCGTCCGATCTCGGTGAAGGTGCCCAGGGCCTGCACCGCCTCCACGGACGTCACCTTGCAGGACAGGTACACCGGGCGGTCGACGGGGCCGTGGAAGAGGACCTCCTCCGGCGGGGTGGGGCCGGTGGTGCGACCGTAGAACCACGGCGCGTAGCTCTTGTAGTCCTTGGTGGCCAGGTGGCAGCGTTCCCCCTGCCGTTCGGTGAAGAAGGTGATGGCCGCACGCTGGCTGTACGCCTCGATGTTGTTGATGAAGGCGTACAGGGTGGCGGTGACGAACAGGGCGCCGCCCGCGAAGGTCACCAGCACACCGGACCGGTACCGCCGCGCGCCGTGCAGGAAGTGGGCCGCCACCAGCGCGGCGAGGAGCAGCACACCTGCGAGGGCCTCCCATCCCGTCCAATGCACCTGCGCATCCAGGTTGCCCAGGGCGAAGGGGTCGGCCGCGAGCAGCGGGCGCAGCAGGTCCGGTCTTCGGCCCAGGAAAGGCACGGCGATGACCACCGCGGCGATGAGGCTGCCCAGCATCCCCAGCAGATACCGCGACCGGCCGAACGCAACGCGGTGCGTCCAGATGTGCTCCAGCCGCAGCGCGGCGAGGTAGGTGAGCGGGAAGTAGCACAGGCTGCTGTAGTGCACGATCTTGGTCTTCACCACGCTGAAGAGCACCAGCACCACCAGCAACAGCACGACCATCCAGCGGCGTTGGTCGCGCTGCGGACCGCCCTGTGCCGAAGGCCGCACCAGTTCGTGCAACGCGAACACCGAGGCCGGGAAACAGCCCACAAGCAGCACCACGAAGTGGTAGCCCGGGAAGCCGCCATGACCGGCATCCTCCGTGGTGAGCATGGCCACCTGGCGCCAGAAGAAGGCCTGCATGAACGCCGGACCGTTGCGCCACAGGTCCACCACCGCCCAGGCCCCCACGGTGACCGCCAGCGCGAGCGCCATCCAGAGCAGCGGCACCACGGGCACGCGGAGGCGCAGGCGTGTCCACAGCAGCATCACGCCGACGGTGAGCCCGGGGATGAGCACCCCGACCGGCCCTTTGGTGAGCGCCGCCAGGCCGAGGAAGAGACCACCCCACAGCGCATCCCGCCGCCCCCGGTCGTTGAACACCCGGATGATGCGGTCGATCCCGAGGAAGATGAACAGGTTGAACCAAGGATCGATGATCCCGCTGCGGAAGTACAGGTGCGGGAGGATCGAGCCCACATAGGCCAGCGCCCACAACCGACCGAAGAGTGCGCTGCGCCACCGGCCGCCCATGCCATGGATCACCAGCAGGGTGAGCACCCCGCACAATGCGTTGGGCAGGCGCGCAGCGAACTCGCCCACGCCCCAAACCGCCATGCACGCGGCCTGCAACCAGATGAACAGCGGCGGCTTCTCGTGGAAGGGCTTGAAGTCGATCTGCGGCCGCAGCACATCGCCCGTCACCACCATCTCCCGCGCCATCTCGGCGAAGTTGATCTCGTCCCAGTCGAAGAGGTGCACGGCGCCCAGGCCGGGGACGAAGAGCACCAGCGCCACCAGGACGATCACCAGCCGGTCGCGCAACGTGGCGGACATGGTCAGCGGTCCCTTCGGCCCAGCAGGTCCCAGCGCAGGAGCCCGGTGCGTGCCAGGAAATAGCGCCAGCTGGTGCGCACCACGCCCATGCCGTAGGTCATGCTGCGGCTGAAGTTGATGCTGCTGGCCTCATCGAAGTACTTGGTGGGGCAGGTGATCTCGGCGATCGTGAACCCGTGCCAGAAGACCTGGGCGATCATCTGGTTGTCGAACACGAAGTCGTCCGAACAGGCATGGTACGGGCAGGCCTCGAGCACCCGGCGGTGGAAGGCGCGGTAGCCGGTGTGGTACTCGCTGAGCTTCTCGCCCATCAGCAGGTTCTGGCCCATGGTGAGCAGGCGGTTGGCCACGTACTTGTACAGGGGCATGCCGCCCTTGAGCGCACCGCCCCCCAGGATGCGCGAGCCGAAGACCACCGGATACACGCCGTTGCCGATGAGCGCCACCATGCTGGTGAGCAGCTTGGGCGTGTACTGATAGTCCGGATGCAGCATCACCACGATGTCGCCGCCGAGCTCGCGGGCCTTGTCGTAGCAGCTCTTCTGGTTGCCGCCGTACCCCCGGTTCACGTCGTGCACCACGATGTGCCGGATGCCCAGCTTGCGCGCCACCTCCACCGTGTCGTCCGGGCTCTTGTCGTCCACCAGCACCACCTCGTCCACCAGGTCGAACGGGATCTCATCGTAGGTCTGCTTCAAGGTGCGCGCCGCCCGGTAGGCGGGGAGCACCACGATGACTTTCTGGCCGAGGTACATGCGGGTCGGTGGGCGGCGGTCGGCGCACGACCGGCCGGACAAAGATGCTCAACCTGCGCCGACCGTTCCGGTGCGGTCCGAGGCGCTCACCAGATACACCCCGCCCAGCACCACGGCGATCATCAGCACCTGCATCGCCCCGAGCTGTTCGCCATCGAGCAGGCCCCAGCCGATGGCCACCACAGGCATGAGGTAGGTGACGGACGAGGCCCGTACGGCGCTGGTGCGCTTCAGCAGGGCGTTCCACAGCACCAGCGAAAGCGCCGAACTGAGCAGTGCCAACAAGGCCACATACCCCAGGGCGCTCCAGGCACCGGGGACCTCGCGGAGGGTGCCGGCCAGGTCGGTGGCCACGCAGCCCCCGAAGCCGATGGGCCCCACGAAGGTGAGGGCCAGGGCGGCCGTGGCCGTGGCGGGGAGGCGGTGCAGCTGATGTTTCACCACGTTGGCGCTGGCGCCATAACACACCGTGCCCAGGACCGGCAGCAGGGCGTAGGGCGACCAGCCCGCGGCGCCGGGCCCCAGGTCGAAGCCCACCAGGCCCACCGCGCCCACCAGCCCCAGGAGCACGCCGCCGAGCTGGGCCAGGCGTGCCTGCGTGCCGAACAACAGCAGCCCGACCACCAGGGTGAAGAGCGGTGTGAGGCTGTTGAGCATCCCGCTCAGGGCGCTGTCGATGCGGGTCTGGGCCGTGGCGAACAGCAGGGCGGGGACCCCGTTGCCCAGCACACCGGCCAGCAGAAGCGGGCGCCAGTAGGGGCGCAGCAAAGGCCAGTGGCGCAGGGTCGCCGGCACCAGCACGGCCCAGGCGATGGCCAGCCGCGCGGAAGCCACCTGACCGGGGCTCAACATCGGCCGGCCCTCCGCCCAAAGCCCGCGCTTCATCAGTATGAAGGAGGAGCCCCAGATCAGGGCCAGGGTGCCCAGCAGGAACCAGGACGAACGGTCGGTCCCACGGCCCGGCACTTGCATGCGGCGCGAAGGTACCGGAACGACCGAACACACTACTTTTGTAACAATTCCGTTCGTACGAGCGTCCCATGTTCAACGAACCCCTCCGCCCCATGCGCCGCCGGACCCTCACCGCCACCCTGCCGCTCCTGCTCCTCTTCGGCTGTTCCACCGGCCCGGCGGACCAGCCCGGCACTGCCACGGAGGTGACCCGTGTGGTGAAGGAGGAAGTGATCGCCCAGGGCGATCCGGTGACCTTCGCGGACCTGAGCATCTCGGGCATGAGCTGCGAGATGATGTGCGGCGGCGCCATCAAAAAGGCCCTGGCCAAGGTGCCCGGTGTGTCGGGGACCGAGATCAAGTTCATCGAGGGCGACGAGAACGACCATGCCATCGTGACCTTCGACCCCGCCCGGGTGAGCGACGCACAACTGGTGGAGGCGGTGCAGGGCATCCACGACGGTCAGTACAAGGTGGTGGCCGTGGCCGTCACCAAGCAGGTGAAGGGAACGACCGCCACCTCCGACGACGACGAGGCCGAAGGGACCGTGCCGGCCAAGGTGAACGCCCGGCTCCCCGCGGTGCTGCTGCCGAGCCTGCTCGAGCTCCTGTCCCAGGTGCTGCGGGCCTGAGCCGTACGCATCGTTCGTTCGCGATGGAGGGGTCCTGCGGCCCCTTCCTTCATTACCGGCCTGCCAGGGATGCACCGTGGTAGCTTTGCCGGCCATGGACGCACACCCCCGGCATCGCCCCGTGGTCCGCTGGCTGGTGACGGGCTGCGTGCTCATCGCCTGCATGGTGGCGATCGGCGGCATCACGCGCCTCACCGGCAGCGGCCTCAGCATCACCGAGTGGAAGCCCATCATGGGCGCGCTGCCCCCGATGAACGACGCCGAGTGGCAGGAGGCGTTCGAGAAGTACAAACAGATCCCGGAGTACACGCTGAAGAACCGGCTCATGGACCTCGAGGGGTTCAAGGCCATCTTCTTCTGGGAATACCTGCACCGCAACTGGGGCCGCCTGATGGGCCTGGTCTTCCTGCTGCCCTTTCTCCACTTCCTGCGCCGGGGGTGGCTGCGCGGCTGGCTGCTGCGCCGCAGTCTGGCCATCCTGGTCGGCGGCGGGCTGGTGGGCGCGCTGGGCTGGTTCATGGTGATGAGCGGCCTGTCCGAGGATCCGGACGTGAGCCATTTCAGGCTGGCCATCCACCTGTGCGCCGCCTTCGCGGTGTTCCTGCTGGTGCTGTGGACCGTGCTGGACCTGCAACACGGGCGGCGCGCCTGGCGGAGCGATGGTTCGGCGGCGGGACGGTGGTCGCGCCTGCTGTTGCCGCTGCTGCTGTTACAGGTGGTGTACGGGGCCTTCACCGCCGGGCTCGATGCAGGCCGCATCTACAACACCTGGCCGCTGATGCACGGGGCCTTCATGCCGGAGAACGTGCACGCCTTCGGCGACCTGGTGAAGGACCTCACCGACCACCGCGATGGGGTGCAGTTCGTGCACCGCAACCTGGCCTGGCTGGTGGCCGCCGCATGCATCGCACTGGTCGTCGCACTGCGCCACGATGTGCGCGTGGCCCGTACGGGACACTGGCTGGTGGCCACCGTGGTCCTGCAGTTCGCGCTGGGGGTGGCCACGCTGCTCACCACCGTGCAGATCGCCCTGGGGGTGTTGCACCAACTGGGCGCCTTGCTACTGCTGAGCGTGCTGCTGGCCCTGATCCACGCCACCGGAAGGGCCGTTCCAGCGCAGGCTGCCGACGAAGTGGCGCATGTCGGCCCGCACACGGTCGGTCACGGGCGCGAGTGAGTCCGCGTTGGGCCGGGCCAGGAAGTAAAGGGCGCCGTAGAGGAAGTGCCTGCTGCTGTCCGTGACATAGAACACCATCGGGCTGGCCACATCCCCCTCCACGTCGAAGATGGTGCCGTGCACCCGGGCGCTGTCGCGATGCACCACCTCGGTACGGATCCGCGCCGCCTTCAGCTCGTGCTTGCGCTTCAGGATGTGGGCATCCTCGATCAGCCGGTCCAGGTCGCCGTTCACCGTGCGGTAGGTGAGGTGCACACGGGCCTTGTACGGTCCGTAGTCCAGGTCGCTCCAGCAACGCTGCCCTTCGGCCTGGCGGGGCCGCACATGCACGGCCGCGGGCACCTCGGCGGTGTAGCAGCCGGCGTCGTGCACGGTGTAGGCCACGGGCGGCAGGTCGATGCGGAAGTAGCCGTGCGGCAGCGGGCGCGGGTCCGGGGTGCAACCCAGGGCCAGCCCCAGCGCGGCGGCAACGACGGCATGTTCAGGCCGCACCCTCATCGCCCACGCTGATCTTGACACGTCGCACCCGCTTGTTGTCCGAGGATTCCACCACGAAGGTGAGGTTCCGCAGCGACACCCGTTCGCCCTTGAGCGGGATCCGCCCGGTGAGCTCCAGCACGAAGCCGCCCACGGTGCCGCTGTCGCCCCGGTGTTCCTCGAACAGGCTGCCGTCGATGCCCATGATCCGATAGAGGTCGTTCAACGGCGTGCGTCCCTCGAACACCCAGGTGCGGTCGTCCAGCTTGGTGTACGTGAGCTCCTCGTCGTCGAACTCGTCGGTGATGTCGCCCACGATCTCCTCCAGCACGTCCTCCAAGGTCACCAGGCCGCTGGTGCCTCCGTACTCGTCCACCACGATGGCCAGGTGCATCTTCTGCCGCTGGAATTCCTTGAGCATGTCGTCCAGCTTCTTGGTCTCGGGCACGAAGCACGGCTCGCGCAGGTGGGCCAGCCAGTCCATGTCCGGCTTGTCCAGGTACGGCAGCACGTCCTTGATGTGCAGCACCCCGATCACATGGTCCAGGGTGCCCTCGTACACCGGCACACGGGAGAAGCCGCTGCCGATGATGGCCGTGACCAGGTCGGGGAAACGGAGCGCCTTGTCGAAGGCCACCATGGCGGTGCGCGGGCGCATCACCTCGCGCACTTCCACGCGGCCGAACTTCACGATGCCTTTCAGGATCCGTCGTTCCTCGTCGGTGGTGCTGGCCGCAGGGGCCAGTTCCAGCGCCTGGCCCAGACTGTCCACCGAGAGGCCCTTGGAGGGCTTCCGGCGGTAGCGCCGTTCCAGGAGGGTGCTGGCGCGCACCAACAGCTCGTTCACCGGGGTCAGCAGCCAGCGGAGCGCGGCAAGCGGCCCGGCCAGCACGGTGGCCACCCCCAGGGCATGGCCGGCGGCGAAGGCCTTGGGCAGCATCTCACCCAGCAACAGGATCGCCAGGGCCACGCCCAGCACATGAATGCCCAGGGTCAGCCATGGCGCCCCACCGCCTGCATCCAGCAGCCCTTGGATCACCACGGCGCTGAGCACCACCACGCCCATGTTGACGAAGGTGTTGGTGATGAGGATGGTGGCCAGCAACCGGCGCGGCCGCGACAGCAGGTCGAGCACTCGGGCACCGCTGCGGCCACCCCGCTCGCGCAGGTCGCGCAGTTGGGTGGGGTTGAGGCTGAAGAGGGCCACTTCGGCGGCCGACATCGCCGCCGATCCGAGGAGCAGCACACCGATGGCCGCCCAGGCTGCGATCAGCAGCGGATCGGTGAGGGGTGTGTGCAGGGCAGGCGGTGGCTCCATGGACGGCCCGGCCAAGGGCGGGCAGCAGGCGCGTTCAGAAGGGCAGGTCGTCCGCAGGCTCGCTGGTAACGGCCGGGGCCGTGCCCACCGGTTCGGCGGCAGCGGCCGCGGCGGGTGGCGGTGCGCTCTGGCGGTCGCCCGCGGGGCGGTCCAACAGCGTCATGTCCTCGGCATGGATCTCCGTGGTGTAGCGCGTGTTGCCGTCGCGATCCTGCCAGGAACGCGTGCGCAACTTGCCCTCCACGTACACTTTGCTGCCCTTGCGCAGGTACTTCTCGGTGATCTCGCCCAAGGCCCGCCAGGCCACGATGCTGTGCCACTCGGTCTGCTCGCGCTTCTCGCCGGTCTGCCGGTCCTTGAAGGTCTCGCTGGTGGCGATGCGGAAGTTGGCCACGGTGGCACCGTTCTGCAGGTGGCGCACTTCGGGGTCGGCACCCAGGTTGCCGATCAGGATCACTTTGTTGACTCCGGACATGTTGGTCTTGAACAGGATCCCAAAGATAACCCGGGGCCGACCGTCGCCGGGGCGATCGTGGATAACTGAAGCTACGGCCCCGGTTCCGCAGGTCGCCGCAGGGCGAGGTAGCGCTCGATGGGGCGCGGCACAGGGTGGCGGTCCAGGTGCGGTCCGGCCACGGCGCGCCAATCCGCAGGTGGGGCGAAGGACCTGGGCGGTGTCACTTCCCAGTAGGTGAGGTGGAGCACCTGGTGGCTCAGGACGTGGCGCACCGGGCCGGTGTGGCCATGCACCTTCCAGCCCGGACCGAACGCGCGGCGCAGGGCGGACCTGAACGCCGCCGGTGCCAGGGGGTGCGGCGATTCCAGCAGGGGCGGCTCGTGCAGGCCCGCCCAGATGTCCTTGCCGGTCCGCTTGCGCAACACCAGCCCGCCGTCGGTGGCGATGCACAGGTGGTTGAAATGGCGTTCGCGCACCCGACCCCGCCCGCCCTTGACCGGAAGACGGTCGATGCATCCCTGCCGCCGGGCCAGGCAGCGCGGGGACACCGGGCAGCGGTCGCATAACGGTGCGCGCGGCACGCATACCGTGGCACCCAGCTCCATCACGGCCTGGTTGTGGTCGCCGGGGGCGGTCTTGGGCAGCAAGGCGGCGGCGAGCGCACGGAATTCACGCTGCCCGGCCGTGCTGTCGATGGGGGTGCCGATCGCGAAAACGCGGGCCAGCACGCGGTACACGTTGCCGTCCACCACGGCCTCGGGCCTGCCGAAGCAGATGGAGGCGATGGCTCCGGCGGTGTATTCGCCCACCCCTTGGAGTTGGCGCAGCCCGGCACGCGTGTCGGGGAAGCGGCCGCCGTGCACGTGCACCACCTGGCGGGCGGCGGAGAGAAGATTGCGGGCCCGGCTGTAATAGCCCAGGCCCTGCCAGGCCTTGAGCACTTCCTGTTCATCGGCTGTCGCCAGCGCTTCCACGGTGGGCCATCGCTCTACAAAGCGTTCGTAGTAGGGCATGCCCTGGTCCACCCGGGTCTGTTGCAGGAGCACTTCGCTCAGCCAGATCCGGTAGGGGTCGCGGGTGCGCCGCCACGGCAGGTCGCGGTGGCCGGAGGCGTACCAGCCGACCACGGCTCGGGTGAACCAAGAAAGGCTTGACATCCAAGCACAAAGATGCGTTGCTTGGTATGGAAAGAACCCTATCTTTGCGCCCCCAAAAAGTCTGAAGGGCATGACGAAGGCAGAACTGGTCGGCATCATCGCAAAGCGCACCGGAGTGGAGCGGAATGCCGTGCTCGCGACCATCGAGGCCTTCATGGAGGAGGTGAAGGCCAGCCTGGAGAAGGGTGAGGACGTGCATCTGCGCGGGTTCGGCAGCTTCGTGGTGAAGCACCGTGCCCAGAAGACCGGCCGCATCCTGAGCCAGAACACCACCATCGTCATCCCCGCCCATGACGTGCCGGCCTTCAAGCCGGCGGACGTGTTCATCGACCGGGTGAAGAACCGGTCGGCCAAGGGATGAGGCGTTGGGGCACCGTCCACTACCTGGCCTTGGCCGGGGCGCTGGCGGTGGTCGTTCTTTTGATGCTGCTGCCCCGCACCCCGCGCACGGCGCCCGCCGACACCCAGGCGACGGCCGTGCCCGATGACCTGCAACGCCGCCTGGACGAGGCGGTGGCCCTGGTGAACGGCCAGGAGCCCATGCAGGGCATCATGCTGCTCCGCCAGCTGGCCGAGGAGCATCCCGAACGGCCCGAAGTGCATTGGCACCTGGGCCTCTTCAGCCTGCAGAGCGGGCAGATGGACAAGGCCGCGGCCCGCTTCCGCAAGGTGGTGGAGCTGGACACGGCCGGCACGCTCCCCGAAGCGTGGTCCTTGCTGGGGCAGAGCTACGCTTCGATGGACAGCATCCTGCCGGCCATCGAGGCGTTGACACGGTACAGGCAATTGACGCCCGATCCCGAAGCCCAAAAGGCCACGGACCAGGCACTGGAAGTCTTGAGGAACAAATTAGAAGCACAGGAACATGCCCTGCGGTAAGAAGCGGAAGCGCCACAAGATGGCCACCCACAAGCGCAAGAAGCGCCTGCGGAAGAACCGCCACAAGAAGAAGCTCCGGTAGGACGCTTCAGCCAAGCGCCGGGGCCGTGCCCTGAGCGGCACGCGCCCTCCTGGTGCCGGCTGCGCACATCCCCCTGGATCGTGCCCGAACCACCCACAACCGCACACCGGTGAGCGTAGACCTGGTCATACGCTCCTCCGCCGGCGAAGTGGCCCTGGCCCTGCTGCGCTCGGTGCCTGGGCGCCAGCACCCGGTGCTCATGGAACTGCATCGGGAACGCACCGAACGCGGCTTCACCGTGGGCGATGTCCACCTGGCCAAGGTGCGCAAGGTGGCCCCCGGCCTCAACGCGGCCTTCGTCGATGTGGGCCACGAGAAGGACGCCTTCCTCCACTACTTCGACCTGGGGCCCCAGTACCGCAACAGCTACAAGTTCGCCAAAGGTGCCGTCAGCGGCACGGTGGCCTCCAGCGACCTCTCGGGCTGGAAGCTCGACCCCGACATCAACAAGGACGGCAAGATCGCCGAGGTGGTGAGCGCCAGCCAGAGCTTGCTGGTGCAGATCGCCAAGGAGCCCATCAGCACCAAGGGGCCGCGCCTCACCGCCGAGGTCACCCTGGCCGGGCGTTACATGGTGCTGGTGCCCTTCACCAACAAGGTGAGCATCTCGGCGCGCATCAAGGACGAGCAGGAGCGCAGGCGCCTCAAGGAGCTCATGCAGCGCATCCGGCCCGCCAACCACGGCGTCATCATCCGCACCAACGCCGAGGGCAAGCGCACCGAGGACCTGGAGGCCGACCTGAAGAACCTGCTCCAGCGCTGGGACACCTGCTTCCACAACCTGCGCAGCGCCATCCCCCCCAAGCGTGTCCTGGGCGAGATCGACCGCACCAGCGCCGTGCTGCGCGACCTGCTCAACAAGGACTTCACCAGCATCCACGTCAACGACGAGGCCCTGGCCGATGAGGTGCGCCAGAACCTGGAGCGCATCGCCCCCGAGAAGGCCGGCATCGTCAAGGCCTACCGGGGCAAGCTCGACATCTTCGACCAGTTCGGGGTCAACCGGCAGATCAAGCAGGCCTTCGGCAAACAGGTGATGCTGCCCAGCGGCGCCTACCTGATCATCGAGAAGACCGAGGCCATGCACGTCATCGACGTGAACAGCGGCGCGCGCAAGGGCGGCAACCAGGACCAGGAGAAGAACGCGCTGGACATCAACATCGAGGCGGCCCGCGAGATCGCTCGGCTGCTGCGGCTGCGCGACATGGGCGGCATCATCGCCGTCGACTTCATCGACCTCTACGACGCCAACAACCGGCGCGAGCTCCACAAGGCCTTCAAGGACGCCATGGCCGACGACAAGGCCAAGCACAACGTACTGCCGCCCTCGCGCTTCGGCGTCATCGAGCTCACCCGCCAGCGCGTACGCCCCGAGACGGAGATCGATACCACCGAGAGCTGCCCCACCTGCGGCGGCACCGGCGAAGTGGGCGCGCCCGTGCTCATCATCGACGCCATCGAGAACGCCCTGAACCATCTGCTGGTGGAGAAGGACCTCGGCGGCCTCACCCTGCAGGTGCACCCCTTCATCGCCGCCTACCTCACCAAAGGCTTCCCCAGCGTGCGCCAAAAGTGGTGGTGGCGCTGGCGCAAGTGGGTGAAGGTGGTGGGCGAGGGGTCCAGTCAGTACCTCGACTTCCGCGTGCTGGACGCCACCGGCAAGGACATCCCGATCTGAACCGGGGCCTGCTCCGCAAGGCGTAATTTCGCGGCCGCTCCACCCGGATGATCACCACCGAAAAGATCGACGAACTCCGCGAGCGGCTCGACGCCCTCCGGGGCTACCTCGCCATCGAGGACAAGCGGGGCCTGATCCTCGAGGAGGAGAAGTACACCCACGACCCCGATTTCTGGAACGACCAGAAAAAGGCCCAGGCCACCATGAAGAAGATCCGCGAGCTCAAGCGCTGGGTGGAGCTCTACCAGGGGGTGGGCCGCGAACTGGACGACCTGGAGGTGATGTTCGACTTCTTCAAGGCCAAGGAGGTGAGCGAACAGGAACTGGAAGCCCAGTACGCCAAGGCCGCCCATGCCCTCGAGGAGCTCGAGTTCAAGAACATGCTCAGCGCCGAGGAGGACCCCCTGAGCGCCGTGGTGCAGATCACAAGCGGCGCCGGCGGTACCGAGAGCAACGACTGGGCCCTGATGCTGCTGCGCATGTACCGCATGTGGGCCGAGAAGGAGGGCTATCAGGTGAAGATCCTCGACTACCAGGACGGTGAGGCGGCCGGCATCAAGCAGGCCACCATGGAAGTGGGCGGCGAGTTCGCCTTCGGCATGCTCAAGGGCGAGAACGGCGTGCACCGCCTGGTGCGCATCAGCCCCTTCGACAGCAACGCCCGCCGTCACACCAGCTTCGTGAGCGTTTACGTGTACCCGCTGGTGGACGAGAGCATCGAGATCGAGATCAACCCGGCGGACATCACCTGGGACACCTTCCGCAGCGGTGGCGCCGGCGGCCAGAACGTGAACAAGGTGGAGACCGGCGTGCGCCTGCGCCACGCCCCCAGCGGCATCATCATCGAGAACACCGAGACCCGCAGCCAGCTGGAGAACAAGAACAAGGCCCTGCAACTGCTCAAGAGCCAGCTCTACGAGGCCGAGCTCGAGCGGCGGCGCAGCAAGCGCAGCGAGATCGAGGCCGGCAAGAAGAAGATCGAGTGGGGCAGCCAGATCCGCAACTACGTGCTGCAACCGTACAAGCTGGTCAAGGACGTGCGCACCGACCACGAGACCAGCAATGTGGACGATGTGCTCAACGGCGGGATCGATGAATTCCTCAAGGCCTGGCTGATGCAGCACGGACAAAGCCAGAAAGTGGCGTGATGCGCAGCAGGACCTGCCCGGCCCCATCAACGCCCGACCCGGGGTGCCGCCCCACCGCCGTTGCTCACCCACCGTCGGCTCAACGGTATGCCTGAGTACACCATCTACCACAACCCCGGCTGCACCAAGAGCTGCAACGTGTTGGAGATGCTGCGCGAACGCGGCATCGAACCGCGGGTGGTGGACTACCTGAGCGACGTCCCGGACATCCACGAGCTGGAAACGCTGGTGTTGAAGCTGGGTATTCCCGCCAGGGACCTGGTGCGGAAGAACGAACCGTTGTACGTGCGGAGGTATCAGGACCAGGAGCTCAGCGAGCATGAGTGGATCCGTGTGATGCACGAGAACCCGCAGCTCATTGAGCGTCCTGTGGTGATCAAGGGCCACAAGGCCGTGATCGGCCGGCCCATGGAGAAGATCCTGGAACTGATCAACCGGAAATAAGTACCGTCGAGGCACCGCCTCGACCCAATCATAGAAAATGGACCACCGCATCGAGAAAGACACCATGGGCGAGGTGAAAGTGCCCGCCAACAAGTACTGGGGCGCCCAGACCGAGCGCAGCCGCAACAACTTCCGCATCGGCCCGCCGGCCAGCATGCCCCGGGAGATCATCCATGCCTTCGCCTACCTGAAGAAGGCCGCCGCCCTGGCCAACACCGAGCTGGGCAAGCTGCCCCAGGAGAAGTGCGACCTGATCGGCCGGGTGTGCGACGAGATCCTGAGGGGCGATCTGGACGACCAGTTCCCGCTGGTGATCTGGCAGACCGGCAGCGGCACCCAGAGCAACATGAACGTGAACGAGGTGGTGGCCTACCGCGCGCACGTGCTCCAGGGCGGCAAGCTCACCGACGAGCAGAAGGTGCTCAACCCGAACGACGACGTCAACAAGAGCCAGAGCAGCAACGACACCTTCCCCACGGCCATGCACATCGCGGCCTACAAGGTCACCGTGGAGGTGACCCTGCCCGGGGTGAGGAAGCTGCGCGACACCCTGGCGCGGAAGGCGGCGGCGTTCCAGGACGTGGTGAAGACCGGGCGCACCCATTTCATGGACGCCACGCCGCTCACGCTCGGTCAGGAGTTCAGCGGCTATGTGCAGCAGCTGGACAACGGCCTGCGCGCCGTGAACAACGCCCTGGAGATGGTGCGTGAGCTGGCGCTCGGCGGAACGGCCGTGGGCACGGGCCTCAACGCACCCGCGGGCTACAGTGTGCTGGTGGCGAAGAAGATCGCCGAGCTCACCGGACTGCCCTTCGTCACCGCCCCGAACAAGTTCGAGGCACTGGCCGCACACGATGCCATGGTGGAGCTCAGCGGTGCCCTGCGCCGGCTGGCCGTGAGCCTGATGAAGATCGGCAACGACATCCGCATGCTCAGCAGCGGCCCGCGGAGCGGTATCGGCGAGATCGTGATCCCCGACAACGAGCCCGGATCCTCCATCATGCCCGGAAAGGTGAACCCCACCCAGCCCGAGGCCCTCACCATGGTGGCCGCCCAGGTGATGGGGAACGATGTGACCGTGGGCATCGGCGCCAGCAACGGGCATTTCGAGCTCAACGTGTTCAAACCCGTCATCGCCGCCAACGTGCTGCAGAGCGCGCGCCTGATCGGCGACGCCTGCGTGAGCTTCAACGACAAGTGCGCCGAGGGCATCGAACCCAACCGCCCGGTCATCAAGCGCCATCTGGAGAATTCGCTGATGCTGGTCACCAGCCTCAATCCGCACATCGGCTACTACAAGGCCGCCGAGATCGCGAAGAAGGCGCACAAGGAGGGCACCACACTGAAGGAGGCCGCCATCGCGCTCGGTCACGTCAGCGCCGGGGACTTCGACAAGTGGGTGGACCCGGCCAAGATGGTGAGCGGGGGGTAGGGCGGCTCGGGAGGACCGGGGGGTGTGGCCCATCCGCTAATGCGTATCGAGCTTCCGCACGTTCGTAGGACGTTGTCACGTCCCTGCATGCTTAGTTTTGTAGAGCGATGACGAACAAGCAGAAGCAGATCGAGATCTCGAAGAGGCTCGAGACCGCCCCGGACGCGATCGTTCAGGAGGTGCTCGACTACCTGATCGAGTTCGAACGCAAGACCGCTGAGGAGCAGAAGCGGATCATCGCGCTGCGCGAGATCCTGGTCGAGAAACGGGATCTGCTTTTGCGATTGGGCCAATGATCGGCTTGGAGGAGGCGCTGGGGATCCATCGTGAGGTGGTCTCGGCAACAGGCGGTTCCCAAGGGGTGCGGGACATGGGCGGCTTGGAGGCGGCATTGGCCCGGCCGTACGCGACTTTCGGGGGCGAGGACCTGTATCCGGACGCCATCGGCAAGGCAGCGGCGATACTGGAAAGTATTGTGAAGAACCATCCTTTCGTGGATGGGAACAAGCGCACAGGATATCTGCTCATGCGCCTTGTCCTACGTACATACGATATGGACGTACGTGAAAGAGATGATGCGGAGTATGACCTCGTGATCCAAGTGGCCACCGGCCAACTGGACGCGGACGGCGTGCGTTCCTGGTTGGAACCCCGGGTGAAGCCGGTTCCGTCCCGGTAGAACGTGCGAGCGCACGCTCCGTGCAGCTGTGCCTGTGGCTGGATCCCTGCGCACGGACCAGCGTTGGCAGGACATTACCTTGCTGCCATGTTCACCGATCACGAGCTCCAACAGGCCTTTGAAGCCGTGGTGACCCGACGGACCTACCCGGCGGGCACTGTGATCATGCGCCCGGGGGATGTCATCACGCAGATCCCGATCGTGGCCAAGGGCAGCCTGCGCATCCTGGCCCAGGACCCGGACGGCAAGGAGCGCTTCCTCTACCACATACTCCCAGGGGAAACGTGCTCCCTCTCGCTCACCTGTTGCGAAGCGCGCAAGACCAGCGCGATCCTGGCCGTGGTGGAGGAGGATGCCGAGCTGCAGATGGTGCCCGCGCGCTACGCCGATGAATGGATGGTGTACCCCGAATGGCGGCGCTACGTGGGTGCTGCGCAAGCCCAGCGTTTCGGTGAGTTGCTGGAGACCATCGAGACCCTGGCCTTCCGCCGCATGGACGACCAGCTGTGGAACTACCTGGTGAAACGTGCGCAGGCCGCCGGTGAGACCAACCTGAAGGTCACGCACCAAGACATCGCCCAGGAGCTGGGCTCACCGCGTGAGGTGATCACGCGCCTGCTCCAGCAATTGCAACGCAAGGGCCTGGTCACGCTTTCACGCGGGGCGGTACAGGTGCACTTGGCGAACGCCGGGGAGCGGGTGCCTTCACAGGAACGGCCGTAGGGCCTGCTGCAACTGTTCGGAGCTCAGCACCCCGCTTTGCCGCCACACGACGCGGCCGTTCTTGAAGATGGCCAGTGTGGGCACACCCCGCACCTGGTAGGCCTGCGCGGCGGCCGGGTTCTTGTCCACATCCACCTTCAGCACCACGGCCTGGTCGCCGATGGCGGCCTTGAACTCGTCCAGGATGGGCTTCATCACCTTGCACGGCCCGCACCACTCCGCGAAGAAGTCCACCACCACGGGCTTGTCGCCGTTGATCAACTCCTTGAAACCGGGTTTTGCGCTCATGGTGCCTTCACTTCCTCAAAGTGTATTTCCTGAACATCCGTGGCGATCCTCCGTTTCGCCGACGGTGTGGCACAAGCGGTACCGCAGCAGCCCACGTTGAACCAGGCCTGTGCGCCGAGCAGTGCGGCCAGGATCCAGGCCACCGCCCCGCCCCCGCGCAATGCTTCCAACAGGAACAGCACTGCCAGCGCCGCGCGCAACAGGCGCATGAAGCCGAACTGCCGCAACCTCGCCATCGTCAACCCTTCAGAATGCGGTCCAGGCTGGCCCAGCCGCCGCCGTTGTAGGCCTCGTAGCCCTCGGCCTTCAGCAGCGAAACGGCACTGCCGCTGCGGCCGCCGCTGAGGCAGCAGGCGATCACCGGCTTGTCCTTGGGCAGCTTCTTCAGCTTGCCGGCCAACTGGTCCAGCGGGATGTTGATCGATCCCTTCACGTGGCCGCCGGCATATTCACCGGTGGTGCGCACGTCCAGGATGGTGGCGCCTTGGTCCTTGAGGGCCTTCAGGTCCACCTTGGGGCCCATGCCGAAAAGCGTGCGGAACATTCAGTCGGGGGTGTTGGTCCGGTCCGTGGCCGGTTGTTCGGGTTCCTTCTTGAAGGTGTTCATGAGCAATGCGCCCATCAGGCCGCCATACAGCGCGCTGTTCACCGGGCTGCTGGTGATGGCGCAGCCGTTGGTGCAGCCCCACCCGTGCCAGTACGCCCAGCCGGCCAAAGCGCCCAGCACGATGCCGAACAGGGTGAGCAGCCAGGAACGCTTCATGATCACCTTCGTGTTACGGCCAGCAAAGGTCGGCACCATGCCGAAGGTGCTCGGTGATGATCCTCACGGAAAGGGCCTTGGTCAAGTGTCCGGAGGTTGCCGGAAAAGCTTGCAGTGAAAAGCCTTCAGAACAACTCGCGAACAAGGGCATCCCTTTCCAGATCGTGATGGGCGCCAATGTCCCGCAGGATGGCTGCGAGCGTTCCCACCTTGAGCGGCCTGTGATCCGGGATGGTCACATGGTGTTCGCCGTTCACTGCGGTCGTGATGCGGATATGGCTGCCTTTTTACCTGGTGATGGTATAACCAAGCTTTTCCAATGCCTTGGCAAGTTGTCTTCCGGTAAGGTTCCGGGGCAGGTTCATGCCGCGATCACGATCTCCTTGAGGAAATGCAATCGGATCACCTTGGGCATTTCTGCATCCTCGAAATGCGCGGCCACCGCCTCCTTCACGTTGGCCAAAAGCATTTCCATGTCCTCGCCATCGGTGAAGATCGATGCACCCAAGGCCTCCGCCTCTAGGCCGCCTTCCGGCGATTCCCGCACGCTGAAGATGATCTCGGACATCGCTCAAAGGTAATGGATCGGCTTGGTCAGGACCCACTTGTCACGGGGGAAAGGATCGTGCGGGAACCCTTCCTTACTGCACCGTCTTGCTGGGGCATACGAGATCCGTGACCGGCAGGTCGGTCAGCTTGATCGCTGTGAAGCCCCCGGCCACGTCCACCACGTTGTGGTAGCCGCGCGCTTTCAACACCGAGGCCGCGATCATGCTGCGGTAGCCCCCTGCACAGTGGATGTAGTTGGTCTCGTTCCGGTCGAACTCCGCCAGATGATCGTTGAGGTATTGCAGCGGTGCGAAGCGGGCGTGCTCCAGATGTTCGGCGTTCCACTCTCCCGGTTTGCGTACGTCAACCACGTTCAAACGGCCGGTGCGCATGCGCCTGGCCAGTTCCTCGGCGGAGATGCTCTCCAAGGTGTCCGCCTCACGTCCTGCCGCGGTCCAAGCCGCCATGCCGCCCTTGAGGAAGCCCCGCACGTTGTCGTAGCCCACACGGGCCAGGCGCGTCACCGCCTCCTCCTCGCTGCCTTCCTCGGCCACGAGCACAAGAGGCTGCTTCACGTCCGGGATCATGGTGCCCACCCACGGTGCGAAGTCGCCCCGCAGACCGATGTTGATGCTGCGCGGCACGAAGCCGTCCTTGAACACCTGTGCAGGCCGCGTGTCCAGCACCAGCGCACCCTGGCTCTCCACCTCCATTTCCACCTGCTCCGGCGTCAGCGCGCGCAGGCCGTGCTCCTTCACCTTTTCCAGGCTGGGGATGCTGCCGCGGTTCATGGCCACGTTCTGCGGGAAGTAGGCGGGCGGCGGCAGGATGCCCTCGGTGACCTCCTGGATGAACTGCTCCTTGGTGGAGGCCCTCAGCGCGTAGTTCACCTGTTTCTGGTGGCCCAGGGTGTCCGAGGTCTCCTTGCTCATGTTCTTGCCGCAGGCACTGCCGGCGCCGTGCGCGGGGTACACGATCACGTCATCCGGCAGGGGCATGACCTTGTTGTGCAGCGAATCGTAGAGGTGCCCGGCCAGGTCTTCGGTGGTGAGGGAGCCTGCCTTCTGTGCCAGGTCGGGGCGGCCCACATCGCCGATGAAGAGCGTATCGCCGCTGAAGAGGCAGTGCGGCCTGCCGTTCTCATCCAGCAGCAGGTAACAGGCGCTTTCCATGGTGTGGCCGGGCGTGTGCAGTACCTGGATGGTGACCTTGCCCAGCTTGAGCTTCTCACCGTCGGTGGCCACATGCGCGGCGAACCCGGTCTGTGCGGTGGGGCCGTACACGATGGTGGCGCCGGTGCGCTCCGCCAGGTCCACATGGCCGCTCACAAAGTCGGCGTGGAAGTGGGTCTCCAGCACGTATTTGATCTTGGCGCCATCCTTGGCCGCCCGGTCGATGTACGGTTGGGGCTCGCGCAACGGGTCGATCACCGCGGCCTCGCCATCGCTTTCGATGTAGTACGCGCCTTGTGCCAGGCAGCCAGTGTAGATCTGTTCGATCTTCATGATCTTCGTCTTTGGTGCCGCCTTAAGCGGCGATGGTGTAAAGTTCGTGGGCAATGATGAACGTACCCATCGCCAGAATGAACCAGCCGAAGGCCGGTCGCAATCTTTCGTTCCGGGTACGGGTGGCCAGGCGGCTTCCAAGAACGATGCCCAGGATGGCCAGGCTCAGGATCGGGAGAAGGATCGTCGTGTGTTCTGCCAAATGGACGGATGTGTCGCCCGAAAATCCCACGAAGGAGTTCACGGTGATGATCAGCAGGGAGGTGCCCACCGCGTGCTTCATGCCCATGCCGACCAGGAGCACCAGGGCGGGGACGATGAGGAATCCGCCACCTGCACCGAGCACCCCGGTGAGCAGGCCCGTCCCAAGGCCAATGGCCACCAAGGGCACGACGTTGGGCCTGACAGGGTGCGCGCCTTCCGGGTTGTTTCCGCGGATCATCCGGGCCGCCGAAACAAACATGGTCGCCGCAAAAAGGATGAGCAGCGTGGCGTCCTTGCGCAGGATGAAGGTGTTCCCCTGCCAAACCGGATCCGGAATGGCGGGCACCAGCCAATGGCGGGCGACGAAGACGCTGGCCATGGATGCGGCGCCGAAAATGGCGGCCGTGGGCCAGTGGATGTTCCCCTGCCGATGATGGCTGAACAACCCCGCCGCACTGGTGGCGCCCACGATGAAGAGGGATAGCCCTGTTGCCGTCACGGCATCCTGCCCGAAGAGGTACACGAGGATGGGCACGGTGAGAATGGACCCGCCACCGCCCATGAGCCCCAGGGACAGGCCCATGATGAAGGCCCCGGCATGGCCGAGCGGTTCAAGGCTCATGGGGCGGGGTGGCGGGTCGGGTCATGGTGCCGGTCGGCAGGAGCATGCAAACGTAGAACGGTCCCTTTCGCGGGGCCGTGAGAAAGATCACAGGCGTTCAGATCGCGGCCAATAGGTCCGAGCCGAAAAGCTCGACCTGGTAACGCCGCACACCCGGCAGGGCGGCCAGGGCCTGCAGGTCGGCGGGCTTGTTGCGGGCGATCTCCTGCAACAGGAGGTTGCTCGCCACGATGCCCATGCGCAGGTCGTTCGTGGTGGTGAGCCGGTCCCGCACGGCCTTCAGACGCTTGAGCCGCTCATCGTGGTCGGGATCCCGGTCCCAGCGTTTGGGGCGTTCCACCCGGGGCCACTGGTCCTTGGGCAATGCGGCGCCGCGGCGTACGGCGTCCAGGATGGCCTTGCCGTGGCGGGCGAAGACCTTGTCCCCCACACCCGGGCGTCGGGCCAGTTCGTTCCCGGTGGCGGGAGGCTCCTTGGCCAGGCCGAGCAGCACCTCGTTGCCGAGCACCATGAACGGCGCACGGTCCAGCCGCTCGGCCACGCCCTCGCGCCAGGCATGCACCTCGCGCAGGATGGCGAGCTGGTGCGGCTTGAGCAGCTTGGCCCCCTTCAGCCGCAGGTAGCCGGGCTCGGTGTTGACCGGCAGGTCGAAAGGGGCGTCGGTGAGCAGGGCGAATTCCTCCTGGGCCCAGCTCCATCGCCCCTTCTCCTTGAGCAGCCCTTCCAGAATGTCCCGCAGGGCGATGAGGTGGGCGGTGTCGCCGGCCGCATAGTCCAGCATCGCATCGGGCAGGGGGCGCTTGCTCCAGTCGGCCTTCTGGAACTTTTTGTCCACATGCAGGCCCATGTATTTCTTCAGCAGGGAGGCCAGGCCGATCTCGGGCTCGTTGAGCAGCTCGGCGGCCACCAGGGTGTCGAACACGTTCTCCACGCGGATGCCGTGCTCCTGGGCCAGCAGACGCAGATCGAAATCCGCGTCGTGGATCACCACTTCCATGTCCGGCCGGGCCAGCAACGTGCCGAGCCCTGTCAATTCAGGGGTGGCGAAGGGGTCCACCAGCCAGGTGTGCTCGCGGTCGCTCACCTGCACCAGGCACACCCGCACCCGGTACCGGTGGAAGCTGCTGGCCTCGGTGTCCAGGGCGATCACGGGCGCATGGGCCAGCGCGTCGGTCATCCGCGCCAGTGCCTCCGGTGAATCAACGGTCCGGTGATCGACGGTCCTCATGGGCGGCAGGGCGCGCGAAGGTAGGCGGGGAGGCCGGTTGCGCCGGGACCGGTCATACGTATCGGTCCCCCCACTCGGCGGTGGCGTCGTTCACGAACTGCTTGATCTTCTGTTCATCGTGCTTGCGCACCACCAACAGCACGTCCTTGGTGCTGACCACGATGTGATCCTCCAGGCCCTGCAGCACCACCAGCCGTTGGTCCTGCACGTGGACCATGCTGCGTGCGCAGTCGTAAAGCCGCACATCCTGCCCGACGACGGCGTTCCCGGCCTCATCGAGCGGCAGGTGCGTATGCAGGCTGCCCCAGGTGCCCAGGTCGCTCCATCCGAAATCGCTGGTGACCACGAAGACGTTGTCCGCCTTCTCCATGATGCCGTAGTCGATGCTGATGTTCGCACAGTCGGCATAGACCTTTTGGATGAAGGCCCTTTCGCGGGGCGTTCCATAGGCGTCGTGTCCGGCCTCGAAGGCACGCTCCATGTCGGGCAGGTGCTGCCGGAAGGCCTTGCGGATGCTCTTCACGGTCCAGATGAAGATGCCGCTGTTCCACAGGAAATCCCCGCTGCCGATGAAGCGCAAAGCCGTTTCGTGGTCGGGCTTTTCGGTGAAGGTGCGCACACGCTTCACCCGCGGGTGCCTGGTGCCGGCATCATCGGTGAACTGGATGTAGCCGTAGCCCGTGTCCGGTCGGCTGGGCATGATGCCCAGGGTCACCAGGCAATCGTGCGAGGCGGCGTGCTGTACGGCGAGGCGCACCGTGTCGTGGAAATCGGCCTCCTTCATCACCAGGTGATCGCTGGGCGCCACGATGATGCGGGCCTCCGGGTCGCGCTTGGCGATCACGTGGTTGGCGTAGGCGATGCAGGGCGCGGTGTTGCGGCGGCCGGGCTCAAGCAGCACCTGGTCGTCCTTCAGCTGCGGAAGCTGTTCCTTCACGATGGGGGCGTAGGCCGCGTTGGTCACCACCAGGATGTTCTCCGGGGGGCAGATGGCCAGGAACCGGTCGAAGGTCTGCTGGATGAGGGTGCGGCCCAGCCCCAGGAAATCCAGGAACTGCTTGGGGCGGGCGGTGCGGCTCATCGGCCAGAAACGGCTTCCGATGCCACCGGCCATGATCACGCAATAGGTATGGTTGTCGGTCATCGCTGCTTGTGTCGTTCACCAGGGGTCGGCCGCGGTGCGCAGGGGCGTCTCCACCTGCACGCCGGCCATCCGGTCGATGGTATAGAGCCGCCGGTCGTTGAGGCATCGGCAGGCCACGCGGGTACGTCGTGCCGGGCCCTTCACGAAGAGCCGGTCCTTGAGGCGGAAGATGGTGCGCTCGGGCAATTCCTCCAGCAATGGCGTGGGGCGGTCGTCGTACCGGCGGAGCACCCGCACCAAGGCGGGGTCCGAGCAGCTGCTGGCCGCCGCGTCGGTCAGGTGCCGGGCGAGGGTGGCCCGCACGTCGTCGGGCAGCACGGCAGGTGCCAGGTAGGGGCGCATCAGTTCGGCGTAGGCCTGTTTCCATTCCTCCCCGTGCGGCCGAACCCGGGGGCCGGAGCGCTCGAAAGTGGCATGGTGGGCGAACTCGTGCACCAAGGTCACCAGGAAGGCGTAGGGGTTGAGGTCGCCGTTGACGGTGATCCGCGCAGGCCGCAGGGCGGTGGGGCTGCGGTAGTCGCCGAGCTTGGTGCGGCGGGGCGCGCTGATGCGCACCTGCACCCGGTGGTGCCGCAGCCACTCCAGCACCACCGGCACGGCACCCGCAGGCAGCCGGTCACGCAGCGCATCCGGTCCGTTCGTCCACCTCATGCCACGGGTCGGGGTCCGGGCGGCAGGGCCCAGGCATGATGCTTCCAATCGCGCGGCCCGGTCGGTGGGCGGTGGTCCCACTTGGGGCAGTCGCACTTGCGCCCCCGCTTGCGTTTGGCCCCGTAGGGGGGCTGCGAGGCGCATCCGCCGAACAGCGGGGCCAGCAGCAGCAAAGCGCCCAGCAGGGCCGGAAGCGTTCGCATGGACCGGTGCGGCGACATGGTCGCCAAAGGTAGGGGAACACCCCATGCCCTTCCGGCGGGCCGCCCCGACGCTCGGCTCCGGGAGCCTATTTTAGCCCCGCAGGTCATGAACATCCTCTTCCACATCGGCCGGTACTTCGAGTTCCTCGGCCAGGTGTTCGGCCGCCCGGAGCGGACCAGCCTGTACGGGCGGCGGGTGCTGGAGGAGGTCGACCAGCTGGGCGTGAAGAGCCTGGGCATCGTGGCCCTGCTTTCGGTGTTCATGGGCGCGGTGATCACCATCCAGACGGCCAGCAACATCGACGCCGCATGGATCCCGCGCTATGTGGTGGGTTTCACCGCGCGGCAGAGCGTGATCCTGGAGTTCAGCCCCACGATCATCTCGCTGATCCTGGCCGGCAAGGTGGGCAGCAACATCGCCGCCGAAGTGGGCACCATGCGCGTGAAGGAGCAGATCGACGCCCTGGACATCATGGGGGTGAACAGCGCCAGCTACCTCATCCTGCCCAAGATCATCGCGGCCATGCTGATCAACCCCTTCCTGATCGTGATCAGCATGTTCCTGAGCATCTTCGGTGGCTGGACCGTGAGCACGCTCACCGGCGTGGTGGCCCCCAACGACTATATCCAGGGCCTGCAGTGGGACTTCGATCCGTTCACCGTCACCTATGCCCTGATCAAAACGGTGGTGTTCGCCTTCGTGATCACCAGCGTGGCCGCCTACCACGGCTACCACACCAAGGGCGGTGCGCTGGAGGTGGGCCGCAGCTCCACCACCGCCGTGGTGTTCAGCAGCGTTGTGATCCTGATCGCCAACTACCTGCTCACCCAGGTGCTGCTGATATGATCGAGGTCATCGGGCTCAGCAAGCGGTTCGGCAGTGCCCAGGTGCTTACCGACATCACGGCCACCTTCGCCAAGGGGGTGGTGAACCAGGTGATCGGCAAGAGCGGCAGCGGCAAGAGCGTGCTGGCCAAGTGCATCGTGGGGCTGCACCGGCCGGATTCGGGCCGTGTCCTCTACGATGGGCGGCCCTTCCACGAGCTCGACCTGGGCGAGAAGCGGGTGATCCGCCAGGAGATCGGGATGCTCTTCCAGAGCTCGGCGCTGTTCGACTCGATGACAGTGCTGGACAACGTGATGTTCCCGCTCCGCATGTTCGCCGGCATGACGGCATCAGCGATGGTGAAGCGGGCGCGCTTCTGCCTGGAGCGTGTGAACATCGTGGACAAGGACGGCCTGTACCCGGCCGAGCTCAGCGGCGGCATGCAGAAGCGGGTGGGCATCGCCCGGGCCATCGCGATGAACCCCAAGTACCTGTTCTGCGACGAGCCCAACAGCGGCCTCGACCCCCAGACCTCCATCCTCATCGACGAGCTGATCAAGGAGATCACCGAGGAGTACGGCACCACCACCATCGTGATCACCCACGACATGAACTCGGTGATCGAGACGGGCCAGAACATCCTTTTCCTGCATACGGGCCGCTGCTGGTGGACCGGGGACCGCAAGGCCCTGCTGGCCTCGGAGAACGAGGAGCTCAAGGCTTTCGTGTTCGCCAGCGAGCTCATGCGGCAGGCACGCCGTGGCCTGCTGGGGGAGGCCTGATCCGACCGTCCTGGATCGGACGCGTCGGGTGCGCGACCTTTTCACACCGGGCATGAAAGAGGAAGCCCGGCACTGGGCCGGGCCTCCAAATGCAAGGTGTGCGGGTCAGTGCACCACCGTCATCCGCTTGCTCAGGCGCTGCCCGGCGGCGGTGAGGGTGTAGAAGTACACGCCTTCGGTGAGGTCGGACGTATTGATCGTCACGCGATGGGCACCGGCGCCGCGTTTGCCCAGGTCCTCGGTGCGCACCAGCTTGCCGCTCAGGTCACGCAGCTCCAGGCTGGTGGCGGCCGCCTCCTGCAGGTCGAAGGTCACCGTGGTGCTGGCATCGGCCGGGTTGGGCATGTTCTGGCCCAGGCCCACACCACCCACGCGGTCGGCATCGGTGATGCCCACGGTCGGGTTGAAGTTCATGCGGATCATCGGCGTGGTGGTGGTGTAGTACCAGTCCAGGCCGCTGGGACCGTCGAAGTAGATGAAGGAGGTCTGCACCTCGCTCACACCGTTCTGTCCCGTACGGAGCTGACCGCCGCCGAAGTGCTCGAGGCACACGATGTAGTCGCTGCCGGCATCCAGGGGCTGCGGCGTGTCGAACACCAGCGGGATGAACTTGTTGCCGTTCGCACCGTTGAGGTCGCTGGCCACGATCTCGTGCTCCTGCGTTTGGGCGATGATGGTGGTGAGGTCGCCGGCGCGCAGCGTGCCGCGGATCAGCAGCCCCACGGTGCCCGTGCCGCCGTTGCGGAGCGCCACGTTGATGGCGTACAGGTCGGTCGCGTTGGCGATGTGGAAGCCGTTGCAGATCTCGTACGGGTCGTTGTTGCCGTTGCCTTCCTCATAGGAGGCCACCGTGCCCAGGTCGCGCGCGTAGTCGAACTCCGAAACACCGAAGGAGACCTCCCCGCTGTTGTCCGCCGGGGTGTTGTCCGTCTGCGCCGAGTTGATGGAGCAGGTGACGTCGTAGGTGCCGGCCGTGGCGGGCGGGGTGAAATCCGGGTTCACGAAGATCGTCTGCGTTTCCCCGGCGTTGAAGGTGGCGATGTTCTGGTCCTGGTCCAGCACGGTGGTGCCGGCACGCTCCACCAGGAAGTTGGCCGTCACGCCGGTCTGGGTCATCGAGCCGTTGTTCAGCACGGTCATGTTCAGGCCGATGGGACGCAGCTGGCTGTAGGGGTAGATCGAATAGCGCAGCGAATCGTACGTGAGGGCGGTCGCCGCATCCCACTGGGTCTGGGCGGCGCCGGCACCGGTCATGGCCAGGTCGTACTCGTACAGCTCGATGATGCGGACATCATCCACCTGCCAGTAGTAGTGGGAGGTACCTGCGGTGGTGCCGTCGAAGAAGAAGCGGATCATGACGTTGGCCGGGTTGCCGGCGATCGCCTGGGTGAGGTTCACCGAGCGGGTGTCGATGTCCACGCCGATGTTGGCGGCCGTACCATGGTTCACATCGAAGCGGCTCGGCCAGGTGGCGCCGCCGTCGGTGCTCACCTCCACGAAGAAGGGGGCATCGCCGCAGCAATAGCGGTGGGCGTGCTGGAACTGCAGTTGCACGTACGGGGTGGCGCTCAGGTCGATCGCCGGGCTCACCAGGGAGCCCTCCCAGTTCACGAAGGTGGCATTGGGCGTGGGCGTCTGGCCGGACCAGGTGCAGTTGGCCGAATCGGCCGCGAACAGCATGAAGCCGTTGGCCGCGGTCTCCGATTGGATGATCTCCTGCACGGGATCGCTGTAGGCACCGTTGGGGCCGGTGTAGTGATGCACCCAGATGCTGGCGTCAGGACCGGAAAGCGTCCAGGCACCCACACCGTTGTTGCCGGCGAGGCCGTTGGCGAAGTCCTCATAGAAGACCACATCACCGCCCACCTTGGCATGGCCGAGGTTCATGGGCTTGGTCTGCTGTGGAACGGAGCGGTCCGGACCGAACGTCGCACGGGCGGGCGCGGTGCGGACCCATTGGGCGTTCGCCAGGGCGGCGAGGCCCAGGAACGAAAGGGCTGCAGTGTATCGAGTGACCATTGTTTTGGAGGTTGTTCCGATTTAAGGACGCCCAAGGTAGGAACTCTGCTGCCTCGCCCGATCGGCCGTTCGTCAGATCGCACGAACCACCCGGCCCACGATCCGTCCCGTCCGTTCGCTTGCGAAAGCGGGTATGCGTTGCGCCCTACCGGGAATGCACGAAACGGGCGGTGGCCCTGTGCGATCCGCCCGTCACTTCCAGCAGGTAGGCCCCGGGCGCAAGGCCGCCGAGCCCCACTTCGGCCGCAGGGCCACGGGCGCCCTCCACGTGCACGATGCGCCCGGCCGGGTCCAGCACCCGCACCTGACCGATGACCCAGGGCGCCGTGATGATGAGCTTTGTGATGTCCTGGCGCAGCCGGAGGCCCAGTTCGGACGAGGTCTCGGGTACCGCCACGGCCACCGGGCTCAGGTGCAGCTTCACCAGCGGTGCCCGCAGCGGATAGGTCCACGCCGCGGAACCCAGCTCCCGCATCATGGCGGTGCCCGGGCGCACTTCCCCGCCCGAGGCCAGGCGCACCATCCCGCTGTCCGGCACCTGTTCCATCAGGGCCAGCACGTCCGTGCCGGCGGCCACCTCCACGAGCGTGTCGAACGGCAGGAAGGTCCAGCCCCAGGCCAGGCCCGTCTGCACATCCGCATCCGTGACCACGATGGTGTCCGTGGAAGCGATGGGTTGCAGGTCGGGGTTGAGGAGCCGCCCGATGATGCGTGCACCCGCCTGGGTCCCGGCGTCGAAGCGCACCCCCATGCCGTGCACCTGGCCTTCCGCCGGGAACTCGTACCGGCAACCCGCCAGATAGCCGGCACCTCCGGCGTCGAGCCCGCCCAGGGTCGGCCCGGTGCGCTGGGCGTAGGAGCCGTCGCCATCGGCCCAGCCGGCGGCGGTGAGCCGGCGTTCCACCGACGCCCCCTCGTCGCCGGGGTTGTCCTCCGAGCCGCCGGTGAGGACCGTGGCGGACGCCGTGAGGCTGCCGGGACCGGACGGTGTCCAACCGGTGTGCACCAACAGGGTGTCGGCAGCATCGGGGGCCAGCACGTCCAGGGTGTCGCTATACCAGGTACCCAGGGGTCCGCCGTTCAAGGCCAGGTCCACCGCAGCGTGCGTGCCGAACAGGGGCAGGTGGCCGCGGTTGCGTACCACCACCGAGATGGTCGGTGAGCCGCTCTGGGTCACGGGCACCTCGGCAGGGTCGAGCCCGGCGTCGGTGCTGTTGAAGGGTGAGCTGTGCAGGCTCCCGAAGGCGAGTTGTTCCAGCGCCACATCGTGCGCGGCACGGCCACGTACGCACACATCGTCCAGGGCCAGGCCCGAGGCCCATGCACCGCGGTCGGTCCAGTGGAACCGCAGCCGTGCCGCGGAGGCTCCGTCGGCGGATGCAAGGTCCACGCTGGCCCGTTGCCAGTCGTTGCCTGCGGCAAGGTCGGCCACCCGCATCCAGGTGTTGCCGTCCAGGCTCAGTTCCACCCACGCGCTGTCGCCTCCGTAGGCGCCGTCCATGTAATAGCGGAAGGTGAGCAGGGTGTGTTCCGCCGTGCTGAGGTCGATGGGCGGGGTGGTGAGGCGGGCGCTGTCCAGGTCGCAGTCGCAGGGCGAAGCATCGTCATTGGCCATGATGAACCGGTTGTCCACCGGCCGTTCGGGCACGGGGAAATAGCCTCCGGCGTTGGCTTCGGTGCTGGTGCCCACGCGCCAGGCGGGCACGAACTCGCCGGTGCCCGCACCGTTCGCGTCGAGGCGCTCCACGTCCGGACCGATGTCCCAGCCCGCGGGCACGGCCGGCCCTTGGAATTCCTCGGTCAACGCACAGGTCTGCGCCATGGCGAGGGTGGGCAGAAGGGCGACGGGGAACACGCCGGCCAGGGTCCGCAGGCGGAGGCGGCCGGTGAGGGGGAAGCGCGTCATGGCGGCCAAAGATAGCCCGGGTGCAATGCACGGAGCCCCCGTCATCCGGGGGCTCCGCCGCTTGCGAATGTCCGATCACCGCGCCCCGTTGCGCACGATGCGGATCACGGACCGTCGCTCGCCGTCGATCAGGGTGAAGAGGTGCACCCCCGGCGCCAGCCCCGCACCATCCACCACGATGCCGTGCATACCGGCGGGCCGCGTGCCCTCATCCCCTTGGCGCACCAGGCGTCCCAGCGCATCGCGCAGCTCCCAGCGCACCGGGGCGGCACGTTCCAGTTCGTAGCGCACGAGGGTGCTTTCGTCGAACACCGTGGGCAGGGCCGTGGGCCTCGTTCCGCCCAGGGTCCGTTCGTCCAGCGCGGCGGCCGGGTCGAAGTTCATGCGCACCATCGGCGTCACCGTCACGTAGAACCACTGCCCGGAGCCTCCGTCGAGGATCAGCGAGCTCTGGGGTGCGCTGGTGCCGCTGGTGGCGACCCAAAGCTCCTCGTTGCCGCCGTAGTGCCCCATGGACACGAAGTAGTCCCGGCCATCCTCCAGCTCCACCGGCGCGATGAGCGGAAGGGTGATGAACCCGTGCTCGCCCTGCAGGTTCAGTTCGCTGGCCAGCACCTCATGCTCCAGGGCGCCCATCAGCAGCCCGAGGTCCTCGTCGTACACCGAGGCGGTGAGCAGGGTCCCGGGATCGGTGCGCGCGCTCAGGGCCACGTCGATGGCGTACAGGGTCTTGGTGCTGCGGATATGGTACCAGTTCCCCAGTTCGTAGGCCTCGCCCCCGTTGTCGCGGTCGCCCTGCATGGCGTCCTCATCGCGGGCGAAGCGGTCGGTCCCCACGTCGAAGCGCAACGTCCTGGCGTTGTCGTCCGGCAGGTCCTCGGCCTGGTCCTGCACCACTTCGAGGTTCAGCAGGAAGGTGCCCGGCGTGGCCACGGGGGTGTATCCGGTGATGTACAGGCTGTCCATCTGCCCGGGCTGCAGCACCACGGGTGCGCTGTACAGCACCGTGTTGTTGGTCCCCGGCCCGTCGATGTCGGCCCGGAGCCGCACATTGGTCTGCGCCTGGGAGCCGTTGTTGACCACCAGCGCCTTGAACTTCAGTTCGCGCACTTCGTCCACCGGATAGATCGTGTAGGGAAGCCCGTTGAAGTCGGGCTCGTCCGGGCTCCAATCGGCGTAGGTGGCCGACAGCATGCGCAGGTCGTTCGCCTCCACGGTCAGCAGGGCGATGTCGTCCACCTGCCAACTGTAGGTGAAGCCTTCCAGGCTGAGCCAGTGGAAGCGGATCCGGATGTCGCCCGAGCCGCCGTTGAGCGCGTCGCTGATGTTGAGCAGCACGGTCTGGGCCACCGGGGCGCCCGGTGTGCTCTGGTTGCCGGGCACCTCGCCGTTCACCGGGAACACCGTCCAGTTGACGCCACCATCGGCGCTCACCTCCACCTGGGTGATGTCGTTGTTCAGCTGGCGGAAGCTCTGTTCGAAGCGCAGGAGCATGAAGGGCACCGTGTCCAGGCCGGTGATCGGCGGGGAGGTGAGGGTGCTGTTCTCGGCCACGCCCGCAGTACCCTGGAGGTCCGAATCGGCCACCACCCAGCTGCCGCCCGGATAGCCGGTGGTGCTCTGCAATGGCCCGGGGGTGTATCCGCCGGTGTTGCCCGTGCTGGTGAGCTGCCAGGTCACCGCACCGGTCTGTGTGTTCACCGTCCAGGCGCCCAGCCCGTTCTCGAAGTCCTCGGACCAGAGCACGGCGGCCGCGCGTTCGTCCGTTGTGCCGGCCGGGGGGCGATGGGACCCGACGGCCGTGTTCAGGGTCCTGACGTTCCAGCAGGAGGATGGGGCCGGGGAACTGTCGCCTTGGGCGAACAGGAGGGTGGGTGCGAGGGTGAGGAGCGCGTGTAGGATGGATCGCTGCATCGGCTTACGGCCGCGGCGTTGGTTGCCGGACCGGGCCAAAACTGCGGGCACCATCCCGCGCTGTGTCGTGGGAATGTGACGGAACCGGGGCCTTTCCGCGAACGGTTGAGGCGGCCACAGACCATCGAAGGTCGCGGTTCAGGCGACACGCGCGCACCGCCCCATGGGCAACGGTGCGTTCGGGGACGGACGGTGGGTCGCGCTCAGGCCTCGGTCGTGGCGTACTCCTCCACCGGCGGGCAGGTGCACACCAGGTTGCGGTCGCCGAACGCATTGTCCACCCGGCTCACGGTAGGCCAGTACTTCCAGTCGCGGTTCACGCCCACGGGGAAGGCGGCCCGCTCGCGACTGTACGGATGGCTCCACGTGTCGCCGCAGACCTCCTCGGCGGTGTGCGGGGCCATCTTGAGCAGGTTGTCGGCCTTGTCGGCCTGGCCGTTCTCGAGCTCGGCGATCTCGCGGCGGATGCTCACCATGGCCTCGATGAAGCGGTCCAGCTCGGCCTTGCCTTCACTCTCGGTGGGCTCCACCATCAGCGTTTCGGCCACGGGGAAGCTCACCGTGGGGGCATGGAAGCCGTAGTCCATGAGGCGCTTGGCGATGTCGCCCACCTCGATGCCGGCGGTGCGTTTGAACTCGCGGCAGTCCAGGATCATCTCATGGGCCACCATGCCCTGATCGCCCACATACAGGATGGGGTAGTGCTTCTCGAGCTTGGCCTTGAGGTAGTTGGCGTTGAGGATGGCGTAGCGCGTGGCGTCGGTGAGGCCCGCCCCCCCGAGCATCCGGGCGTAGCCGTAGCTGATCAGCAGGATGAGGGCACTGCCCCAGGGTGCGGCGCTCACGGCCGGGATGGCCTTGTCCCCACCGGTGCGCACCAGCGGATGGCCGGGCAGGAAGGGCTTGAGCTTGTCGTTGACGCAGATGGGGCCCATGCCGGGGCCGCCTCCGCCGTGCGGGATGGCGAAGGTCTTGTGCAGGTTCAGGTGGCACACGTCGGCCCCGATCTCGCCGGGGCTGGTGAGCCCCACCTGGGCGTTCATGTTGGCGCCGTCCATGTACACCAGGCCGCCGTTGGCGTGAACAATGCCGGTGATCTCCCGGATCGGGGCCTCGTACACGCCGTGCGTGCTGGGGTAGGTCACCATCAGGCAGCTCAGCGTGTCCTTGTACTGTTCGGCCTTGGCCTTCAGGTCGGCCACGTCGATCTGCCCGTCCGCGGTGGCCTTCACCACCACCACCTGCATGCCGGCCATCACCGCGCTGGCGGGGTTGGTGCCGTGGGCGCTGCTGGGGATGAGGGCGATGGTGCGGTGCTTTTCGCCGCGGGCCTCGTGGTAGGCGCGGATCACCATCAGCCCGGCGTATTCACCCTGCGCGCCACTGTTGGGCTGCAGGCTTACCGCGGTGAAGCCGGTGGCCTTGGCCAGGATGTCGCTCAGCGTCCGGAACAATTCCTGGTACCCTTCGGCCTGGTCCACCGGCGCGAAGGGGTGCAGCGCGTTCCATTCGGGCCGGCTCAAGGGCATCAGCGTGCTGGCGGCGTTGAGCTTCATGGTGCACGAACCCAGCGGGATCATGCCGTGCATCAGGCTGAAGTCCTTGTTCTCGAGCTTCTTGATGTAGCGCTGCAGTTCCAGCTCGGTGTGGTGCGTGTTGAACACCGGGTGGGCGAGGAAGGCACTGGTGCGCTGCAGGTCCGCGGGCACGGCCATGCTCGCGCCGTTGTCCGCCGCCGCCGGTGCCGACCTGCCCACCGCTTCGGCGAGCGCGGCCACCACGTCATGCACGTCGCCTTCCCCCACGGTCTCGTCCAGGGTGATGCCGATCCGTCCGCCGTCGTACCGGAAGTTGATGCCGCGCTTCACGGCCGCCGCACGCACCTTGTCCACATCGGCCCCGCCCAGGGTGATGGTGTCGAAGAAGCTGCCGTTGACCACCTGGAGGCCCAGGGCCTTGGCGGCGTCGGCCACGCGGCGGGTGTGCGCGTGCACGTTGCGCGCGATGCGCTTGAGCCCCTCGGGTCCGTGGTACACGGCGTACATGCCCGCCATCACGGCCAGCAGGGCCTGGGCGGTGCAGATGTTGCTGGTGGCCTTGTCGCGGCGGATGTGCTGCTCGCGCGTCTGCAGGGCCATGCGCAGGCCGCGACGTCCGCGGCGGTCCTGGCTCACCCCGATGATGCGGCCGGGGATCAGCCGCTTGTATTCCTCCGAGGTGCAGAAGAAGGCCGCGTGCGGACCGCCGTATCCCATGGGCACCCCGAAGCGCTGGCTGTTGCCCACGCACACATCGGCGCCCCACTCGCCCGGCGGGCTGAGCAGCACCAGCGACAGCAGGTCGGCGCATACGGCGGTGCGCACCCCGGCGGCCCTGGCTTTGTTCACCACCGCACGGTGATCGTTCACGCTGCCATCGATCGCGGGGTATTGCAGTGCGATGCCGAAGTAGCCGTCGGTGGGGTCGAGCGTGCTCACATCACCCACCACCAGCTCCACACCGATGGGCGCACAGCGGGTGCGGAGCACCTCGATGTTCTGGGGGTACAGGCCCTTGTCGGCGAAGAACTTGTTCGCGCCGGCCAGTTCCTTCGGCCGTGCGGCGTGCAGCATGTGCATGGCCTCTGCGATGGCCGTGGCCTCGTCCAGCAGGCTGGCGTTGGCGATGGGCAGGCCCGTGAGGTCGCTGCACATCGTCTGGAAGTTGAGCAGCGCCTCCAACCGGCCCTGCGAGATCTCGGCCTGATAGGGCGTGTAGGCCGTGTACCAGCCCGGGTTCTCGAAGATGTTGCGCAGGATGGCGGGCGGCACCACCGTGCCGTTGAACCCCAGCCCGATGTAGCTGCGGAACACCTTGTTCTTCGCGCCCAGCGCCGCCATGTGCTCCAGATGTTGCTGCTCGGTGAGCGCCGGGCCCGTTCCCAGTGCGCCCTTCGCCCGGATGCCTTGGGGAACGGTGCGGTCGATCAGTTCTTCGAGGGTGGCCACGCCGATGGCCTGCAACATGGTCCGGGTGTCCGCGGCATTGGGGCCGATGTGGCGCTCGTGGTAGGTCACTGTGTTCATGGGGTTGCCTGAAGGCGCGGCGAATATACGGGGTGCCCGGGGCCCGTGGGCTGACCTTTTCCCCAACAGCGACGCGGCCGGAACGATGTTCGGCGCCGCCTATCTTTGGCCGCTTCCGATGCGCTTCCCCTGGCTCCTTACCCTGCTGCTGTGCATCGAGCTTCCGGCCCAGGACCGCATCCTGCTGATGAACGGCCAGACCATCGAGGGCCGTGTGCTGGGCCAGAGCACTTTGGAGATCCGCTACCAGGTGCCCCGCGGTGCGCGCCTCATCGAACGCAGCGAGCCCACCGAGAGCGTCTTCAGCGTCACCGACAGCCTGGGGCACGAACGGGTGTGGTACTTCATGGACACGGTGTTCGGCAACGACTACACCGTGGACCAGATGCGGTGGTTGATCAAGGGTGAGCAGGATGCGCGGGACGGCTACCGGCCGTTGTGGCCCATGATCGGGGGCTTCGCCTTCGGTGCCGGCACGGTGATGGCCCTGGACCTGGAGGTGATGTCGCTGCTGCTGCCCCCCTTGTACGCCGGGGTGATGGCCCTGCCTCGGGTCCATGTCACCCCGGGTTCCGTCCGCGACCCGCTGATGGAGGGCGACCCGTACTATGCCACCGGCTACGCCAGCACGGGCCGCACCAAGCGGGTGCTGCGCACGCTGTACAGCACCGTGGCCGGGGTGGCCGTCGGCCTGGCGGTGCGGCAGCTGGTCATCAACCCCAACCTGGATCCCTGAGGCCGATGGACGCGGGCATCCGCGGACGCGTGCTCCGGCTGTTGGTGTACGGCCATGTGTGGCTGGCCTGCGGCGCGGCCGCGCAGACCTGGCTGATGCAGCACCTGATGGGCCGCGATGGCTGGCGCGTGCCCGTACTGGCGGCCCTGGCGACCTTCATCGGGTATGCCGTGATGCGCACCGCCCGTGCAGGGCACCCCACCATGGGCCAGGCGCCGCAGTTGCGCTGGGCGGCCCAACATGCGGACCGTCTGCTCGCCGCCGCCGCCTT
>JABWBQ010000083.1 GCA_013360395.1 Flavobacteriales bacterium
CGCCACGGGGCGCAGGCCGTAGGCGTCGCGCAGGAAGTTCACGCGGCGGTCGGGGTCGAACTGCAGGTTGCCCTCCGCGTCGGTGTGGAAGGTGCCGATGCGGGGCAGTTCCAGACGGCGGTCGCGGGCGATGCGTGCCTGCCAGGCCTCCACCTCGCGGGCGATGGCGCCCGAGGCCTCGTCGAAGCCTTCGCCGGTGCGGCGGGCCCGATGGTCGGCCAGCAGGCCGTCGTTGCGCAGCAGGTGCCGGTTGAAGCTCAGCTCGCGGGCGGGGGGATGCACCAGGCGGTGCCCTTCATCGAGCCGTGCGGGCCGGTAGTGGGCCAGGAAGCCGCCGAAACGCGGCACGATCACGCAGTCGTGATGGTGCAGCAGGTCGTGGATGTCGCGCTCCAGGGCCATGGGCGACGGCCAAATTACAATGCCGCCCGCCGCCGGGCCTCCGCCAGGTCCGCCTCGGTGTCCACGCAGAACGACGGATGGGCGGTGAGCCCCACGCGCACCTTGTGCCCGTGCTCCAGCCAGCGCAGCTGTTCCAGCGCTTCGGCACGCTCCAGGGTGGAGGGCGGCAGCTGCACGATGGCCTCCAGCGCCGCCGCCGTGTAGGCGTAGAGCCCCACGTGCTTCAGGAAACGGAAGCGGCGGTGGCGCGGGCCGGTGCCCGGGTCGCGCAAAAAGGGGATGGCGGCACGGCTGAAGTACAGCGCATCCATGTGCACGTCGGTGGTGATGAGCACCTCGCCGGGGTCGTCGAGGTCGCGGTCGTCCGTGACCACCTGGGCCAGGGTGGCGATGCCGCCCGGGGCCTGCCGCAGGGCCGCGCAGACCTCCTGGATCTGACCCGGCTCGATGAAGGGCTCGTCGCCCTGGATGTTCACCACGGCGTCGAAGCGGTCACGACCCAGCGACCGGAGGGCTTCGTGGCAACGGTCGGTGCCGCTCGGATGGGTGGCGGAGGTCATCACGGCCCGGCCTCCCAGGTCGTGCACATGGTCGGCCACGCGCCGATCGTCCGTGGCCACCACCACGTCGGCCAGGTCGGGGCAGCGCCGGGCCTGGTCCAGTACACGGGCCACCATGCTGCGCCCGCCGATGTCCAGCAGCACCTTGCCCGGCAGGCGGCTGCTGCCGTAGCGCGCGGGGATGACGCCCAGGATGCGCAAGGGGTCAGATGCTGCGGCTGAGCTGCAGCTGGAAGGTGCGCGGCGCCTCCACGCTGAGCGGCCGGATGGCGTAGGTGAGATTGGTGAGGTTGTTCACCACGAGGGCCACGCGGTTGTTGGCTCCCACGCGCACGCCCACGCGCGCATCGAGCACGGTGTCGCCGCTGCGGTGCGTATCCATCCATTCACCCACGCCGGTGCGCAGGGCGGTGAGCTCCACGGCGCTCTCGTCCAGGTCCACGAACACCTTGTCGATGTTGCGCACGTGGCTGTTGTAGCGCACGCTCAGCCCCGCGCTCAGGCGGCGCCACTCGGCCTGCACGTCGGCGCGCAGCAGGTGCTCCACGCGGAACTTGAGCAGGTCCTCCGTGTTGTCGTAGCTCGTGTTGCTGTAGGTGGACGGGGGGTAGCCGGCGATGATGGGCTCGGCGTACACCTGGTCGGGGGTGGTGGTGATGGGCCTGGACCACGTGTAGCCGGCCAGCACCATGATGTCCACGCTGCCGACGCGCCCCTTGCCCGCGAGCTCGAACTCCAGGCCGCTCACCCGCGCGTTGCCGGTGTTCACCGACTTGAAGCCCAGGCCGGCGAAGTTGGTGAAGGTGGGCACGGCCCACTGGCCGAAGGTGAACTCGATGTAGCGGCTGTATTCCTGCTGGAAGTACACCGCGTCGAAATAGCCGGTGAAGCCGCCGATGCGGAAGCCCTGCTTGATGCCGCCCTCGGCGTTCCAGCTCTCCTCGGGCTCCAGCCCCGGGTTGGGGTAGATGTTGATCTGGCCCACGTTGGTCCGGATGTACCGCTCGCCGATGGTGGGGAAGCGGAAGCCCTGCCCGTAGCTGGCCCGCAGGAAGGTGCCTTTCAGCACGCGGAAGGTGCCGCCGGCGCGGAATACCGGCACGGCCTGCTGGTCCTCGTTCACCGTGAAGCTCTCGTAGCGCAGGCCGGCGCTCAGGGCCAGGCGCTCCTTCAGCAGTTTTTGGTCCACCTGCACGTAGGCTGCGGTGTTGGTGGCGATGTTCTCGGCATCACCGTCGGGGTTGCCGCTGTACAGCAGGGCCTGCGAGCGTGTGCGCTGGGCCACGATGCCGCCGGTGAGCACCGTCTCCCCCCAGAGGTCCAGGCGTTGCTGCGCCTGGTATTCGCCGTACAGGAAGTGGCTGGCGTTGCTCTGGTTGCCGCTGTTGTCGAACTTCTGGTTGAAGTAGCGGCCGCGCAGGCTGTGGCGTGTGCGCTTGTCGCTCAGGTAGTTCACGTAGGGGTCCACGTAGTACTGCATCCCCTGGGTGGTGGTCACCGTGCCGTTCTCGGCCCGGTAGATGTTGTCCCGGGCATCGTCCCAGATGAACACGCTGGTGTTCTCGGCGCGGATGGCGTTGGCGTTGATCCCGTAGTTGAGGCCCTTGACCTTCTTGTGCCGGTAGCGCACCCCGCCGTTCACCCGCACGCGGTGGTCGTAGCCGGCCGGGGTGCTGTACTTGGGGTCGTCGCGGTTCAGGGTGTCCTTGCCCACGCTCTCGGGGCCCAGGAAGCCCTCGTCCCACACCAGGTTGCCGCCGAGCACCACGTCCCACTGTCCGAAGCGCTGGCTGTGGAAGAAGTTGGTGCCGCCCAGCAGGGCGCTGCGGTCGGTGCGCGGGCGGGCCGCCTTGTTGCGCGGGGCGTCGTACAGGCCGGCGTAGAGGTTCACCCGGGTGGAAGGCTCGTCGCGCGGGTAGGCCGTGCGCACGTTGATGACCCCGCTGAGGGCGGCGCTGCCATAAAGCACGCTGCTGGCACCCTTGATCACCTCGATCTGTTCCACGTTCTCGGTGGGCACGATGCTCCAAGAGGTGCGCCCGATATCGCCGCTGAGCACGGGCAGGTCGTCCACCAGCACCATCACACGGCTGCCGGCGCCGTAACTGAAGCCGCTGCCCGCGCGGATCTGCGGGTCCTCATCGATGATCACCACCCCGGGCACCTGGCCCAGCACCTCGTTCACATTGGTGATGTTCTTGTTCTGGATCACCTCCGGCCGCAGCACGCTCAGGCTCTGGCTCACCTCGCCCACCCGTTGCTCGAACTTGCCGGCCGTCACCACCACCATGTCCAGCTGCGTCGCAGAGGCATGAAGGGCCACGTCCACCCGCGTTTCCTGGCCGCCCACCAGCACCACCGTGCGGGATTCCTCGGCGTAGCCCAGCAAGGAGAAGGTGAGCTTGCGTTCCCCGGGGTCCAGCGCCAGGCGGTAGTCGCCGTTGGCATCGGTGGCGGTGCCCTGGCCGGGGCCGGCCAGCACGTTCACGCCGATCAGGCCGGTGCCGGAGGCGGTATCGGTGATGCGGCCCAGCAGCACGGCCTGCTGTTGGGCATGCACACCGGCCCACAGCAGCAGGGCAAGGCATGCGAAGCGGTTCCTCATGAGGTCTGGTGGCGGGTCGAAAATAACGAAAGCCGCCGGAACGGGCCTGAGCCTCATGGGTGTTCGTCCACGATCGGGTGTGCGGTTATCTTGGGCGGGACCGCCATGACGCGAAGCCCGTCAGCCCCCGCCGTGGACGACCGCACCTGGGTGCACCGCATCGCCCTGGGCATGCTCAAGGGCATCGGCCCGGTGAACGCCCGCAGCCTGGTGGCCTACTGCGGTGGGGTGGATGCGCTGTTCACCGACCCCAAGGTGCGACGGTCGTTGGAGAAGGTGCCGGGCATCGGGCCCAAGCTGGCCGCGAGCGTCACCGACCGGCGGGTGCTGCCGGCGGCGGAACGGGAGCTGGCCTATGTGCGCAAGCATGGGCTGCGGATGCTCTTCTACCTGGATGCCGACTACCCCCGGCGGCTGGCGCAGGCCGAAGATGCCCCGGTGCTGCTGTACGTGCGCGGCCCCGCCGACCTGGACGCCCGGCGGATGGTGAGCATCGTGGGCACGCGCACCCCCACCGAGCATGGCAAACGTTTCTGCACCGAGCTGGTGGAGGGCCTGGGGGCCGTGGGCGCCACCATCGTCAGCGGGCTGGCCTACGGCATCGACATCGCAGCCCACCGCACCGCCCTGCGGCAGGGGCTGCCCACGGTGGCCTGCCTGGCGCATGGGCTGGACAAGCTGTACCCCGCGGAGCACGCCGCCACGGCCCGCGAGCTGACCGGGCACGGCGCCCTGGTGAGCGAGCTGCCCAGCGGGTCCCCCTTCGCTCCGGGCAACTTCCCGGCGCGCAACCGCATCATCGCGGGCCTGAGCGACTGCACCGTGGTGGTGGAGAGCGGCCCCAAGGGCGGCAGCCTCATCACGGCCGACATCGCCGACAGTTACGACCGCGAGGTGCTGGCCGTGCCCGGCAGGCCCGGTGACGCCCGCAGCGAAGGTTGCAACCGGCTCATCCAGCAGCACAAGGCCGCCCTGATCACCAGCACCGCCGACCTGCTGGCCCGCATGGACTGGAGCAGCAAGGCCCCGAAGCGCACGACCGCGGTCCAGCCGGCGCTCTTCCCAGCCCTGGGCGCCGAGGAGCAGTTGCTGGTGGACCTCCTGCGCACCGGCGGGCGTACCGGCATCGACGACCTCTGCCTGCGCAGCCGCCTGCACCCCGGCAAGGCCGCGTCGCTGCTCCTGAACCTGGAGTTCAACGGGGTGGTGCGCAGCCTCCCGGGCAAGGTGTACGAGCTGCACTGATCCCTTCTCCCCGTGCGGCCGAGGCACGGGTCCCGCCGCAGCGGCGCGTGGGTGTGCGGCCCCGGCCTCCGCGATCGCAGGACCGAAGGTTGGCCGATCCATTCCGGCGTCCTCTCTTTGCCGCACGGGGTGCTTCCTTGGTCGAGGTGCTCCCTTGGCAGGCGGTTCCCCCATGTCCCCCCGCACCCGCGCCCACCTGGCCCTCTTCGCGGTGAACCTCATCTACGGGGCGAACTACGCGGTGGCCAAGGGCTTGATGCCCGGGGTCATCGGGCCTTCCGGCTTCATCCTGGTGCGGGTGCTGGGCGCGGTGCTGCTCTTCTGGCTGCTGCGGTGGCGGCGTCCCGAGCGTGTGGCGTGGAGCGATGCCACCCGGATGGTGCTGTGCGCGGTCTTCGGCGTGGCGCTCAACCAGCTCTGCTTCTTCCACGGCCTGATGCGCACCAGCCCGCTGCACGCCAGCCTCATCATGGTGGCGGCGCCCATCCTGGTGCTGGTCTTCGCCGCGGTGCTCATCGGCGAGCGGGTCACCTGGGGCAAGGCCGCGGGCATCGCCCTGGGCGCCACCGGGGCCACGGTGCTGCTGGTGCTGGGGGCCGGGGGCGCCGATGTGGGGGCCACGCTGGCCGGCGACCTGTTCATCCTGGTGAACGCGGCCTCCTTCGCGCTGTACCTCGTGCTGGTGAAGCCGCTGATGCGCACATACTCCGCCATCACCGTCATGGCCTGGAGTTTCGCCATCGGCACGGTACTGGTGCTGCCCTTCGGCCTGGGTGATGTGGCCGCCGTGCGTTGGACCGCGCTGGACGCGGGCACCTGGTGGGCCATCGCTTTCGTGGTGGTGGGCGTCACCTTCGTGGCGTACCTGCTCAACACCTGGGCCCTGCGCGTGGTGGACCCCGGGGTGGTGGGCACGTACATCTACCTGCAGCCGCTGATGGCCGTGGCCTTCGCGTGGTTGTATGCGGTGGGCGGCATGGCCACGGCGGGTGCGTTGGCGCCGCCGGAGATCCAGCCCGTGCACGGGCTGTGCGCCGCGCTCATCTTCCTGGGCGTGCACCTGGTGAACCGCGCGGACCGTCGCACGTGAGGGCGGCCGATACCTTTGGCGAAAACCAGGGGATGCTGCGATCGATGACCGGCTTCGGCCGGGCGGAAGGCACGGTGGGCGAACGCAAGGCGAGCGTGGAACTGCGTTCGCTCAACAGCAAGCAATTGGACCTGCTGGTGAAGCTGCCCGCCGCGCATCGCGAACGGGAGGCCGAGCTGCGCGCCTGGCTCGCCGAGCGGGTGGTGCGGGGCAAGGTGGAGCTCTTCGTCAACATCGACCCCGTGCGCGCCGCGGACCGGACGGGACCGGACGCCACCGCGATCAAGGCGCAGTACGACCAACTGAAGGCCCTGGCCGATGCCGTGGCGCCGGGGCACGATACCGACCTGCTGGGCATCGTGCTGCGCCAGGCCGAGCAGCAGAAGCCTGCGGACGAGCCCACGGACCCGGCCGAGTGGGAGGCCCTGCTGGCCCTGGTGCAGCAGGCCACGGCCGCTTTCACCCGCTTCCGCACCGAGGAAGGCGCCCGCCTGATGGACGACCTGCGCAACACCGTGGCACGCGTGCAGGCGCTGCTGGCCGAGGTGGAGGCCCTGGACGCGGGACGCACCGACCGCGTGCGCGACCGCCTGCGGAGCAAGGTGGAGGAGCTCGGCACCACCGTGGACCGCGACCGGTTCGAGCAGGAGCTCGTGTACTACCTGGAGAAGTTCGACATCAACGAAGAGAAGGTGCGCCTGAAGGCCCACTGCACCTACTTCATGGAGACCCTCGCGGCCCCGGACCAGCAGGGGCGCAAGCTGGGCTTCATCGCCCAGGAGATGGGGCGCGAGATGAACACCATCGGCTCCAAGGCCAACGATGCGGCCATGCAGAAGCTGGTGGTGCGCATGAAGGACGACCTGGAGAAGATCAAGGAACAACTCCTGAACGTGCTGTGATGGGCGAAGGCAAGTGCGTGATCTGTTCGGCGCCCTCCGGGGCCGGCAAGACCACCCTGGTGCGGCACCTGCTGGCCATGGTGCCCACACTGGCCTTCTCCATCTCGGCCACCAGCCGACCGCGCCGTGCCAACGAGGTGGACGGGGTGGACTACCACTTCCTGAGCCCGGAGGACTTCCGGGAGCGCATCGCCCAGGGCGCGTTCGTGGAGTGGGAGGAAGTGTACCCCGGGCGCTACTACGGCACCCTGCGCAGTGAGGTGGAACGCCTTTGGGCGGAAGGTCGGCACATCGTATTCGATGTGGACGTGGTGGGCGGTCTGAACCTGAAGGAACGCTTCGGCGACCGCGCGTTGGCCCTCTTCATCCGGCCGCCCTCGCTGGAAGTGCTGGCCGAGCGGCTGGCCCGGCGCGGCACCGAGACGCCCGAGACCCTGAAGGTGCGCACCGACAAGGCCGCTCAGGAGCTCCTGGCCGCGCCGCGCTTCGATGCGGTGGTGGTGAACGACGACCTGGACCGGGCCTGCCGCGAGGCGGTGCAGCTCGTCCGCCGCTTCCTGGACCGATGACCATCGCCTGCCTGTTCGGCACCTTCGACCCGCCGCACCGGGGGCACCTGCACATCGCCCGGCGGGTGCTGGCCGTTCCGGGCATCGACCGCGTGTGGCTGGTGGTGACCCCGCGCAACCCCTTCAAGCTGGGGCGCACCCTGAGCCCGGACGGCGACCGCATGGCCATGGTGCGGCTGGCTGTGGCGGGCCAGGAGGGTGTGGAGGCCAGCGATGCCGAGCTCGCCCTGCCGCCACCCAACTACACCGTGGACAGCCTGGCCCACTTCCGGGCGCGCTGGCCCGAGCATCGGTTCGCCCTGGTGATCGGCAGCGACAACCTCGCCGGGTTCCACCGGTGGAAGGACCCGGAGGGCATCCTGGCGCATCACCGGGTGCTGGTGTATCCACGTCCCGGCGCCGATCCGCACCACGCCGTGCCGGACCTGGCCGGCCGGCCGGGCATCACGCTGCTGGAAGGCCCGGTGATGGACGTGAGCAGCACGCGGATCCGTGCGTTGGTGCGCGCGGGCGGCGATCCCGGGGACCTGCTGCCTCCCGCCGTGGCCGAATACATCGGCCGCAACGGGCTTTACAGGGACTGAAGCGTCAGCGGGGCCACGCGTTCGGCGGTGCGGTGCAGGTGGTCGCCCAGGACCTCCAGTGCACGGGTGAGCGCCTGTTCGTTCACCACGTGCAGGTCGCAATGGTGGCGGTAGGGCTCCAGGTAGTTGTGGTAGGCGGGCAGCACGTGGTGCTCCCACTGGTACAGCACCTCCTCGGCCCCGTAGCCCCGTTCCACCCGGTCGCGCTCCAGGCGCCGCCGCAGCTGGGTGTCCAGGCGGGCCTCCACGAACACCCGCAGGTCGAACAGTTCGCGCAGCGGCTCGTGGTGCAGCACGAAGAGGCCCTCCACCACGATCACCGGGGCCGGGGCGATCTCGATCCGGCGCGGTTCGCGGCCTTCCTGGTTGAAGGTGTATTCGGTGCGCACCAGGGTGTCGCCGGCCACCAGCAACTGCACATCGCGCACCAGCGCGTCCATGTCGATGGCCGTGGGCAGGTCGAAGTTCACCCGGCCGTTGGCGTCCAGGGCCTGCTCGTGCTTGGGCCGGTAGTAATCGTCCTGGGAGACCAGGCACAGGCTACCGGCGGGGAGCCGTTCGCGCAGGGCGCGCACCAGGCTGGTCTTGCCCGATCCGCTGCCCCCGGCGATGCCCACCAGGTAGGCGCCCCTGTGCATGCGGGCAAAGATAAGGGAACCGCCTTCCGGACGAAAACAGCTGATGACCAGGCCTTTGCGCCATCGTTTGAGGGTCGGTGCATGGTTTGGCACGATGCTTGGTTCTGGAGCAACGGCAACAACCCCAACGAAGATGATCACCCGCAAGGACCGTGTGAAGCGCTTGAAGAAGCAGGCCCGGCGCCTGATGCTGGCCGGGGATGTGACCCGTTACCTGGGCAAACTGAGGGAACTGTACGAGACCCGTGCCTCCGGGTGCGGGCTCGCGATCGGATAGGGCGTCGGTCCGGGGGACCGGACCGGGGACCTGGTTTTGGTGAAAGAAGGACGGGGCCTGTGGTGGGCCCCGTTCCTTTTTACCATGCCCGGCAAGGGGAACGATGCGATCCGACCAACGGCATGGATCCTTTTGGGCGCCCCCGCGTACAAGGTGCCCATGACGAAGAAGGACAAGATAGCCTTCATCAAGAGCAGCAAGCGCAAATCGCACGTGTACAACGATCTGCAGCGCTACTCGGACCAGCAGCTCAACGACCTCATCCGCGAGATCGTGCAGGGCCTGGTGCGGGAGAGCGAGATCATTGCCAACGCCTACATCAACGGCTATCGGTGAGCACGATCGGATTGCGCGCGCCGGCTTGAGCGAAGGCTGGGAGCGACAGGTAACCGGGCCCGGACATTCGTCCGGGCCTTGTTACTTCCACCCCCGCCGATCGGGCGCCACCGGCCTGACCAGCGTTCGTGCCGCACGGAGCCTTGGCCGGCCGGTCCCTCGTCCACTCCAAGATGAAAGCACCGGAGAGCCCCACACCGACACCCGGCCCCGGTGCGCCCTGCCCACATGCCCGCTGTGCGGACCTTCGGACCCGAGGTCCTCGAGGCCGCCCTCAGCCTTCCCAGCATGAGGCCCATCGGTGCCGGGGCGGAAGGGGCGGGGCGGTACCTTCACGCGGACCAAACCCCCGTTCCATGAGAGCATTCCTTACCCTGATGACCGCCGCACCGCTGACGGTCCTTGGCCAGTCCCTCGTATCCACGCAGCCGGAATTGCGCACGGCCCTGCTGGAGGACTTCACCGGCATCCACTGCCAGTACTGCCCGGAAGGGCATACGGTGGCCGCCGCCGTGGAAGCCGCGAACCCGGACCGCGTGGTGGTGGTGGGCGTGCATGCCGGGCCCTTCGCCACGCCGGGCACGGGTGAACCCGATTTCCGCACCCCGGCGGGCACCGACATCGACACCTACTTCACCATCAGCGGCTATCCTGCCGGCGTGATCAGCCGCCACCTGTTCAACGGCGAGGATGACCTGGGCCGCGGCCAATGGGAAGGTGCCGTGAACGAGATCCTGGCCATGAGCTCGCCGGTGAACCTGGGCGTGCAAAGCAGCTTCGACCCCGTTACGCGCGACCTGACGGTGGACGTGGTGGCCTATTACACCGACAACAGCCCCTCGGGCAACGACTTCATCAGCGTGCTCCTCAAGGAGAGCAACATCGTGGGTCCGCAGACCAGCACCGGGGGCAACATCCCCAACTACAACCACCAGCACGTGCTGCGCGCCTACCTCACCCCCACCTGGGGCGATGAGGTCACCACCACCACCACCGGCACCACGGTGACCCGCACCTACACGTACAACGTGCCGGTGGGCTTCGACATCGCCAACTGCGAGGTGGTGGCCTTCATCAGCGAGGACCACAGCGACGTGTACCAGGCGCGCGAAGTGGTGGCCGACGGGGGGACCACCCTGGTGATCGGCGGACTGGACGGGCCGGCGACGCCGTATGCCGCCGGCACCGGCGGCACGCCCATCGGCTTCGGCGCCACCTTCACCAACGGTCTGGGTGTCGATGGGCCCTTCACCATCACCCTGGCCAGCGCCGATGCGCCGGCGGACTGGACCTCCACCTTCACGGTGCTGGGCAACAGCTACACGGGCAGCGCCACGGTGACCTTCACCAACGGCAGCCCCGAGCCTGTTGACTTCAGCATCCTGCCCGGCGCCACGGCCGGGGTGGCCACCTACGTGCTGACGGTGGCCTCGGTGAACGAGCCCAACGCCCCGGTGCTCACCGAGGAAGTGCATGTGATCAGCGGCGTCACCGACCTGGTGGTCACCAACCCGCAGGCCGAGACCCACGACCCCATTTATGTGGCCGGGCTCGCGGCGGCCAACCAGGCCGGTCGTGCCAACACGAGCCGTGCGCGCTTCCTGGGTTTTGCCGGTGCCAACGCGCTCACGGGGGTCAACAACCTCTATTGCAACATCAGCTGGACCTTCCCCAGCCTCACCGACGAGGTGGTGGGCCACCTGCAGGCCTTCCTGGACGGGGGCGGGAACCTGATGATCGCCGGACAGGACATCGGCTGGGACCAGAGCGGCGACCCCAACGCCTACGGCACGCCGGTCACCCAGGCCTTCTACACCAACTACATGCACGCCGACTTCGTGGCCGACGGCAGCACGGCCAACAGTTCGGTGAACTTCGAGGACGGCGATGCGGTGTTCGGCGGTGTGCCCAACTCGAACATCAACAACGTCTTCCAAGGCAACAGCTATCCGGAGGAGATCACCCCGATCGCTCCGGCCGTGGCCATCCTACGCTACAACAACCCCAACAAGATCGGCGGGCTGCGGGTGCAGACCGGCACCTACAAGCTGGTGTACTTCGGCGTGGGGCCCGAGCAGATGAGCACCGCCAGCGTGGGTGAGCAGATGGTGAAGCTGAGCCACGATTGGTTCTACGGCCTGGTGAGCGTGGAGGAGCTGGATGCCGCCTTCGGGGGTTCGCTGTGGCCGGTGCCCGCCGATGCCGCGTTGAACGTGATGCTGGAACGGCCGGTGACCGCCTGGCAGGTGATCGATGCCACCGGCCGCCCGGTGCTGGCCCCGCGCACGGTGACGGCCACCGACCGCCTCACGGTGGACGTGTCCGGCCTGGCCGCGGGCACCTACACGCTGCTGGTGCAGGCGGCGGACGGCCGTCGTGCGGCCCGCAGCTTCACGGTGGCGCGCGCGCACCAGTGGCCCGAGAAGGCCGTCGTCTTCACCGAGTCGCGGCGCACCCTCGAGTACCTCGACCGGCTGCTGTCGGCGCACGGCTTCGCCGGGAAGATCGCCAAGCTCACCGGTGACGCGGGCACGCCCGAGGCCCGC
>JABWBQ010000084.1 GCA_013360395.1 Flavobacteriales bacterium
CACGGCCCGTTGTCCGCCCGCGCCTGCAGCACGCACGCGCAACGCGGCGGGTCGGGGGCGAAGAGGTCCCAGCCCTGGTGGAACAGCGGTCGCACCCAGGCCACGGACCAGGCCCGCAGCCGCGGCGGGACCCACCGTTCGGGCCCGGTGTAGGCCGCCAGCAGCAGGATGTGCGCACCGAGCACCGGCAGAAGGAAGCGGGGCAGACGGGGCATGGCGCCGTGAAGATGGCGATCGGCGGGCACGTCGGCTTTGCCACCTTTGCCGACCATGACCCTCCCCGCCAACGACCCCGCCCTGCGCTCCTGGGTGCCCGTGCCCGACGGCAGCGACTTCCCCATCCAGAACCTGCCGTTGGGCGCAGGCAGCTGGAACGGCGGGCCGCCCGTGCCCATGACGCGCATCGGCGACCGCGCCGTGGACCTGAGCGTGCTGGCCGAGGCGGGACTGCTGGACGGCCTGGGCATCGACCGCACGGCCTTCGACGCGCCCGTGCTGAACCCGCTGATGGCCGCCGGCAGGCCGGGGGTGCGTGCCCTGCGCGAACGCCTCAGCACGCTGCTGCGCCACGACAACGCCGTGCTGCGCGACGACAACGACCTGCGGGAGGAGGCCTTGGTGGCCGTGGACCAGGTGGTGATGCAGCTGCCCGTGGCCGTGGGCGACTACACCGACTTCTACAGCAGCCGGCAGCATGCCTACAACGTGGGCTGCATGTTCCGCGACCCGGCGAACGCGCTGCTGCCCAACTGGCTCCACCTGCCGGTGGGCTACCATGGCCGGGCCAGCAGCATCGTGGTGAGCGGAACGCCCATCCGCAGGCCCATGGGCCAGTACAGGTCCGCACCCGATGCACCGCCCGCATTCGGTCCCACGCGCCAGCTGGACATGGAGCTGGAGGTGGCCTTCATCACCTTCGACGGCAACGCCCTGGGCGAGCGCATCGGCACGGACCGTTCGGAGGACCACATCCTGGGCCTGGTGCTCTTCAACGACTGGAGCGCGCGCGACATCCAGGCCTGGGAGTACGTTCCGCTGGGCCCCTTCCTGGGCAAGAACTTCGGCAGCAGCATGAGCCCGTGGGTGGTGCTGCTGGATGCGCTGGAGCCCTTCCGCACCGCGTCGCCCGAGCAGGACCCGCCCGTGCTGCCCTACCTGCGCCAGCAGGGGCCGCACCACTTCGACATCGCCCTGGAGGCCGCCATCGCCACGGCCGATGGACGGGAGACCGTGATCTGCCGCACCAACTTCAGCAACCAGTACTGGAGCATGGCCCAGCAGCTGGCGCATCACACCGTGAACGGCTGCAACGTGCGCTGCGGCGATGTGATGGCCAGCGGCACCATCAGCGGCGGGTCGCCGGAGAGCTTCGGCAGCCTGCTGGAGCTCACCTGGAAGGGCACCAGGCCGCTGACGCTGCACGACGGCACGACGCGGAAGTTCCTGGAGGACGGCGACACCCTGGTGATGCGCGGCCATGCCGGGGGTCGTGGTGTGCGCATCGGTTTCGGCGAAGTGCGCGGGACGGTACTGCCGGCACTGCCCTACCTTTAGGCCAGGGCCATGGACGCAGCGAAGGCGCCGGCGACGCCGGTCATCGACAGTGCACGGGAGAAGGACGAGATCCTCTACCGCTACCGCGGCCTGCTGCGCAGCATCCGCGGCGACCGGTCGCCGGAGGACACACGGCTGATCCGCAAGGCCTTCAACATCGCTTTGGAGGCCCACAAGGACCAGCGGCGCAAGAGCGGCGAACCCTACATCTACCACCCGCTGGCCGTGGCCCGCATCTGCGCCGAGGAGATCGGCCTGGGCACCACCAGCGTGGTGTGCGCCCTGCTGCACGACACGGTGGAGGACACCGACCTGACGCTGGACGACGTGCGCGACCTCTTCGGGCCCACGGTGACCGCCATCATCGACGGCCTCACCAAGATCAGCGGCCTGAACTTCGGCACCGACAGCATCCAGGCGGAGAACTTCCGCAAGGTGCTGCTCACCCTCGCGCAGGACGTGCGCGTGATCCTCATCAAGCTCGCCGACCGGCTGCACAACATGCGCACCCTGGAGGGCATGGCGCGCGACAAGCAGCTCAAGATCGCCAGCGAGACCCTCTTCCTGTACGCCCCCCTGGCCCACCGCCTGGGGCTGTACAGCATCAAGAGCGAACTGGAGGACCTGGCCCTGAAGTTCCAGGAGCCCGAGGTGTACGCCGACATCGAACAGCGGCTCAAGAAGGGCGAGGCCGTGCGCAAGCGGTTCATCAGCCGCTTCATGCTGCCGATCCGCGAGGCGCTGGACCGCGAGGGATTCGAGTACGAGATCAAGGGGCGGCCCAAGAGCATCCACAGCATCTACAACAAGATGCTCAAGAAGAACGTCGCCTTCGAGGAGGTGTACGACGTGTTCGCCATCCGCATCATCATCGACACCAAGCAGGAGCTGGAGAAGGCCGACTGCTGGAAGGTGTACAGCATCGTCACCGACTACTACCAGCCCAACCCCGACCGGCTGCGCGACTGGATCAGCACGCCCAAGGCCAACGGCTACGAGAGCCTGCACACCACGGTGATGAGCCCCGGCGGCCGCTGGGTGGAGGTGCAGATCCGCAGCCGCCGCATGGACGAGATCGCCGAGATGGGCCTGGCGGCGCACTACCGGTACAAGGACGACGAGGAGCACGCCGGGGCGCTGGACGCCTGGCTCAACCGCGTGCGCGAGGTGCTGGAGGACCCCACGGCCAGCGCCATCGACTTCGTGAACGATTTCAAGCTGAACCTCTTCAGCGACGAGATCGTGGTCTTCACCCCCAAGGGTGAGATGCGCAACCTGCCCGCCGGGGCCACGGCCCTGGACTTCGCCTTCGACATCCACAGCCAGGTTGGCCGCCAGTGCATCGGCGCCAAGGTGAACCACAAGCTGGTGCCCCTGAGCCACGCCCTGCGCAGCGGCGACCAGATCGAGATCATCACCTCGCGCAAACAGCAGCCCAAGGAGGAGTGGCTCACCTACGTGGTGACGGCCCGTGCGCGCCACAACATCAAGCAGGCGCTGCGCGAGCAGAAGCGCAAGCTCGCCGTGGTGGGCCGCGAGGCCGCGCAGCGCAAGCTCCGCGGGTGGGGCGCCCGGGTGGACGACCGCAACGTGGCCGCCCTGGCCGACCATTTCCGCGCCACCTCGCCCACCGACCTCTTCTACCGCATCGCACGGGGCCGGGTGGACCTCGACACCCTGGGCACGCCCACCGTCAAGGCCGGCCGCCTGGTGCTGCCCCGCCATGTGCCGCGCGAGGAGGAACGCTCCCTGGAGGACGTGGTGGCCGAGATCCGTGGCACGGCCTCCGGCGCCCTGGTGATCGGCGACGACCTCCAGCGCCTGGACTACCGCCTGAGCCCCTGCTGCAACCCCATCCCCGGCGACGACGTCTTCGGCTTCATCACCGTGGGCGAAGGCATCCGGATCCACCGCGTGAACTGCCCCAACGCCGTGCAGCTCATGAGCAACTTCGCCTACCGCATCGTCAAGGCCCGCTGGAAGGGCAAGGACAGCGTGGAGTTCCTCGCCGGCCTCCGCTTCTCGGGCATCGACGAGGTGGGCCTGGTCAACAAGATCACCTCCATCATCAGCCACCAGCACAACGTCAACATGCGCTCCATCAGCTTCGAGAGCAACGACGGCATCTTCGAGGGCAAGGTGATGGCCTATGTGCAGGACACCGACCACCTGATGTCGCTGATCGGCAAGCTGCGCCGCGTGAACGGCGTGCGCTCGGTGGAGCGCGTGGACCACTGACCCGCCCTGCGCCGCGTGGCGTACCTTCGCGCCGATGGTCACCGCCGAGCAGAAGGACCGCGTCCGCACCATCTTCACCGAATACCTGGAGCGCAACGGGCACCGCAAGACGCCCGAACGCTTCGCCATCCTCTCGGAGGTCTACGAGCAGGAGGGGCACTTCGACATCGAGCGGCTCTTCGCCCGCATGAAACAGAAGCGCTACCAGGTGAGCCGGGCCACGCTGTACAACACCATGGAGCTGCTGCTGGACTGCGAGCTGGTGCAGCGCCACCGTTTCACCGGCGCGCCGGCGCAGTTCGAGCGCAGCCATGCCTTCCGTCAGCACGACCACCTGATCTGCCGGGCCTGCGGCCGCGTCACCGAGTTCTGCGACCCGCGCATCCAGCACATCCGCGCCACCGCCGCCGAGGTCACCGGCTTCCAGGTGGAGCACCACGCTTTGCATCTTTACGGCCTCTGCCGCAACTGCCGCCCCAAGAAAGACAACCCATGAGCGAACGCCCCACCTTCGACCTGCAGGTCAACCCCACGGACACCTGCCCGGTGTTCAAGCTTCAGGGCCGCCTGATGGACCAACAGCAGGCCGACCGGCTGCTCGCCACCCTGGACGACGGACTGGCCGGAGGCCAGCACAGCGTGGTGCTTGACATGAGCGAGCTGCAGTACATGAACAGCACCGGCCTCAACATCCTGATCAACGTCCTCACGCGCACCCGCAACGCCGGCGGCGATGCCATCATCTCGGGCCTCTCCCCCAGCGTGCGCCAGCTCTTCGTGGTCACCAAGCTCGACTCGGTCTTCACCATCACCGGCGGTGTGGACGAGGCCCTGGCCAAGGTCAAGGCGTGATGGGCGCGCGCATGGACGTCCTGCTCGGCGCCCAATGGGGCGATGAGGGCAAGGGCAAGGTGGTGGATGTGGTGGCCCCCCGCTATCAGGTGGTGGCCCGCTTCCAGGGCGGCCCCAACGCCGGCCACACCCTGTGGATCGAAGGCCGCAAGCATGTGCTGCACACGGTGCCCAGCGGCGTCTTCCACCCCGGGGTGATGAACCTGGTGGGCAACGGCGTGGTGATCGACCCGGTGATCTTCCTGCAGGAGCTCGAAGGCATCGCCGCCAGCGGCATCGACCTGCGCGGCCGGCTCGCCCTCTCGCGCCGCGCCCACCTGATCCTGCCCACCCACCGCGCCCTCGACGCCGCCAGCGAGGCCGAGAAGGGCCAGGAGCGCATCGGCAGCACCCTCAAGGGCATCGGGCCCACCTACATGGACAAGACCGGCCGCAACGGCCTGCGCGTGGGCGACCTGGAACGCACCGACCTGCCCGACCGCTACCGCGCCCTGGTGCGCAAGCACGAGCGCCTGCTGGCCCTCTACGGCGCCGGCGGCCCCGACCGCGAGGCCGAGGAACGCTGGATGCACGCCGTGGACCGCCTGCGCACCATGGAGCTCACCGACAGCGAGCACTACCTGGACCAGGCCCTCCGCCAGGGTCGCCACATCCTGGCCGAAGGCGCGCAGGGCACCCTGCTCGACATCGACTTCGGCACCTACCCCTTCGTCACCAGCAGCAGCACCGTTAGCGCCGGCGCCTGCATCGGCCTGGGCGTGCCCCCCTCGCGCATCGGCCGCGTGATCGGCATCTTCAAGGCCTACTGCACCCGTGTGGGCAGCGGGCCCTTCCCCACCGAGCTCACCGACGAGGTGGGTGAACGCATCCGCCAGGCCGGCCATGAGTTCGGCAGCACCACCGGCCGACCCCGCCGCTGCGGCTGGCTCGACCTGCCCGCCCTCCGCTACGCGGTGATGATCAACGGCATCACCGAGCTGGCCATGATGAAGGCCGATGTGCTTTCCGGCATGGACCAGGTGCGCCTCTGCACCCACTACCGGGTGAACGGCACGCTCACCGACCGCCTGCCCTACGCCATGCAACAGGCCGCACCCGTGTACGCCGACTGCGACGGGTGGGGCACCCTTGGGAACGACATCCCCGAGGCCCTGGAACGCTACATCCGGCGCATCGAACAGGCGGTGCAGGTGCCGGTGCGCATCGTGTCCACCGGGCCCGACCGCCGGCAGACCATCGAACGGCCCAGCGCCGTCGCGGCCCTCTGAAGGCCATGCCCTCCCCGCGCAAGGCCGGCGCCACGGCCGTGATGCCGCCCCTGCCCGAGGCCTTCGTCGCACGCATGGCCGCCCGCCTAGGCACGGAGGTGCATGCCTTGGTGGACGCCCTGGCACAGCCCCCGCCGACCAGCATCCGCCACAACCCGCGCAAGCCCGGAGGCCCCGTCGGTGAGCCCGTCCCCTGGTGTGCCTCGGGGCACCACCTCACGCAACGCCCCCGCTTCACCCTGGACCCGCTGCTGCATGCCGGGGCCTACTACGTGCAGGAGGCCGGCAGCATGCTCCTGGAGCGTGCCCTGGCGGCCGCCGGCCTGATCGGCACCGATGCCGTGGCCCTGGACCTCTGTGCCGCGCCCGGTGGCAAGAGCACCCACCTGCTCTCCCTGCTGGGCCCGCGATCCGTGGTGCTGTGCAACGAGGTGGACGCACGCCGCCACACCGCCCTGCTGGAGAACGTGTACAAATGGGGCGCCCCGAACGCCTGCGTCACCCGGCTGCCCGCCGGGGACTTCGCCGCCGTGCCCCATTTCGACCTGGTGGTGCTGGACGCACCCTGCTCGGGCGAGGGCCTGATGCGCCGCGAGCCCGTGGCCCGCACGCAATGGTCGCCCTGGCTGGTGCAGCGCTGCAGCACCCTGCAGGCCGCACTGCTGGAACATGTCTGGCAGGCCCTCCGCCCGGGCGGCACGCTCGTGTACTGCACCTGCACCTGGGCCGAGGAGGAGGACGAGGGGCTGCTGCACCGGTTCCTGGAGGGCCACGCGGCCACGGTGCTGCCCATCGATCCGCTGCATCCGGGGCCGGTGCGCGGCGCGATCGGCATCACCTGCATGCCGCACCGCTGCAAGGCCGAAGGTTTCTTCATCGCCGCGCTGCGCAAACCCGGGACCGCCGCTCCCTGGGATGCCGGGGGCACGATCGTGCTGGAGCAGGGCAGGCTGCGCCCCCCGGGCTGGAACGCGCTGCCCGTGGCACTGCGCGAGCGCATCGACAGGGCCGACGGCGCATTGCCCGTGCTCCTCGACACACCCGGCGGCCCGGCCCCACACCCCGCCGCGGCCTACTGCCGCGAGGCGCTGGACCTGCTGCAGGCCGCGGTCCCCATCACCACCGTCGACCTGGACCATGCCACCGCCCTGGCCTTCCTGCGCGGGGAGGCGATCGCTGCGCGCGAGGCCCGCGGGCATGCCCTGATGCGCTTCGACGGCCTCGGCCTGGGATGGGCCCGCGGCGCCGGCAACCGCTGGAACAACCGCCATCCGACGCCGTGGCGCATCCGTACCCGCCGGACCGACGTTTAACTTGCGGACAACGGCGCGGCATGTTCGACCTGCTCCTGGACCGCTTCGACCGTCACAAGTACGGCATCATCGGCACGCTGGTGCTGCACACCGCCGTGCTGTTCACCCTGGCCATCTCCCGCATGAACCATGGACCGGGCCCGGAGCAGGGCAACGAGATGCGCGTGGATGTGCTGGACGCCGTGCAGGCGGAGGCGCTCCTGCAGGCCATCGAGACCGGCACGCCCCTGCCCTCCGCACCGGTGACCAACACGGTGAGCGACCTCAACGCCCAGGTGCGCGCGGCACAGGCCATGCCCACCGTGAGCGCGCGTACGGCCGAACGCATGGAGAACGACCTGCGCGACCTGGAACGCAGCGAGTTCGACCGCCTGGCCGAGGAACGACGCGCTGCCGGCAAGGAGGTGGTGGTGCCCGAACTGGACCCGAGCAAGTGGGACAAACAGCAATACCTGCCCAAGCAGGAAGCCCCGGCCCGCGTGGACGGTCCCGCCACGGTGTCCTACGACCTGAAAGGCCGGCGGCCCGAAGTGCTGGAGGTGCCCGCCTACCTGTGCACCGGCAGCGGCCGTGTGGTGGTGCGCATCGCCGTGGACCGCAGCGGTATCGTGCGCCAGCGTTCCCTCGACAAGCAGGCCACCACCGTGAGCGAGGACTGCATGCTGGAGTATGCCCTGGCCTACGCGGCCGAAGCCCGCTTCGACCACGCCGCCAACGCACCGGAGGAACAGATCGGCACGATCACCTTCCTGTTCCTGCCCCAGTGAACCAGAGCCCGGGACACCGTGCTCCAGCGGCATTCCGCGCGCCGGACGCGGGCTTCATGCACCATCCGTGCGAGAAACCTCGGCACGATCCAGTGTCATTCTGACATTGCTTGGCCGAAGGATCCGGCCGTTCTGTCCTGTTTTACGGAACGGCACCCTCCTTGTCCGGCATGGACAGCCAACCAAACAAAACCTCAAAAACGCCATGACCATCGTGAAGTATCATCCCAAAGCCAGCTACGTGAGCCCGTTCAATGCTCTGGTGAAGGAATTCTTCGGCCGTGACATGGACAACATGTTCGGTCCCGACCTCACTCCCCGGTCGATGCCCAGTGTGAACATCATCGAGCGCGACAACGAATTCAAGCTTGAGGTGATGGCACCTGGCTACAAGAAGGAGGATCTGAAGGTGAATGTGGACGACAATGTGCTGACGGTGAGTTCGGAAGTGAAGGATGAAAAGCACAAGGAAAGCGACCGTTTCACGCGGCATGAGTTCAGCTTCAGCGCTTTCACCAGGAGCTTCAGCCTGCCGGAGAACGTGAACGCCGAGCAGATCAAGGCGGAATACCGCGACGGCATCCTGCACCTCTCGGTGCCGAAGGTGGTGGCTGCCAAGCCCAAGGTGAAGGAGATCGCCGTGGGTTGAAGGCGCCGATCGATGCGGCCGGAGGGCTGTCCCGCAAGGGGCGGCCCTTCGTGCTTCCGGATGCAACCTTCGGCAGCAGGTCGCGTAGAATCGTGCAGGGGTCGACCGGACCACGCCCCACAGCGACCATGCGCAGCCAGAAGACGCTCCTCGACTACCACCGCGAATTGCTGGACAAGATCAGCCAGGCCGACGCCCGGGTGTTCCGCAAGGAACTGCGCAAGGCGTTCCGACGCCTTCTGCCCGAGGAGCGCGAGCTGTTGAAGCAGTGGTTCCGTTCGGCCTGCGTGTGCAAGAGGCCGCAGGAGCAGCGTGTGACCGTGCCGGTGCGCCGGGCCTGAGCCCATCGTTGGCGGCCCCGCCGCCCGTCAGTTGAAGGTGCGACTGTTCCAGGCCTCGCGGCTGAAACGGCCGTGGAAGGCGAACCAGCCTTGAACGGTGAAGGCCAGGACCACCCAGGCGGTCCAGAGGACGAAGAGGAGCCGGTGCCCTCCCCACCAACCTGCGGCAGGGTCGCGGGTGAGCAGTCCGTTCGGCATCACCGCAGCGATCACGAGGACCAGGGCGGCCATGGTGATGGCCAAGTGGAGCGGACCGCGCAGCGGCCAATGCAGCACGGCCCGCCAGGGCGAGAGGTCGCTCCCCCAGCGATGCACCAGGTAGTACCGGTCGTCTTCCACGCGCACGAAGAGTAGCGGATCGCCGTCGGCATCGCAGAGCTGGAAGCGGCGGGCCGGGGCCATGACATGGAAGCCGCGGAGCACCGTACCGTGGGCGGCCTCCAGGGCACGCACCGCACCGATGGCCTGCCGCGGCAGTTCGCCCCTGTACAGGCCGGCAGGAAGCAGGCGCAGGCGGTACCGCACGCAGAGATCGCGGAGAGCCCCGGCACTGTAAACGCGTGCGGGATCGAGGTCGGACAACCGGTCCGTGCGCACGGCGACGGTGCTGCGGATGGCAGCCTCCACCATGGCATCGGCGGCCTCCTCCTCCTCGAGCCAGGACCGCACCTCGTTCACAAGGGCCTCCTGCCCCAGCAGGATGCGCTCCAAACGTTGCCGGTCTTCGCGAAGGTCCATGTCCTCAGGTCCTGTTCATCCCGCGGAACCGCCGCGGACCGGTCACTCGGAGGTGCTGTCCGCACCCGGCACCCCGGCCTCCATCAATGCGTCGGCCGCGCGCACGTGGGCGGGCGCGTCCAGGGCCACGCTGGAACGGATCTGCCGGTCGGGCGGAAGCACCCGGCACTGGGCCTTCACGGGGATGGCCTCGGCGCGCAGGCCCTTCTCCACCACCACGTACCACACGGCATCGTGGGGCACCACGAAGCGCACCGGCGTGCTGTCGAACGTGCCGCCGTAGAAGGTGAAGGTCCGGCAGTTCTTGTACCGCTTGAACTCCGTCGCGGTCATGAAGCGCACCTTCGTCGGCCGGTCCATCTCCACCTCGATGACCTCCTTTTTCTTGGCCTGGAACTGTTTGTACAGGTACTGCATGCGGGCTCGATGTTCGGGGTAAAGATAGAAGCGGTTCCGGAGCAAGTCGAGCGGTTCAGAGCTTGACGCTCAGCACGGGGAAGGAGGTGTGGTTGACGATGTCCTCGGTGAGGCTTCCGTTCACCACGTGGAAGAAACCCGTGCGCCCGTGGGTGGCCATGGCGATCAGGTCGGTGTCGATGCCGCGGGAGAAGTTGAGGATGCCCTCCTCGATGCTGAGGTCGTTGTAGATGGTGGCCGTGTACTTCTTGAGCTCGTGCCGCTGCAGGAAGAGGTCCATGGCGCGGGTGGCGTCCTCGCTGCGCTCGAAGTTCTTGGGCGTGTTCACCTTGAGCAGATGGATGCGCGGATCGAACAGCTTCAGCAGCGGGAGGAAGGCCTCGAACTTGGCGTTGTCGGCCTCGGTGAAGGTGCTGGCGTACACCACGTCGTTCACGGAGAAGTCGCCGATGGGATGTTTGATGACCAGCACGGGCATGGGGGCGATGCGTACGATGCGCTGGGTGTTGGAGCCCACCAGCCCGCCGCGGATGCCGCGTGCACCGTGCGAGCCCATCACCACCAGGTCCACCTCGGCCAGGTGCTCGTTGCGGAACATGTCGGTGATCACCATCTGCCGCAGCATGAACTTGCGCAGCTCGATGCCCTCCAGGAAGGGCAGCTTCGGCACCTGGTCGAGCTTGCTCTCGATCTCGTCCCGCACCCGCTGGTTCTCGGTGTGGAAATCGGTCATCTGTTCGTAGACGTGCACGATGTGGATGCTCGCGCCGGAGAGCTTCGCCAGTTTGGCCGCCACGCGCAGGGCATCGGTCGCACAGTCCGAAAAGTCGTAGGGTACGAGGATGGTCTTCATGCAGCTCCGGTTTGCGTCCGGGGCAAAAGATAACGATCGTCCACGGCTCCACCACTGACCCCCGCGGGCGGAGATCGGGTTTACCTTCGCGCGTCGATGCAACCCTTCGAGCTCACCCCCACGGCCAAGACCCCCCGGGTCCTGCTCGATCCCGGGCGCGGGGTGCTGGAGCTCAGCGGCTCTTCGATCCACGAGAACGCCGACCGCTTCTTCCGGCCGCTCTTCGACCAGGTGCGGGCCTACCTCACCGCGCCCCAACGCACCACCACGGTCCGCATCGAGCTGGAGTATTTCAATTCCAGTTCGGCCAAGTACCTCCTGGACCTGCTGCGGATCGTGGACGACGGACACACCGGCGGGCTCACCTCGGCCACCTTGGAGTGGGCCTATCGCGCCGACGACCTGGACATGCGTGAGGCGGGCGAGGATTTCCGGGGCCTGCTGGACATGCCCGTGCGCCTGGTGCAACGGCGCTCCTGACGTTCAGCGGTCGCCGAACCGCTCGGTCCACGCCCGCTCATCCACCGGCAGCCCGTCCAGGAAGTGGAAGACGCCCCCCCAGGGATGCGTCACCTTGCGGTACACGTGCACTTCCGTGGCGGTGGTCACCGTGCGCTGCAGTACGAGCGCGTTGCCTTCCTTGAACTGCTCTTCGTGGACCCCGGGTTCGCGCGATGGTGGCATCGATGGCACGCTGTCCGGGGGCGCGGTTCGCACCACCGTGCGTGGCGCGGGCCGGGCGGGCGGGTCGGCGGCGGG
>JABWBQ010000085.1 GCA_013360395.1 Flavobacteriales bacterium
GCCAGAGGTCCGCGGCGAACAGCACCGCCAGCACCGGGCCGGCGGCGAGGCCCCAGAGCATCTGCGGCCGGCCGAAGCGGAACGACGGCTCCCCCCGCAGCAGCGTGAACCACAGCAGGGCCAGCACGCCGGCCACCAGCAACTCCAGCAGGAGCACCGTCAGCAGGGCGGGCCAGAGACGAGGGCGGTTCATGGTGTGCTGCGCAACAGGTGGCGGTCCGTGACGAAGGCGAGCAGCATCAGGCAGGCGCCGGCCAGGGCGAAGGGGAAGTACTCCTCGTTGCGACGGCTGTGCTCGGTCACCTTGATGCGGGTCTTCTCCAAGCTGTCGATCTCGCCGTAGATGCGGGCCAGGGCCTTGTTGTCCGTGGCGCGGAAATAGCGGCCGCCGGTGAGGGTGGCCACGCGTTCCAGCATCTTGTCGTCGATCTCCACGTCCACCAGGTCGTACTTGTACTGGCCGTTGGGGTAGATGGCCACCGGGCTGAGGGCCTTGCCGTGGGTGCCCACGCCGATGGTGTACACGCGCACGCCCAGCTCGGCGGCGATGCGGGCGGCGTCCTCGGGTTGCACGGTGCCGGCGTTGTTCACCCCGTCGGTGAGCAGGATCACCACACGGCTGCGGGCCTGGCTCTCCCGCAGCCGGTTCACGGCCGTCGCCAGCCCCATGCCCACGGCGGTGCCGCCGTCGATCAGGCCCGAGCGCGCCTGCTTGAAGAGCTCCTTCAGCACGTCGTGGTCGGTGGTGAGGGGGCACTGGGTGAAGGCCTCGCCCTCGTACACCACCAGGCCGATGCGGTCGTTGGGGCGTGCGTCGATGAAATCGGCGGCCACGCGCTTGGCGGCCTCCAGGCGGTCGGGCTTCAGGTCGCGGGCCAGCATGCTGGCCGAGATGTCCACGGCCATCACGATGTCGATGCCCTCGGTCTCCACGTCCTGCCACGCATCGCTGCTCTGCGGGCGGGTGAGGGCCGTGAGCAGCAGGCCCAGGCCCAGGAGCGAGGCCGCGAAGGGCAGGTGGCGCAGGGGTACGGCCCATCCGGTGGGCAGGGTCCGGAAGGCCTGGGTGGTGCTGAGGGTGAGGCTGGCCCGCTGGGCGTTGCGGCGCCACAGGTGCACGGCCGCCAACACCGGCAGCAGCAGCAGCAGCCACCGCAGTTCGGGCCTGGCGGGCTCGAAACGACGGAGCATCGCGTACATGCCCGCCGCCGCGCCGGCCATGGCCAGCAGGCTCCACACCAGGCCGCTGTTCAGGTCACCGGGCTTCCGCATGGGCTGCATCGGGGGTGGGGGAGAGCACGGCCGTGCTGTCCAGGATGAAGCGGCGCGCCCCGGGGATGGTGGCCTCGTTCTCCGCGGGCGCAGGGTTCAGCTTGGCGAACTTCACCAGGTCGGCCAGGCGCAGCAGGTTGGCCAGCTGCTCGCGCTGTGCGGCGGGCAGGGCGGTGACGCGCAACGCCTGCATCAGCTCGTCGGTGGTGCGCTCCAGGGCCGGCACGCCCAGGCGGGCCTCCACGTAGCCGCGCAGGATGTCGGTGAGGGCGCTGTGGTGGGCCTTCACCTCGCCCTGCTGCCATAGGCGCCGGTGCTCCAAGGCATCCAGCCGTGCGAGCATGGCCTCGTGCAGCGGCAGCGCCGGTGCGGTCGGTGCGTGCGCGGTGCGTCCGCGACGCCTGCGCTGGATCCATGCGATGAGGCCGCCGAGCAGGCCGCAGGCGGCCCACAGGCCCACGAGCCACGGCCAGTGCGCTTCCAACCACGCCAGCAGCGAGGGCCGCACCTCGTACACGCCCTTGATGTCGCGGAAAGCCTGCGTGGTGTCCACGGCCACGGTGCGCACTTCCAGCAGCAGGGGCGCGGTCTCCAGCGTGTCGGTGCCGATGCGGAAGCGGAAGGGCGGGATGGCCAGGAACCCGCTGTCCCAGGCGGTGATGGTGAGGTGACGGCGCTGCACCAGCAGGGTGGGGTCGGCCTCGTCGGCGCGGGCGGTGTCCACCCCGCTGTCCCACACCACTTCCACCTGCCGGGTCAGGGTGTCGCCGATGGCGGGCCATGCCACGGCGGGGGCGCCGTCGCGGCCGGTGCGGTAGTAGGCTTCGAGGTCGATCACCACCTGTTCGCCGATGCGGATCACGCTGCTGTCCAGGGTGGCGCGCACCGCGGGGGCCTGTGCGGAGGCCGCGTGCAGCGCGGCGAGGAGCAGCAGGGTGACCGGGCCTCTCATGCGCGTTCGCGTTGGCGGAAGACGTCCATCAGGGGGCGCACGTAGCCCTCCCGCGTGCCGATCACGGCGTGGTCGATGCCGGAGCGGCGCAGCAGATCGCGGGTGCGGGCGGCATGTTTCAGCGCCTCGGTGCGGTAGGCCTTGCGTACACGGGCACTGCCGGTGTCGACCCAGTGGCGCTCACCGGTCTCGGGGTCCTGCACCAGCACCAGGCCAAGGTCGGGCAGTTCGCCCTCGCGCGGGTCGGCCGTGCGCAGCACCACCAGGTCGTGGCGACGGTCGGCGATCTTCAGCGCATCCTCGTAGCCGCTGCCCATCAGGTCGCTGATCAGGAAGGCGATGCTGCGCTTCTTGATCACGCTGTTGAGGAAGCGCAAGGCGCCTGCGATGTCGGTGCCCCGCTGCTGCGGGGTGAACTCGATCAGCTCGCGCACCAGCCGCAGGATGTGGCTTCGGCCCTTCTTGGGCGGGATGTAGCGCTCCACCGTGCCGCTGAAGAGGATGAGGCCCACCTTGTCGTTGTTCTTGATCGCGCTGAAGGCCAGCGTGGCGCACACCTCGGTGATCAGCTCGCGCTTGGTGCGCCCGGTGCTGCCGAAGTCGGCCGAACCGCTCACATCGGCCACCAGCATCACCGTCAGCTCACGCTCCTCCTCGAACACCTTCACGAACGGATGGTCCAGGCGCGCGGTGACGTTCCAATCGATCGTGCGCACCTCGTCGCCCGGCATGTACTCGCGCACCTCGCTGAAGGCCATTCCCCGCCCCTTGAAGGCGCTGTGGTACTCGCCGCTGAAGATGTGGTCGGTCAAGCCGCGTGTCTTCAGCTCGATCAGCCGCACCTTCTTCAGGAGCTCCTTGGTGTGTCGGGCGGTGTTCATGGCTCAGGGGCAGGAGCAGGGGCAGGGGCAGGGGCTTTGCGTCCTGCACCTGCCCCTGCTCCTGCGGCTCAGGGGACCTCCACGGTGTTCAGCACGCGGTCGATGAGCTCGCCGACGGTGATGTTCTCGGCCTCGGCCTCGTAGGTGAGCCCCACGCGATGGCGCAGCACATCGGGGCACACGGCGCGCACGTCCTCGGGGATCACATAGCCGCGGCGCTTGGTGAAGGCCAGGGCCTTGGCGGCGAGGGCCATGTAGATGCTGGCGCGCGGGCTGGCACCAAAGCCGATCAGGCTCACCAGGTCGCTCAACTTGTGCTGGTCGGGCTTGCGCGTGGCGTGCACGATGTCCACGATGTATTGCTCGATCTTCTCGTCCATGTACACCTCGCGCACCAGCTGGCGGGCGGTGAGGATCTCGTCGGGCCGCACCACCTTGTGCAGTTCGGGCTGCGCGCCGGGCCGCACGTTCTGGCGGATGATCAGCTTCTCCTCCTCCTTGTGCGGGTAGTCCAGCACCACCTTCAGCATGAAGCGGTCGGTCTGCGCCTCCGGCAGGGGATAGGTGCCTTCCTGTTCGATCGGGTTCATGGTGGCCAGCACCAGGAAGGGCTCCGGCAGTGTGAAGGTCTGCTGGCCGATGGTGACCTGCCTTTCCTGCATCGCCTCCAGCAGGGCGCTCTGCACCTTGGCCGGCGCGCGGTTGATCTCGTCGGCCAGGATGAAGTTGCTGAAGATCGGACCCTTCTTCACGCTGAACTCCTCGTTCTTCTGGCTGTAGATCAGGGTGCCGATGAGGTCGGCCGGCAGCAGGTCCGGGGTGAACTGGATGCGGCTGAAGCCCACGTCGATGGTGCGGGCGAGGGATTTGATGGCCAGCGTCTTCGCCAGGCCGGGCACGCCTTCCAGCAGGATGTGCCCGTCGGCCAGCAGCGCCACCAGCAGCTTCTGCACCATGTCCTTCTGGCCCACGATCACCTTCTCCATTTCGCGCTCCACCAGGTCCACGAAAGCGCTGGCGTGCTGGATGCGGTCGTTCAACTGGCGGATGCTCTCGGCCGTGACCGGAGCGGGGGAGGTGCTGAGGGTGTCCATGGCGTGGGCCGCAAAGGTGTGCCGCAAAATTCACCGGAGCCCTTGGGCATCAGGGACGACCGGCAGTTAAAGAGTGTTAACCGTTCGGCCCGGGATCCCGGGCCTGGCCAGACAGCCTCCGGACGCGTCAAGTGGAATCGTGAAGGCGGATGCTGCCAAGCGCGATGATCCACACCAGCCCGCCTCTGCGATGCGCTGATGAAGGTGGTGTGTGGAGCGCCGTGGCGGTCTCCTTCCCCAACGTCCTCGCGAGCATCCCGATTGGATGTGGGTAATCCATCCCTGACCGTCCTCGCGATCCGGTCCCGGAGGGCCGGCGTGGCGATCGCCCGGGCCAATGATCGGCGCACTTCCAGGGAGATCGCTTCGGCGCCAAAGCCCGTCTCGCGAAGACGAGTTGGGAAGCTGCGCAACGTTCCACGCCAGGAGGGTTGTTCACGGGTCAAGCCCCCTCGTGAGCAGCGATCTCCTTCCCTCGCCGTCATCGCGAGCAGCCCGAAGGGATGCGTGGCGATCCCCCTGATCCACGAACGCTCTCCTGCGTATCATTCCGAAATTCAGCGAACCGCGATCACAGGGGTCTGTGGGACTTGGTGAACGTAGACCTTGCTGGTCATGGCCATTCTGCTAGTAAAGCTAGCACAGTTCAGAACCGCAAATTTTCAACAGCATGCATTTATGCGTCGATCTTGAATTACATTGGTTCCGCCATGCATCGAGCCTTGCCAACCAGCATCGTCGCAGACCGCATGGCGGGCTGCACGGGTGTGGTTGGCGGCTTGCGGCCGGAAGCTAGTGGCCTGAGGCTGGAGGCTGGAGGCTGGCGGCTGGAGGCTGGAGGCTGGCGGCTGGCGGCCGACACAAAATGGATCAATGAAGGTAGGCGGGACTTCCCCTGCCCCCACGAAGAAGCCCCCGGCGCTATGAACACCGAGGGCCCTGGTCGCTCATGTCCCACTCAACCCACTGGTATAGGTAAACGAAACAGAGCAGCGCGAAGGTAAGGTGCCCCATGGCCATGTAGGCAGCACCGGCCGCAGATCGGCGGTCTTGACAATGGGCCCACCCGTCAGGGGTATGGCGGGGTACACCAGCGGGGCCGCAACGCTGGGGGGTACTGCGACCAGCGGTGACCGGACCGATGCACCGGGGAACAAGGCCACCACAGCGTGGTGCCCGGCGCTTCACCGACAACGAACAAGACCTGCTCTGGGCCAAGACCCAGAGACGAACGATGCTTCCTCACGCGATGAACGACAGATGGCCCGGCAGAGGCGCCAGCTTGCTGTTGGGCTGCTTGTTGTTCATTGCTCCTCCGCGCTGCGAAGCGCAGAACCTGGTGCCCAACCCGTCCTTTGAGGAGTACGACACCTGCCGCGTGGTGAACGATGTGTACTATCCGGAGACGGGCCCTTTGGGTTGGTTTTCTGCTGGGTGGACGCCGGACCACATGATGAGTTGTTTGCCATACGGCTCATTCAATGGGGTGCCGCTCAATCTCGGAGCATTCCAGTATCCGCAGGAAGGAGAATGCTACGCAGGCGTGGTCACCTACCATCAGAATGTCGAAGGCAGGGAGTACTTCATGGTCGAGTTGACGGAGCCACTGGTTCAGGGCCAGACGTACTACGCCAGCTTCTACGCGAACGCGGCGTGGGGTGGCTATGAACTCCATCCTCAGATGTGGGTGGCAACCAGCCACATTGGGATGCTCTTCACCACGCAACAACGCCAGTGGGTGTTGAACGATCCCGTGCCTTCGCCAGGCAACTTCGCGCATGTTTACCATCCTTGGATCATCGCCGACACGGTGGGCTGGACGCTGGTGACTGGCAGTTTCGTGGCGGACAGCGCCTATAGCTACGTGATGGTCGGGAACCATTTCAGCGATGCGCTGACGGATACGATGCACCTTGGCTATTCCATCCAGTACGCGAAGGCGATGACGCTGATCGACAATGTGTGCGTATCGCCCAAACCGAATGGGTGCCCACTTGCGCTTGGCGTTCCGGACGGTGCCTTGGATGGAGTGCGTCTTTGGCCCAACCCGGCAACGAGCGAAGTGCTGATGAGCACATTACCTGCCAGGATGGATGCCGTGGTGTTCGACGCATTTGGCAGGAAGGTGTGGGCAGGGAAGACCCAAAGCAGTTCATGGCGGCTGGATGTGGGAGCATGGGCAAGGGGAAGTTATGTGCTGCGCATGGAGCACCAAGGAGTGTATCGTTCGTTCAAGTTCGTGTTGATCAAGGAGCATTGATCCGGTCGTTCGGGAAAAGTCAACCTCGAAAATCGAACGACCATGAAGACCAAGATGAGAAAGCGGCCGATCGTACTGGCCGCATGTATGCTTACGCTTGGAGCAGCGCATGCACAAACGAGCGTGCTCGGGAATACCCCAACCACCCCCGGTTCTGATTATGTCGGCTGGGACAACACCACCACGGTGCCGCTGATGGTGCGGCACAACGGCAACCAGCCGATCCAATGGTGGACGGACAGCATCCAGCGGATGCAGCTGTACCACACGCGGACGGGCACCTTGCCGTTGCTGGGCGGTGGAACCATCAATGTGCAGCAGGATGGATACCTGGGCCTGAGCGGCACGCCCGGGTTCTTCGCCACGAACGGGTATGGGCCGTTCTCGCGGCTGCATCTGGCCGACCTGGATCCCAATAGCGAGGGCCAGAACCACTACAACCAGCCGTGGGGCTACCGCAGTTGGATGAAGAACGGGATGACCCTGACGGGCAACCACGACCACGCGTACATCGGCCAGCGTTACTACGGGCACGACAGCACGGACCTGGTGATCCACTGGAGCGATAACGCCGAGAAGAGCCCCTTCGGACCGGACCGGCTGCGGTTCATCTTCACCACGGACAACACGGGCGCGACCCAGGGTTCGCGCAGCCAGGAGGGCCTGGAGTTCATGCGCATGTACCCGGTGAACCAGAACCAGGGCTTCGTGGGCATCGGCAATTTCGCCCAACCAGGGATCTCGCCGGATCCAGAGCCCAGCGAGCGGCTGGACATCCTGGATCAAACGATCCGCATCCGCAGGCTGGTGCCCGATTACGAGGACGATCAGCTGGACCGCCTGGTGGTGACCGATGCGGATGGACGTTTGCATTGGCGGGATGTCAGCAGCCTGCCCGCGCCGCCCGACAATTGCGAATGGACCATGGGCGCCAATCCGAACCCCAACCACGTGTGGACGGCGGTGGGTGCGGCGGACCCGGACTGCCCGGATGAGGAGGAGTTCGTGGGGATCGGGACCAATGCGCCATCAGCGAAATTGAGCGTGGAGTTCGACCCTGCAAGCGGGGCCGGGATGACGGTGATCCGTGCCGATGCTGACGGAGGGGCGGACAGTAAGATCGGTGGCGGCTTCTACACCGATGGCACAGGGCTGGAGCACTATGGTGTGCAAGCGCGATGCTACAACGGTGCGGAGGTCAACACGGGTGGTCGTTTCTGGGGCGAGCTGACCAACGCCAGTTCGTTCGATCTGAACATCGGGGTGGAAGGTCTTACCAACGTGGCCTCCGGCAGTACGGTGACGGACAACATCTCGCTCCGCGCCGCGTGCTCGGTCGCCGGGACGACCACGAACAACTTCGGCGTGCACTCAAGGATGTGGAACTACGGAAGTAGTGTCACCAATAACTATGGTGGCTATTTCGATGCGTGGACGAACAGCAACTCGGCGAACAATTACGGGTTATATACCATGGCGAGTGGAGGGAGCACAGCATGGGCACTCTTCGTGAACGGAACCCAGTTCAGTACGACCTCGAACATTTTCTCCACCTCAGACCCTTCCTTGAAGACCAACATTCAGCCAGCGGATAGGCAGACGGCCGTCGATCTGATGAACGCGATCCCGCTGTACACATACGAGTTCGATCCGAGCGCATGCCCGCAGATGAACCTGCCCACCGGTACTCAGCTGGGTGTGATGGCACCCGAACTGGAGGCGCTTATGCCGCAGATGGTCCGTGATGTTCATCAGCCTGCAGCTTATGATCAAGCTGGTAACGTGCTCCATCCGGGTAAGGACCTGAAGGCGGTCAGCTATACGGGTTTCATTCCATACCTGATGGCGGCGTTTCAAGAGCAGCAAGCCACCATCACAACCCTGCAGGATCAGCTGGCGGCCGTGCAGCAAGACCTGGCGAGCTGCTGCGCAGACCGCAGTGGGTCCGAACAGCGAGGTTCGATCCCGGGCGCAGGTGCAGGTGAGGCCCTGCGCACCGACCTGTTCATCGTGCCCAACCCGGTGGCGGACCACACGCAGCTGCGTTACACACTGGCCACGGCGGGCCGCACGCGGGTGGAGGTGAGCGATGCCAGTGGCAAGCGGTTGGAGGTGCTGGAGGAGGCCGTGCGGGAGGCCGGTGCCTACACCCACAACTGGATCACCACGGATCTCGCGCCCGGCACCTACCACGTCACCCTGTACCTCAACGACAGCTTCGTGGTGAAGAAGGCGGTGAAGGTGGCGCGATAGGCTTGTGCTGGATCCTTGCCGAGGGCCGCTTCGCGACCGCGGGGCGGCCCTTGGCGTTGGGGCGCATGAGCACTCGGCTCAAGCCCCCTCCTGAGCAGCGATCGCTCGCTGCTCCCATCAAGGAGGGGCACGGGGTGGTTTCCGCATTCGTGAAGAACCCGTCCAGCCGGAGCCTCTACCTTCGATCACATGAGCACCCCTTCCGTTCCCCTCACCCTCGCCGAGGCCATCGGCCATGTGCGCAGCTTCCACGATGCCTTCGGCATTCCGAATGCCGAGGCGCCCACGGCGGCCATCGGAGACCGCGACGCCCTGTTGCGCTACAAGCTGATCCGCGAGGAGAACGAGGAGTACCTGGAGGCGGCCCTGCGCGGCGATCTGGTGGAGGTGGCCGATGCCCTCGGCGACATCCTCTACATCCTCTGCGGCACATTGCTCAAGCATGGGCTGGAGCACAAGATCGACGAGGTGTTCCGCGAGATCCAACGCAGTAACATGAGCAAGCTCGGCGCCGATGGCCAGCCCATCCGCCGAGACGATGGCAAGGTGATGAAGGGACCGGCCTATTTTCCTCCGGATATCGCACGGATCCTGACGGAGAGCGAACACTGACCCGGGAACACATCCACGTATCTTCCGTCCGATGCACCTGCCCACGCTCCTCGCCCAGGCCCGCACGTCCGCGTTCACGCGCTGGAAGCTCAATGCCTTGCTGCCATGGATGATCCCCTTCAACCGGCCCCACGGCTTCAAGGTGGTGCCGCTTCCGGAAGGCGGGATCAGCGTGTACATCCCGTACTGGCGGATCAACCGCAACCACATCAAGGGCATCCACGCCTGCTGCCTGGCCACGGCCGCCGAGATGTGCAGCGGGCTGAGCGTGCTGGAGCAGCTCGATCCCCGGCAGTACCGCCTGATCATGCGCAGCCTGCACATGCAGTACCACTACCAGGCGAAGCAGGCCGCGGTGGCGCGCTGTGCGCCGGGCGCCGAAGCGATCGCCGACGCGGTGGTGCGCCCGCTCCAGGAGCTGCCCGCCGTGGAACACCGCAGCACCGTGGAGCTGCACGACCGCAGCGGCAACCACCTGGCCACCGGCACCGTGGTGTGGCAGGTGAAACGCTGGGACCAGGTGCGGACGAAGGTGTGAGCCCCGCTCACCGCCGCATCATCCGCTTGGCCGTGCTCCACAGCAGCATGGCCAGCACCGCCCCGCTGAAGGCCAGGGCCATGTCCTTCTGGGCGTCCCAAATGTCGCCCTGCGTGCCCAGGTAGGCGTGGCCCTGCGCCGGGAAGAACACATCGGCCACGGCCCATTCGATCAGCTCGTAGGCGGCGCTGAAGCTCATGGTGATCTCCACCGGCAGCACCCAGCACACCCATGCCGGCCACTGGAAATGGTTCTTGAAATAGTCGCGCATCGGGTAGGCCAACAGGAAGCCGAAGCTGAAGTGCACGATGCGGTCGTAGTGGTTGCGCGCGCTTCCGAAGAGGCCCTGCAGCCAATGGCCCAGCGGGTTCTCCGCGTAGGTGTACATGGCGCCGTACACGTGCAGCAGGATGTACACGAACATCAGCATGTAGCTCAGGTCGCTGAAGCGGAAGCGGCGGTGGGTGAGGGCCAGGCCGCCCACGAAGAGGATCGTCAGCGCGTTCTCGGTGATCCAGTTGGCGCGGTCGGAGGTGCCGATGAAGGTCCAGGCCCACACCAGCACGAAGCCGGCGGCAAGGGCCTTCAGGAGCGGGTTGGCGGCGAAGGGGACGCGCGCGGGGGAGGAGGCGGTGGTGAAGGGCATCGCGCCAAGGTATCCGAAAGAACGACCGGGCTCATGGGCGCCCGCCGCCCTTCTCATAGTAGTCCTCATCTGGTGGTCCCTCATCCTCCTCGGGCTCCTCGGCCTTGGGCTTGGGGCGGAAGCGGAAGGTGGCATGCAGGCCGATCACCAGGTTCTGGCGCCGCACCACCGTGTCGAACGGCGTGATGCTGTTGGTGCCGCGCACCTCGAGCTCGAAGGGACCTTTCTCCCAGCCCAGCCCCAGGCAGATGCTGAACTGCGTGCGCCGGATGTTCTCGGTGTTGATGCCGCGGTCGATCAGCTCCTGCCCGTCCTGCGTCACCTGTTCGCGCCCGCTGAGCAGGTAGCCCGGCACCAGGCCGCCGCCCAGGAAGAGGCCCTGCGGGTTCTTGTTCACCGACACCTTGAGCACGAAGGGCAGCTCCACGTAATGCAGGGTGGTGCGGGTGGTCTGCCGGTACTGTGCGGCCTGCACCACGCTGCCCTTGGCCACGTACATCGGCTCCACCATCAGGCTCACCTGCCCGTTCATCTTGAAGTCGAAGCTGTAGCCGCCGATGGGACCGAACTTGGGCAGGCCCGTCCACGCCAGGAACTGACCGGCGTTCACCGTGGCCATGCCGATGCCCAGGCGCGGCCCGTGCCAGGTCTGGGCCCCGCCCATCACCGCACTGCACCACAACGCCATCACCAACACCGCCCGGAGCATGGGTGCGAAGATGCGAAGCGAACGCCCGACGTTCGTCGAAAGCGAACCGTGTTCGTCGATGAAAACAGGTCATTCGTCTTGACAAAGGGTCGCCCCGTCTGTCATCTTTGCCCCCGCATGGCCGAGGCTCGGGCCGTGCGCGCAACGGACCCCAGGGCTCTTGGACGACCCACCAACACCCGTTCGCCGATCATGTGGCCTGTGATGACCCTTACGCTGTTGCTGCAGCTCACCGACGAGGAGCAGTTGTTCGCCCAGGCGCCGGAGCCCCCGCCCGCAGTGGTGGAGCAGGAGGCACCCGCACCGGAGCCTGCGGTGGAGCACGCCACCTTCACCACCGCCGGGCCCGAAGCCTGAGCCGGGGCCTGGGCCGGAGCCTACCTTCGGCCGCCGGTGCCCGCCCATGCGTGTCGCGGGGCGCCGGAGCCCATG
>JABWBQ010000086.1 GCA_013360395.1 Flavobacteriales bacterium
TGCCCGCGATGAGCACCAGGCCGGGCGCGTTGCCCCACACCGCGCGGGCCGCTCCCAGCAGGTCGCCCTCCACGGCGATGTCCGCCTTTGGCAGCAAGGGTGCCAGTGCCGCCCCAAGCCGTTGTGCACGCGCGGCCGTCCCGCAGCCCGCCGCGTGCACCAGCACCCGGTCCACACCAGCGAGGCGCGGGGCCGCCTCGTGCAGCCGCCCCATCAGCGACCCACCGTCACCGGTGGCCGCGTTCCAACCCGGCCAGGGACCGTCCTCGTGCAGCAACGTCGTGTGCGGCCCCTCCACCAAGGCCCAACGGGAGGAGCTTCCGCCCACATCCCCGATCAGCAGCGCGCCCATGGGCGGCAAGGTAGGCCGGCCCTCAGGCCGGCACGGCACCGAAGAGGTAGCGGTTGGGGCTGGTGAGGCCGTGCTTCACGGCGTACATCACCAAGGCCGCCGTGCTGTTCACCCCCGCCTTCTGCATGATGTTGCGCCGGTGCGTGGTGACCGTGTGCGCCGACACGCCCAGGCGGTCGGCGATGCGGGTGTAGGACAGGCCGTCGGCGATCAACCGCACCACCTCGCACTCGCGCGCCGTGAGCGTCACGGCCGTGCAGCCCAGCTCGCGGTCGCAGAGCTTCTCCAGGCTCAGTTCGGAACGTTCCAGCGCCGCCAGCACCTTGCCGCAGAAGAAGCGGCTGCCGTCCGCCGTGTCCAGCACGGCGTTCACGATCTCCGCACGGTCGCAGTCCTTGCGCACATAGCTCACCACCCCGCTGCGTAAGGCATGGGCCAGCACCACCGGCGATGGATCGTTGGTGATGGCCACGAACCGGGTGCGCTTGGAGACCTTGCGCGCATCGCGCACGGCGTCGGCGCCGAGGCTCGACGCGGTGTGGTCGATCAGCACCACATGCGGACGGTCGCGGCGCACCACCTCCAGCAGGGCCTCCGCATCCCGCACCTCGCCCAGCAGGTCCACGCGCGGTACATCGGAAAGGATGGCCCGCAGGCCGGCCAGGGCCAGGTCGGCCTCATCGGCCAGGAGGGTCTTCACGCGCATGGTCCTTCTGTTTAGATTGATTCTAAACAGGGCCAAAGATATCCGAACGATCCGGTTCAGCCTCCGGTGCCTGGTGCACTGGAGCGCGGGCCGATGGGATAGCAGCGTCCTTCCTCGCTGAGGGCGGTGTCGGGGAAGATCGCCCGGGCTTCGTCCAACAGGGGGGTCAAGTCTTTGTAGCGCGAGGAGAAATGGCCCAGGAGCAGGGCGCCCACGCCGGCCTCGCGTGCCACGGTGGCGGCCTGTGCCGCCGTGCTGTGCAGGGTTTCGCGGGCGCGGGCGGCGAGGTGCGTGGTGAAGGTGGCCTCGTGGTACAGCAGGTCCACCCCGCGCACCCAGGAGGCCAGGTGGGGGTGCGGCGCTGTGTCCGAGCAATAGGCGTAGGCCGCTGGCGGGGGCGGGTCGGTGGTGAGCGCGGCGTTGGGCACCACGGTGCCGTCGTCGCGCACCAGGTCGTGCCCGGCCTTCACCGCGGACCGCCGGTAGTGCGGAATGGAATTCACGTGCTCGGGGCGCAACGGGCGCGGGCCGGGCTTCTGCCGGAAGAGGAAACCGGTGGTGGGCACACGGTGCCGCAGCGGCAGCGAGGTCACCGTGAGCCGTTCATCCTCCAGCAGCACCTGCGGGGCATCGTCGCCCACCGCATGGAAATGCAGCGGGAAGCGCAGCCAGGTGCCCGAGGCCTGGAGTTGCAGGTCGATGATGGCCTTGAGGGGCTGCGGGCCGTGGAGGTGGAGCTCGCGCGTGCGCCCCAACAGGTGCATGGTGCTCAGCAACCCCATGATGCCGAAACAGTGGTCGCCGTGCAGGTGGCTGATGAACACGCGGCTGATGCGCATGAAGCTGAGGCCGGCCATGCGCAGCCGCTCCTGGGTGCCCTCCCCGCAGTCGATCAGGTACAGCGCATCCTCCAGGCGCAGCACCTGCGCGCTCGGCGACCGGCCCTGCGCGGGCAGGGCGGCACCGGTGCCCAGGGGGATCACTTCAAAGCGCATGCGGCGGGTGCCAAAGCCGGAGCCCCGCCGGTGGGGACGGGGCTCCGCAGGCGAAGGTCCGGGTGGTTCAGCGGCTCAGCACCATGCGGCCGGTGAAGCTCGTGCCCCCCGACTCCAGTTTGTACAGGTAGAGCCCGTCCTGCAGGCCCTGCGCGTTCAGCACATAGCGGTTCAGGCCGGCCTTGCCGCTCATGCGCATGTTGCGCACCTCGGCGCCCAGCAGGTCGAACAGCCGGATGGTCACCGCGCCGGGCCGGTTCAGCTGGAACTCGATGGTGGTGCGGTCCATGAAGGGGTTGGGCACGTTGCGCACCCCGCCCAGGGCTACCGCCTCCTCGGCGATCCCCACGTTGTTGGGCACGATCGTGATGCTGTAACCCGAGAACGGATAATCCACCGGCACGGGGTTGCCCAGCAGGTTGGCGAAGGCGGTGACGTTGATGGTGAGGGGGTACACACCCTCGCTGGTGGGCGTGCCCACGATCGCACCACAGCCCAGGATGCCGGTGAGGTAGGTGCAGGCGGCACCGGTCTGCGAGTTGCACTCCACCGTCAGGCCCGGGGGCAGACCGGCGATGTTGTTCAACCGCACGCTGTCCAGCATCAACCCGGCGAACTGCGGATCGATCTCACCAGCGTCCTGCGGCACGATCATGTTCAGGGTGTCCGCATAGAACACGTTGACCATGCCGGAGACGAAGTTCTCGGTGGTGTCGGGCCACACGCCGAAGGCGCTGTCGGCGTACAGCGGGTTGGGGACACACTGCGCCGAGGCGGCGGTGGTGGCGAGGAACAGCGAAAGGGAGAGTAGGGTTTGTTTCATGCGTGTGTGTTCATTCGTCCTTCTTCACATCCTTCTCGATCTCCTCCATGAAGAGCAGATCGACGGCCTCGTTGAGGCTGGGGGTGATGGAGAGGACACTTTCGAGCTGCGAGATCTGGACCAGTTTCTGGACGGGTTCCTGAAGGCCGCAGACCACCAGCAGGCCGTTGACGCTCTTGCACAGCCGGTTGGCCACCAACAGCGCGCTGAGGCCGCTGGAGTCGCAGTACCGCGTGGCCTTCAGGTCGATGATGATGTTGCGCACACCGGTCTTGTTGAGGTACACCAGCTCGCTCTTCAGTTCCGGCGCACAGGTGGTGTCCAGCTTGTCCACGTTGGAGGTCACCAGCGTGTACTTGCCCTTGTTCTCGATGGTGAAATTCATGGTCCGCGCCTGAGGGCGTTGGGCTCAAATATAATCAGCGCTTCAATTGTCCCGCGGTATGCGGGCGGCCAGCAGATAGAGCACGGCCATGCGCACGGCCACGCCGTTCTCCACCTGGTCCAGGATGATGCTGTTGGCGTGGTCGGCCACCTCGCTGGTGACCTCCACGCCGCGGTTGATCGGACCGGGGTGCATGATGACGATGTCGCGGCCGAGCCGGCGGTAGCGGGGCAGGTCGAGCCCGTAGAGCATGGCGTACTCGCGCAGCCCCGGGAAGCTGGCCACCCCGTCGCCGCCCTGGCGCTCCAGTTGGATCCGCAGCATGTTGGCCACGTCGCACCAGGCCAGCGCCTTGTCCAGGTCGTGCTCCACGCGCACGCCCAGGCTGGCCACGTGGCGCGGCATGAGGGTGGGCGGGCCGCAAAGGACCACCTCGGCCCCGAGCCGGCGCAGGCAGTGGATGTTGCTGAGGGCCACGCGGCTGTGCAGGATGTCGCCGACGATGGCCACCCTGACGCCTTTGAGCCGGCCGAGCTTCGCCCGGATGCTGTACGCATCGAGCAATGCCTGGGTGGGGTGCTCGTGCGTGCCGTCGCCGGCGTTGACGATGCGGGCCCCCACATGGCGGCTCAGGAACACGGCGGCGCCGGGGTCGGGATGGCGCATCACCACCATGTCCACCTTCATCGCCAGGATGTTGTTGACGGTGTCGATGAGGGTCTCGCCCTTCTTGACGCTGCTGGAGGCGCTGGAGAAATTGATGATGTCGGCGCTGAGGCGCTTTTCGGCAAGCTCGAAGCTGATGCGCGTGCGGGTGCTGTTCTCGAAGAAGAGGTTGGCGATGGTGATGTCGCGCAGGGAAGGCACCTTCTTGATGGGCCGGGCGAGCACCTCCTTGAAGCCGTCGGCCGTGCGGAAGATGAGGTCGATGTCCTCCGGGGAGAGGTCCTGGATGCCCAGCAGGTGGTCGGTGCTCAGCTGGTCGCTCACGGGATGGCTGTTGCTGGTGGTTGGCCGCCGCGCGCCGGCGCGACCTCGGCGCCGTGCAGGAGCACGCGGTCCTGGCCGTCGGTCTCGGCCCATTCCACGGTGACGCGCTGGCCCTCGATGCTGTCCACCCAACGGCCCACGTGGTCGGCGGCGATGGGCAGTTCACGGGCGAAGCGCCGGTCGATGAGGACCAGCAGCTGCACCGAGGCCGGACGGCCGAAGCTCAGCAGCGCGTCGAGGCCGGCGCGGATGCTGCGACCCGTGTAGAGCACGTCGTCGATGAGCACCACGCGGCGGCCCTCGATGCTCAGGTCCATCTGGGTGGTGCTGGGCGCCAGCGGCACGGTCCGGTGGCGGAAATCGTCGCGGTGGAAGGTGATGTCGAGCTCGCCGGCGCGGATGGGCACCCCGCCGAGGATGCGGCCCAGCTCGCGCACCAGGCGGCGGCTGAGGTGCACCCCGCGGGGCTGCAAACCCAGCAGCACGGTGTCCGAAAGGTCGCCGTGCTCCTCCACCAGCTGGTAGCACAGCCGCTTCACGGTGAGCCCGAAGGCCGTGCTGTCCAGAAGGGTGGCGGCGTGCATGCGGCCCCGAAGATAACGGCAGGCGGCGCGACGGGCCGGAACGGCGAGGCCCCGGCGGTGCCGGGGCCTCGTTCCTTGCTACTGTCCGGCAGGTCAGTCGGCCTGCTCCTCGTCGGCTTTCGGGGCGGTGCGGCCCGAGCGCTCCTTGTTCTCCATGGCGCTCTTGAGGTCGCTCAGCACGCTTAGGTCGCCCAGGGTGCTCTTCTCCACCTTGTCGTTGACGCTCTTCAGGCTGGCGCTCTGCCCTTCGGTGGCCGGCGCCTTGCGGGCGCGGCCGCCGCGACCACCGCCCAGCTCCTCGCTGTCGTCACCTTCCTCGAAGGTGCGCGTGTGGCTCAGCACGATGCGACGGGCATCACCGTTGAACTCGAGCACCTTGAAGGGCAGCTTCTCCTCCAGGTTGGCCTTGGTGCCGTCGGCCTTGCGCAGGTGCTTGGTGCTGACGGTGCCTTCCACGCCGTAGGGCAGTGCCACGATGAAGTTGTTGCCGTTGCGGCCCACCAGGGTGCCTTCGTGCACGCTGCCTTCGGTGAAGGTGCCGGCGAAGACCTCCCAGGGGTTCTGTTCCACCTGCTTGTGGCCCAGGCTGAGTCGGCGGTTGTCCTTGTCCACCTCCAGCACCTGCACCTCGATCTCGTCGCCCACGTTGCAGAACTCGCTCGGGTGCTTGATGCGCTTGGTCCAGCTCAGGTCGCTGATGTGCACCAGGCCGTCCACGCCCTCCTCCAGTTCGGCGAAGATGCCGAAGTGGGTGAAGTTGCGCACCTTGGCCGTGTGGCGCGAGTTCACCGGGTATTTGAACTCGATGTCCGCCCAGGGATCCGGAGTGAGCTGCTTCATGCCCAGGCTCATCTTCCGCTCCTCGCGGTCGATGTTGAGGATCATGCACTCGATCTCCTGACCCTCGGTGAGGAAGTCCTTGGGGCTGCGCAGGTGCTGGCTCCAGCTCATCTCGCTCACGTGCAGCAGGCCCTCCACGCCGGGGGACACTTCCACGAAGGCTCCGTAATCGGTGATGACCATCACCTTGCCCTTCACTTTGTCGCCGGCGTTCAGGTCGGCGCTCAGCGCATCCCACGGGTGGGCGCTCAGTTGTTTGAGACCAAGGGCGATGCGGCGCTTCTCGTCGTCGAAGTCCAGGATCACCACGTTGATCTTCTCGTCCAGCTTCACCACCTCCTCGGGGTGGCTCACGCGGCCCCAGCTCAGGTCGGTGATGTGGATCAGGCCGTCCACGCCGCCCAGGTCCACGAACACCCCGTAGCTGGTGATGTTCTTCACGGTGCCCTCCAGCACCTGACCCTTCTCCAGGCCGCCGATGATCTGCTTCTTCTGCGCCTCGAGCTCGGCCTCGATCAGCGCCTTGTGGGAGACCACCACGTTCTTGAACTCCTGGTTGATCTTCACCACCTTGAACTCCATGTTCTTGCCCACGTACTGGTCGTAGTCACGGATGGGCTTCACATCGATCTGCGAACCGGGCAGGAAGGCCTCGATGCCGAACACGTCCACGATCAGGCCGCCCTTGGTGCGGCACTTCACGTAGCCGGTGATCACCTCATCGGTGCCCATGGCGTGGTTCACCTTGCCCCAGGCGTTGTGCACGCGCGCCGTCTTGTGGCTCACGATCATCTGCCCGGTCTTGTCCTCCTGCTTCTCGATGTACACCTCCACCCGGTCGCCGATGGCCAGGTCGGGCTTGTACCGGAACTCGCTCAAGGGCACCACGCCCTCGCTCTTGTACCCGATGTTGATGACCACCTCCTTCTTGTTCATGCCCACCACGGTGCCCATCAGCACCTCCTTCTCGGAGATGCTGCTCAGGGTGTCCTCGTAGGCCTTCTCCATGGCCTCCCGTTCCTTGCCCGGGAGCCCCTTCTTGTCGTCCTCCAATGCGGCCCAATCAAAATCCGCGGGCGGTTCTGCGAAGGTGACCTTGTTGTTCTCGACTGCCATTTTCCACTGTCGTTTGTATCCCGACCCAAGGGGGCACCGACCGGGAGGGTTCGTTGTGCCCACGGTGTCCCTGCGTGGGCTTCCTGCTAAGGCCCGCCGTGCAGCGGGTCCGAAAAAGGACCGCAAAGATAGTGAATTTTCCTGATCTTCAAGCCCTTGGGACCGGACGCCGCCCTGTGCCCGCAACAAGCGCTGCCACCCCGGCTACCTTTGGCCCGTTCCCGGGCGTTGGTCCGCGACCGCGGCCGCCCCACCCCACCGCCCGTGCGCACCTTCACCATCCCCGCCCACTACCGCAGCGGCCTCATCGGGCGCCTCAAGGCCCACCGCAAGGTGCAGGACCCGCGCAAGCAGGACCTGAGCCCCACACTGCTCGACCTGGGCCCGGTACGCTTCGTCTTCGCCCGGCACTTCGGCTTCTGCTACGGCGTGGAGAACGCCATCGAGATCAGCTACCAGGCCCTGGAGGAGAACCCCGGCAAGCGCATCTTCCTGCTGAGCCAGATGATCCACAACCCGGCGGTGAACGACGACCTGGCCGCCCGGGGCATGCGCTTCATCCAGGACACGCACGGCAGGATGCTCATGGACTGGGACGAGCTGACGGCCGACGACATCGTGATCATCCCCGCCTTCGGCACCACCCTGGAGACCGAGGCGAAGCTGCGGGCCATTGGCATCGACCCGCTGAAGCACAACACCACCTGCCCCTTCGTGGAGAAGGTGTGGAAGCGCAGTGCGCAGCTCGCCGACAAGGAGCACACCGTGGTGATCCACGGCAAGGCGGCCCATGAGGAGACCCGGGCCACCTTCAGTCACACCGCGCAGGGCACTGCGGCGGTGATCGTGAAGGACATGGCCGAGGCGGAGTTGCTGGGCCGCATCATCCTGGGCGGTGAACCCCCGGCCCGTTTCGCCGAAGCGTTCGGCGCGCGTTGCACCCCCGGCTTCGACCCCGCCCGCGACCTCGACCGGATCGGCGTGGTGAACCAGACCACCATGCTGGCCTCGGAGACACAGGCCATCGCCGACCACCTGAAGCAGGTGATGGCCCGCAAGTACGGCGAGGCCCGGCTGAAGGAGCACTTCGCCGACACGCGCGACACCTTGTGCTACGCCACCAACGACAACCAGGACGCCACCAACGAACTGCTGAAGGCCGAGGCCGACCTCGCCCTGGTGGTGGGCGGCTACAACAGCAGCAACACCAGCCACCTGGTGGAACTGCTCGAACAACGCTTCCCCACCTATTTCATCAACGGGGAGCAGGATGTCCGCAGCGCGGATGCGATCGCGCACTTCAACTACCCGGCCCAGCGGACCGAGACCACACGCAACTGGCTCCCGGCGAAGCGGCCGGTGACGATCATCCTCACCAGCGGTGCGAGCTGCCCGGACACCCTGCTGGACCGCGTGATGTTGAAGGTGCTGGAATTCGTGGAGGGCGCGCGGGACCCGGTGGAGGCCGTAAATGCCCTCGTACCCTGAGCACCACCGTGCTGCGCGCTTCGACGGCGCTTGATCCGCGGTCCACGGATCGGACCGTGGACCATGGTCCGGTCCGGAGGACCTGAAGCTCAAGCCTCCGCCGGTTCGCCGAGCACCTTCACCACGTGGCCGAGGGCCAGGTTGAACTGCTCCAGGGCGGTGAGGTCGCTGTTGTCGATCCCGATGGCGTCCGCCGCCTGGGTCAGCGGGTCGGCCTTCCGCGTGGTGTCGTCGAGGTCGCGGCGCCGGATGTTGTCCTCCACCTCGGCCAGGGTGACCGGCGCCCCTTTGGCCCGCAGCTCCTGGTACCGCCGCAGGGCGCGCACCTCCGGACGGGCCGTCATGAACAGCTTGACCTCCGCATCCGGGAAGACCACCGTGCCGATGTCCCGGCCGTCCATCACCACCCCCTTCTCGCGCCCCATGCGCTGCTGCAACTGCACCAGCTTGGCACGCACCTCGGGCACGGGGCTCACCAGCGTCACGTGGTCGCTCACATCCATGCTGCGGATCCGATGTTCCACATCGCGCCCGTTGAGCATGGTGGCGCTGCGGTCGGTCAGCGGGTCGTGCTTGAACCGGATGTCGAGGCCGCCCAGCCGTTCCAGCAGCCCGTCCCGGTCCAGCACGCCGTCCTTCACCAGGCCGTGCTCCATGGCGTACAGGGCCACCGCGCGGTACATGGCGCCGCTGTCGATGTAGGTGTAACCCAGGTGCTGTGCCAGTTGGCGTGCCAGGGTGCTCTTGCCGCAGGACGAGAAGCCGTCGATGGCGATGTTGATGCGCCGCACGGCCGCAAGGTAGCGCGCCGCAGGTCAGCCTTCCGGTGCGGGCGGCGGCGCATCACCCTCCTCCTTGCGCCGGCGCTTGCGCTCCCGCTCCTGCCCCGGCGGCCGTTTCTTGAAGTCGCTGAACCGCGCCGCCAGGGTGATGGTGTTGGAGATGCCCGCCAGGTGGTACTGGGCGAAGCCGTAGCTGAGGTGCACCCTGCTGACCCGGAGCCCCAGACCGAAGCTCAGCCCGCTGATGCCCGGCTTGCCGTCCACTTTCAGCTCGCGCCTGCGCTGGAAGTCGTAGCCCGCACGCAGATGGAAATAACGCCCCAGCAGCACCTCCACATTGGGCACCAGGTGCAGCACGGCCTTGTCCAGGAAGGTGACCTTCTCCACAATGGGCTCTCCCGTGGTGGGATCGATCTGCCGCTGCTGCACCGGGTCGTCGTACGTAAGGTCCCAACGCTGCAGGTTCACGAAGGTGAGGCCCAGCCGGAACGGTGCATGGCGGAAGCGGTAGCTCAGCCCCAGCTGCACATCGAAGGGCAGTTTCTCCTTGGTGGCGGTGTAACGCGAGCTGACGAAGCCGATGTTGCGCAGCAGGGCCGACACGGTGAGCCCCAGGCTTCGCTTGTGGAAGGTGGCGCCCACGTCGGCCGCCCAGCCCGTGGCGTTGTACGCCTCCAGCTGCGAGGTGATGAACTTCACGTTGGCCCCCACGGTGAACAGGCTGTCCAGCGCGCGCGCCGCGCCCAGCTGCATCACATACTCCCCGCCCCGGAAGGTGCCGGTCTCCGTCCCGTCCTCCTCGGTGCGTTGGAAGGTGCCGTAGTCCACGAACTGCACCGTGCCGCTGAACGTGGTGCGGATGCTGTCGAAGTGATGCGCGTAGGACCCGAAGCCCATTTGGATGCCCTCGAAATACGGCAGGTAACTGAAGGCCACCTGGCGCCCCATGCTGGGATTGAGCACCGAAGGGTTGAAGATCCCCATGTTCAGGTCGTCGTCCAGCACCGCGATGTGCGTGCCTCCCAACGCGCTGATGCGGGCCGAGGAGGGGATGTCGAACACGCGGAACACCGCCTGCCCGCCGAGTTGTGCCCGGGACGGGAGGCAGAGGAACAGGAACACGGACGTGGCGAGGAGGCTTCGCTTCATGCGGACGCACCCGGCGGCGCGGTTAAGGGAACGCAAGATAGGTGGGCCTATTGCCCCGCCGATGCACCGCGGTGGAACACGGCGAGGGTGCGGGGCCTGGACCCTCGCACCCTCGCCATCGCCGCGCATGCGGTCAGTTCCGCTCGAACTTGTTGAACCCCGGCGGGATCTCGAACAGGCCGGGCTTCTGCACGCCCTTGGTCACCTTGGTCACCTGCAGGCGGCTCACTTCGGCACCGTCCATCTTGTTCTCCACGGCCAGCATGGGGAACAGCCCCTTGTTGCCGGGCACATCAAGGAAGAACAGGGCGGTCTCCTCCTTGCGGTTCAAGGTCTCCAGCATGGGCACGAAGAAGTTGAACTCGTCGGCCGCCACCCAGTAGGTGATCACACGGTCCTCCTTGGCGCCCTTCACCACCCACTTCTCGCACTTGTAGCCGGCCATGTCCTTGGTCTCCCCGCTGCGCTCCACGGTGGTCGCCACGTCCTTGGGAAGGCGCATGTTGGGCACGTCCATGTACAGCTTGCGGTCCAGGCTCAGGGCCATCACGGTCTTGTCGCGGTTGTCCACCAGCATGATGCCCTGCACTTCGCCCCGGGCGTTGATCTCCTCGATGCGCACATGGTCGCCCTTGACGAAGTACTTGTAGGAGGTGACCACGGGCCCGGTGGTCTTGGTGAACTCGACCACGCCCTCGAAGGCCTGTGCCGCCGCAAGCAGCGGAGCGAACACCAGGGCCAGCAGGGTGCAGGGACGGATGAAGGTTTTCATGACGGTCGTTGGTCCAAGTTTGGCTCCCGAGGAGCGAAGATCTCCGAATTTCAACCCCTTCAACGGGATGCCGGCGGGCAGGTTACGCACAATGCACGGTTACTGATGGCGGAGCACCTGCGCACCGGGGCCGAGGGCGAGCAAGTGGCGTGCCAATGGCTGGAGCAGCAGGGCTACCGCATCCTGGCCCGCAACTGGCGCCACGGCCACCTGGAGGTCGATATCGTGGCCCGCCAGGGCGGCACCGTGGTGATCGTGGAGGTCAAGACGCGACGGAGCGACCGCTACGACGGACCCGCCGATGCCGTGGGGCCGGCCAAGCAACGCAAGCTCTATCGCGCGGCGGAAGCCTATCTTGACGCCCTCGGCGAGGACGTGGCCGTGCGCTTCGACATCATCACGGTGTGGATGACCGGCGCCACGCCCCGCATCGAGCACCTGGAGGACGCCTTCTACCCGACACCCGATGAAGAGACCGACTAAAGGCCCCCGCCGCGGGCGGCCCAACGACGAGCGCCCCGCCGGGCGCGGCGACCGGAGCCACCCGGACCGCCCCCCGTACAGGAGCGACCGTTCCGACAAGCCTACGCCCCGCAGCGGCAAGGG
>JABWBQ010000135.1 GCA_013360395.1 Flavobacteriales bacterium
CGCCGCCGGCCACCGCGGCGCGCGGCGCGACGACGCGGCTCTTCAGCCACGCGAAGCGCTCCCACTCGCGCCCCTGCACCTGGAAGTACTCCTCGAGCATCGCCAGGCTGACGACCGGCGGGCCGGAGTTGCCGTTGGGCCGCAGGGCCAGGTCGACGCGGAAGACGAAGCCCTCGTCGGTGACGTCGCCCACCAGCGCATAGAGGCGCTTGGCGACAAAGCTGAAGTACTCGTGGAACGACACCGCGCGCGCGCCCGGCGGCACGTCGCCGGCAGCGGTGAGGCGGCCTTCGCCTTCGTCCTCGTAGACGTAGATCAGGTCGATGTCGGAGGAGACGTTCAGCTCGCGCGCGCCGAGCTTGCCCATGCCGACGATCCAGAACTCGACGCGCTGGCCCGCTTCATCCAGCGGCGGGCCGTGGCGCGCGTCAGCTTCGGCCAGCGCGGCCGAGAGCGCGAGTTCCAGCGCCACCTCGGCGAGGTCGGTCATCGCGCCGGTGACGAAGCGCCGGTCGTGCAGCGTGATCCCGTCGCCCACGGCCGTGGCAAAACGGTAGCCGGTGCGGTCGCTCCGGTCGGTGCGCTCGGTGCCCAGCCACAGCTTCAGCCCTTCCAGCACGCGCACGCCCACGGCGGCCTCCAGCTGGTCCACGGCATCCATGCGGGTGATGTACAGGTCGCGGTAGCTCTCCTCGCCCAGCAGCGCGGGCGGACGGGGGAAGCTCCATCCGCCGGTCTCCAGCACGTCATGCCGGGCGGCGAGCCGCAGCTCGTGGTCGCGGTCGGGCCAGGGGCGCAGGGTGAGCCCGCCGCCGTACTTGGTGGCGCGGTCGCCGAAGCCATGGGCCGCGTATCCGTCCAGCACCAGCCGCCGGCTCATGCGCGCGTTGGTGCGCAGGCCCAGCCCCAGGCGGAAGCCCTCGTGGCCGTTGTAGGCGATCAGGCGGTCCAGCGGCAGCTCCACCGGCCCCCACGGGATGGCCCCGCGCAACAGGGCGTCCAGCCCGCGCACCGTGCGGTCCAGCTTCTCGGCACGCCCCAGGCTGTCGATGGTGCGGTAGGTCAGCAGGTCCTTGGCGTCCAGGGGAACGGTGCGCAGGCTGTCCCACAGGGCGGCGTCGGTGCGCACCTCCATGCGGTCGGCCACGAGGTCGGCCCCGCGGAAGGCCGATGGCGGCAGGTCCGGATCGAGCTCGATGTCCGTGAGGTCCATACGCACCCGGCCCACCAGGGCATAGGAGCCCACTTTCAGGGCGTTCAGGAACAGGGTGCTCTCCACCTGCTCGGGGAACCAGGTGTCGCCCACCCGGCGATGCACCTGGCGCATGCGCATGCCCAGCCCCTCGCGTTGTTCGGCGGGTTCGGCCTCCACGTGGTGCACCGCATGGTCGCCGGCGTGCAGGCCCAGCACGCCACGCAGGCCGTCGAAGCGTGCGCCCTTCCGCGGGAAGAAGCGGATGGTGAACACCGTGTCCCCGGCCTGCACCAGGGTGTCCTCCAGCACATAACGGTAGCGTTCCGTGGCCCCCGGGGCGATGGGGCCCGGGAAGCGGCGCTCGTTGAGCTCGATCAGCGGATCGTAGATCGACCAGGTGCGGCTGCTGGCGGCCATGGCCAGCAAGGCGGGGTCCTTCAGGCCGCTCACCCGCATGGCCAGCACTTCCTCGGTGCGCTGCGCGGGCGGCCGTGCCGTGCAACGGGTGGCGCTCTCCATCAACAGCACATGCTGACGCTGTGCGAAGCGCACGGCCTGGCGGTCGTCCGGGGGAAGGGCCGCGATGCGCGTGCTGTCGGCCAGCAGCGCACTGTCCACCGCCAGAGTGAACACCGTGCGGCCGTAGGAGGTGTAGCGGTGCGCACGCCGGCCTGGGCCATGGTTGCGGTCGCGCGCAGCGATGGCGCCCTCCACCAGGCGCAGGGCGGGGTTCTCGCCGGGCCGCACCACCACCGCGCGCAGCTGCTCCACGGCGGGTTCCAGGCGCACCAGCATGCTGTCGGCCACCGCCACCACGGCCGGACGGTACCCCATGCAGGCC
>JABWBQ010000023.1 GCA_013360395.1 Flavobacteriales bacterium
CGCACGTCGTAGGCCTCGACCATGGCGCCGATGCGGCGCGCGGTGGCGATGGCCTGCAGGCCGGCCACCCCGGCGCCCATGATCAGGAAGCGCGCCGGACGCAGGGTGCCGCCCGCACTGGTGATCATCGGCACGGTGGCCAGCGAACGCTCGGCGGCGAGCAGCACGGCCTGGTAACCGCTGATGGATGCCACCGAGGAAAGCACGTCCATGGCCTGGGCCAGCGTGGTGCGCGGGATCAGGTCCAGGCTGTACAGCGTGGTGCCGGGCCGCTTGTACGCGTCCACCACGGCGCGGTCGCTCAGCACGTTGTAGAATCCGATGAAGGTCTTCGGACCACCGAGGTCCTCTCCGCGGTAGTGGCTGTCGTGGCTCAGCAGCACATCGCAGCTCCGCAGGATGTCGTCCCGATGCTCCACCAGCGTGGCGCCGGCCTGTTCGTAGGATTCGTCCGAGTACCCGGCGGAACGCCCCGCACCGCGTTGCACGCTCACCTTCATGTGCTTGACGAGCCGCTGCACCCCGGCAGGGGCGAGCGCCACCAGACGGCGGCGCTCGCCTTCCTTCAATACGCCCAGATGCTGCATGCTACGGGAAGATGCCGCGTTCCATGTAGGTCTTCTCCAGGCGCCGCAGGGCCACGATGTAGGCGCTGTCGCGCCAGTTCGCCTTGAACTCCTCGGCGGTGTTGACCACCTGGTCGAAGGCCGTCATCACCTTGTCCTGGATCATGCCCAGCACTTCGTCGATCTTCCAGATCTCGCTGCGCTTGTTCTGCAGCCACTCATAGTAGCTGCCGATCACGCCGCCGCTGTTGCACAGGATGTCCGGGATGATGTCCACGCCGTTGGCGCGCAGGATGGCCTCGCCTTCGGTGTCGGTGGGTCCGTTGGCACCTTCGGCCACCACCTGGGCCTTGATGCCGCCGGCATTGGCCGCGGTGATCTGGTTGCCCAGGGCGGCCGGCACCACGATGTCGCACGCCAGACCGAAGAAGCCTGCGGGGTCCATGGTGGGGGCCTTCGGGTAGTCCTTGATGCTGCGGTTGTTGGCCTCCACGTGGCGGTTCAGGTCCTCGGGGTCGATGCCCTTGGGGTCGTGGATGGTGGAACTGGCGTCCTGCACGGCGATCAGCACGGCCCCCTCCTTGGTGAGGAAGTGCGCCGTCCAGTATCCCACATTGCCGAAGCCCTGCACGATGAAGCGCATGCCCTTGAGGGACTTGCCCTTCCGCTTGGCCCAGGCCTTCAGGGTGGCGACCACGCCGAAGCCGGTGGCACGGTCACGCCCCTCCAGGCCGCCGGCGCCCAGCGGCTTGCCGGTCACCACGTGCAGGTTGGCGAAACGCGTGGCCGGCGACTTGGTGCTGGAGTACGTGTCGGCGATCCAGGCCATGATCTGCGGGTTGGTGTTCACATCGGGGGCCGGGATGTCCAGGTCGGGACCGATGTTGTCGCCCAGCGCATAGGTGAACCGGCGCGTGATGCGCTCCAGTTCCCCCTTGGAATAAAGCTTGGGGTTGATCTCCACACCGCCCTTGCCGCCGCCGTAGGGCAGGCCGGCGAGCGCGGTCTTCCAGGTCATCCAGATGGCCAGCGCCCGTGCCGAGTCCAGGTCCACGGTCTGGTGGTAGCGCAGCCCGCCTTTGTAAGGCCCCAGCGCGTTGTTGTGCTGCACCCGGTAGCCGGTGAAGACCTCGATGGTGCCGTCGTCCAGCTTCACCGGGAAGTGGACCACGATCTCGCTGTTGGTCTTGGCCAGGATCTTCCGGACGCCGGGGTCCAGGCCCATGATGTCGGCGGCATGCTCGAACTGGTCCATCACGACCTTGTACATGCCTTGTCTCTTCTCGGCGGGTTTCGCCGTTGTTTCAGGTTGCATGGTTGGTTGTTCCTTCAAAGGTTCCTATCGGTAGTGTTCACAGTGCAGGATGATGCGGTCCTGTTTACGGAGCGCACACTGGTCCCGGTTATCGCATGTGGCGCAAAGCCCCGCGACCACAGGCTCCGGTACGGCCCTGGGGCCGACCGGCGCCCGCCCGGCCGCTGGGGCCATGGCGTGCAGCTCGCAGAAGAGCACGGGCCCCGACGACCGCTGTTCGAAGATGCATCGGCCACGATGAACGCAGTTGGTGCAGAGCGGGATGGGGGGCGGTGGATGGGACATGGGCGCGGTTGGCGCGCGGCCCATGCCAAGGCCTGTGCCGATCGGTCACGATGTTCCTTCATGCGTCGGGGAGCGATGCGCGATCGGCTGAGAGGCAGCGAAATAACAAAAACAAGGCGTTCGGGACATCGCGCACGGTGGGGCAGGATCGGGAAGCCGGGAGCGGGGCGAACGGCCCCGGCCGGGGCGGATCACCCCGGGTCCTTCAGTTTTCCACGCAAGGTTTTCCGGTCGATCCCCAGGATGGCTGCGGCCTTCGTCTTGTTCTGCGCGACGGCCTCGAGAACGGCACGGATGTGCTGCCGCTCCATCGCGGCCAGGCTTACCAGGGTGTCGGGCACCGCCGCACGGGGTGCTGGCGAGCGCATGTGCATGGGCAGGTCCGACGTGGCGACGGTGCCGTCCAGGAGGATCACCAGGCGGTGCACCAGGTGCTCCAGCTCGCGCACGTTGCCCGGCCAGGGGTAGGCGGCGAAGGTCTCCAGGACCGGTGGGGTGATGCGCAGGGGAGGCTTGCCCAGTTCTCTGCTGAAGCGGTGGTTGAAGTGGTCCACCAACCGGGGCAGGTCCTCGGTGCGGTCGCGCAAGGGCGGCAGGTGGATGTGGATCAGGTTGAGCCGGTAGTACAGGTCCTCGCGAAAGCCGCCCTGGCGGATCATGGCGGGCAGGTCGTTGTTGGCGGCCGAGATCAAACGGACGTCCACACGTTGCGGCCTGGTGGCCCCCAGCATGGTGATCTCCTTGTCCTGGATGGCACGCAGCAACTTGGCCTGCACGGCCGGGCTGGCGTTGCCGATCTCGTCCAGGAAGAGGGTCCCCCCGTCGGCGGCCTGGAAAAAACCGGCCCGGCTGGTGGTGGCCCCGGTGAAGGCCCCCTTCATGTGGCCGAAGAGCTCGCTTTCCAGCAGCTGGTCGGGGATCGCACCGCAGTTCACCGCGATGAACGGGGCGGCGGCACTGGCGCTGTTGTAGTGGATGGCACGCGCCACCATCTCCTTGCCGGTCCCGCTCTCGCCGGTCACCAGCACGGTGGCCTTGTTGTTGCTGGTCCGCTCGATGACGCGGTACACCTCCTGCATGGCCCGCGAACGGCCCAGGAGGCCGTGGAAGCCGTCACGCACGGTCGCCGGCGGCGGGGCGGCGGAGGGCATGGCGCCGATGGCGCGCAGCACGCGCTCCACGGCCTGGCGCAGTTCTTCCTGCGTGAAGGGCTTCACGAGGTATTCCACCGCCCCCAGTTTCATCACCTGCACGGCGTCCTCCAGCTTGGGGTAGCCGGTGATCACGAGCACGGGGATCCGTGGGTGATGCTCGCCCAGGTAGCGCACCAGTTGGATGCCGCTCACCCCGGGCATGTTCAGGTCGGTGATCACCACGTCCACCGGGCCCTGCTCCAGGATGCCGATGGCGTCCACGGCATTGTCCGCGGTGAAGGGGGTGAGGCCCATGGCGTTCACGCTGCGGCGCAGGAGCTCCAGCATGTCGCGGGCGTCGTCCACCAGCAACACCGAGGGCGCGTGGGGCATGCTCATGCCGGCGGAAGGGTGATGGTGAAGCAGGTGCCTTCGCCCGGGGCGCTCCGTACCGCGATCGCGCCGCCGTGGCCTTTGACGATGCCGTGCACCACCGAGAGCCCCAGCCCGGTGCCGACCCCCGGAGGCTTGGTGGTGAAGAAGGGTTGGAAGATCTTCTTGAGGTGTTCGGGGGCGATCCCATGGCCGGAGTCCTCCACGCGCAGCCGCACGCGGTCGCCTTCCATGTCCGTGGCGATGTGCAGCCGCCCTCCCGGCGGTGTGGCCGCCACGGCGTTCAGCACCAGGTTGGTGAGCACCTGCTCGAACTGTACGCGGTCCAGCCGCACCGGCGGCAGGGCCGTGGCGAGCTCCGTGCGCAGGTCGAGGCGGGCTTCCTCCACCTGGCGGCGCAGCAGGCGCAGCACTCCTTCCACCGCATCGTTCAAACGTTGCTCGCTGAACTGGCTGGGCATCTCGCAGCTGAAGTACATCAGGCGCTTCACCACTTCGCGGCCGGTGAGGGCCGAATCGATGATGCGCTGGAGGTCCTCCCGGCGGGCCGGGTCGCGCTCCTCGGCCATCAGCAGTTCGGCATACCCCAGCACGTTGCCCAGGGGTGTGTTCAGTTCGTGGGCGATGCCGGCGGTGAGCTCCCCGAGCACGCTCAGCCGGTCCTGCTGCAGCATGCGGGCCTCGAACAGCCGCTGGCGCTCGCGCCGCTACTGGCGTTCCAGGATCACGGACACCTCGGCGGCGAGGCGTTCGAGCAGCTGCTCCTCCTCGGGCAGGAAGGCGGCGCCGGGCGCCGGGGCCAGCGCCTGCGGGTAGCCCACGGTGAGGGTGCCGCGCGGCTCGCCGTCCACATGCACGGGCTGCTGCATCCGGGGACCGTCGGGGCCCGCTTCACCGAAGCACCGGTCGTCCACCACCAGGGCCGCCCACAGGGCCTCGGGCCTGCGCCACCCCTGGGGAATGGCGGCTACGACAGCCCGAAGCGTGGCGTCCAGGTCGGCCTCATGGCCTTGTGCGATGCGGGCCACGGCGTACAGGCAGCCCAGTTCCTTGATGCGCTCCCGCAACCGTTCGTCCGGGCCGTCCACCACCACCCACGGCGTTCCTGTTGCGCCCATGACGGCAAAAGTAGCGGGCGCTGCGGGGCTCAGCAGCCGCAGAGCAGCCCGTGCATGCGGTCGATGCGCTCCAGCTGCTGCTCGGTGGCGGCCTTCTGGATGGCGGGGAAAAGGACCCGCTCCTCAAAACGCACATGGGCCTCCAGTTCGTCCTCGATCCGCGACAGGTCGCTCAGCGGGTCGGCCGTGGAAAGGAAAAGCCGTGTGAGCCGACGGTGCTCGGCGACGGCGCGCTTCACCAATGGGTCCATCGACCCCAGCACCGGGAACACCACTTCCTCCTCGATGGCGAAGTGCGGCAGCAGCCGCTGATGGTAGTACGCCACCGCCGCCTGCATCTGCACGGCGGGGTCGGTGCCCTGCTCCAGGGCCCGGCGCACCCGCCAGCAGAAGGACAACGCTTCCTGGTGCTCCCGGCTCACCGGCCGCAGCAACGCATGCCGCTCAAGCGGTGGCATGGCGCAACTCCTCCTCCAGGGCCTTGGCCCGCGGGAAGAGGATGTTGTTCTCCAGATGGATGTGGCGGTGCAGGTCCTCCTCGAACTCGCGCAGCATGGCGAACGCCGTGGCGTAGGTGGTGCAGCCGTCGGGCGGGGTGTTGTACCCGTTGGTCAGTTCGGCGATGCGACGGAAGCGCTCGCCCTCCGCGTCGTGGTCGTCCTCCATCATGGCGATGGGGTTGGCCACCGTGCCGAAACCCGGGGTGGGCACCGCCCCACCGTGCAGCTTCGCCTTTTCCAGCTGGTTGATGAAGGGGAACAGGATCAGCTCCTCCTTCTTCATGTGCATGGCCATGGCACCCGCACAGGCATGGAACTCCTCGTGGATCTGGAACAGCTCGGGGTGGCGGCCACCGTGCACGCGGCAGAGCTTCTCCAGGAATTGCAGCAGGGTCACCGAACGCGAATCAACGTACCGGTGATGCACCCGCTCGATGTGCTCGATCAGCCGGGACAGCGGCCATTGCTTCACATCGTCGCCCGCACCACCGTCGCGCTCGATGGCCTGGCGGATCTCCGCCTCCAGCTTGGCCGGGTCGAGGCCTTTGGCGCCGCACACCTCGGCAATGGTGCGGCCGCCCTTGCAGCAGAAATCGATGCCGTGGGCCTGGAAGACGGCGGCGCTGCGGTAGTCATCCGCCACGATGGAGCCGACGGTGCGCTCGGGAGTGAAGGGGGTGGACATGGTCTTGGTCTCTGTGCGGCAAAGAAACGGACAAAAACATCCATAAATACATGATGGACGTCATCCCGGGCCGCAACGGTTGCCGGGTGCGGGTCAGGAGCGTGCGGCCACGATGGCCACGGCGTTCATGCTGGCCCGGTGCCGTTGGAACACGTGGCGCATGTCCTGGACACGCTGGCGTGCCGCAGGGTTGCGCAGGATGTTCCACGTGATGCGCAGGGCGCCGGCGAGCCCTTCATCGGCGATCATCCTGCCCGGTTCCAGGAGCCGCATGGGGCTCTGTCCCACCCACAGCACGGTGAAGCCCTCGGCCTCCAGAAGTGCCTGCCATTCGTGCGCGGTGAGCGGGCGGGCGTTCACGCGGATGGCCGTGGCCAGGTCGCGTTGGACGGTGGCCTTCCGTGCGGCGGGCAGGGTGTCGGGCTGCAGCCCCAGTTCATGGATGGCGTACAGCCCACCGGGGCGGAGAAGGCGGTGCGCCTCGCGGATGATCTCCTGTTTGCGATGGTCGGCGTGCATGGTGAGCATCGCCTCGCCGTACACGCGGTCGGCCGAGGCGGGGGGCAGGTCGGTGCCGGCGGCTTGTCCCGTCAGGAAACGCCGACCCGGGCCGCCCAGCGTGGCCTGCAACCGTTCGACGACCGTGGCGTCGCGATCGATGCCGGTGTACGACTTGGGCTTGTGGTCCAGGACCATCGCCGCCGTGCCGCCGAGGCCCGGGGCGAACTCCACCACGTGGTGCTCCGGACCTATCCCCAGGGCCTCGATCATCCGGCGTGTGAGTTCAAGGCCGCCGGGCCGGAGCACCCGCTTGCCCATGCGCGCCAGCACCCAATGGCCCGGCGCTTTCGCCAGGTCGGCCTCCGTGGCGTCGTGGCCGGGGGCGAAGGTGCCGTGGTGTTCGTGCGTTGCAGCGGTGGTGCCGTGGCCGCGGTGGGCGGCAACAGGGGCTTGAGGTCCGGTGGCTTTTGCGGTGCTCATTGGATGAAGCTTTGTGGTCGTGTACGGTGCAGGGTGATCCTCTCCTGGAACATGGTGGCCATGCGTGTGGCGTTGCGTCGGGCGAGCTCGGCCACGGGGCCCTCATAAAGCCGGTCCACGGTTCCGTGGAACAGCTGGAGCCACCGCGCGAAGTGCGGACCTCCGATGGGCAACGGTAGATGGGGACGCAATGGGGCGCCGGTGTACGAACCCTCATTGAGGAGCACCGTGCTCCAGAACCGGTACATCTTCTCCAGATGCTCCGGCCAACGGTCGCCGATCACCCCGTTGAAAATGGGGCCCAGCATCGGGTCCTCCCGCACCTGGCCGTAGAACGTGTCCACCAGCAGTTCGATGTGCCGGCGGTCGTGGATGTCGGTGCGTCCGGGGCTGCTCATGCCGGTTCCGGCAACTGCCAGTATTGAATGATGTAGAACAGGGCGAAACCCAGGAAGGCGATGATCAGGGCCCACACCCAGGAGGGGATGCCTTTGGGCGTTTCGGAGCCCGTCACCAGGAAGCGGTCGGCCCGCTCGCTGCCGTAGGCGTTGATGGTGATCGGCATGTGCGCCACGGCCGGACCATCGGCATGGCCACCTATCGGAGGGCGTTGGAACCTGTTGGTCGGTGTGGTGGCCGTCATGATCGTGACAGGGGACCCGAGCGGGTGTTCCGGCATGGGCGTGGTCGCGGGATCCGGGTCGGAATGCGGCACGAACTTACCCGTGATCGATAATATGGATAAGCATATCCATAATTTATTACAATGCTCATACACGCCACACCGGAAGCTCCGGCTCAGCGCTTCAGGATGATCCGGTCCAGGGGGACGCCGTTCACCACATCATGCAGGGTGGTGCCTTCGAGCATGCTGCGCAGGTCGGCGCGCACCTTGGCGAACTGGTCGTGCAGCGGGCAGGGCTTGCGGGCGTCGCAGGTGTCCAGCCCGAGGCCGCAGCCCTTGTACACCGAGTCGCCATCGATCAGGTCCACGATGTGGCTGATGCGGATCTTGCGGGCCTGTTCGGGGGAGATGAGGAACCCGCCGTGCGGTCCGCGCTGGGAAACGACCACGCCGCCTTCCACGAGCTTGCGCAGCACTTTGGCGGTGAACGCCTCCGGTGAACCGGTGCGCTCGGCCACCTCCCTGATGCTCATCCTGCGGTCGGTGCGCCCGAAGGAGGCGAGGCACATGGCCGCCCGGATGCCGTATTCGCACGCTTTGGAGAACATGACCTCGTTCGGCGGACGAAAGTACGGGCAGGCGCATCAATGCTGCGCGCGGTACCACCAGGGACTGCTGCGGTGACCTTCCGGCTGTGCGGGGGCTTCGCGCGCCCAGGCTCCGTTGTCCCGAACCTCACGGCGCGGGGATCCTGCCGCTTGCGGTTGCAGGCATTTCTCCAGGATGCCCCCGAACAGGGTCCGTGAACGAGGATCCCGATCCGGTGGTCGCCCGTGCGGGTGACCTCGGTCAGGAACGGGGCGAAGCCCAACGGGCAGCTTTGCGGCCCCGGCGCGCTGCGTCGAAGTACATCCGAGAGCCCATGAAGCACCGCACCATCATCGAGCCCTTCCGCATCAAGAGCGTGGAGCCGATCGGCCTGAGCACCGAGGCCGAGCGCACGCGATACTTGGCCGAGGCCCATTACAACCCCTTCCTGCTGCGCTCACGCGACGTGATCATCGACCTGATGACCGACAGCGGTACCAGCGCCATGAGCGCCCATCAGTGGGCCGGCATCATGGAGGGCGACGAGGCCTACGCCGGTTCGCGCAGTTGGGAACGCATGCAGGCCGAGGTGCAGGACCTCACCGGCATGGAGCACGTGCTGCCCACGCACCAGGGGCGTGCGGCGGAGCGCATCCTGTACGGCCATCTGGGCGGGCCGGGCAAGGTGTTCATCAGCAACACGCACTTCGACACCACCCGGGCCAACATCGAGTACACCGGTGCGATCGCCATCGACATCCCCATCGCCGAAGGCCGCGATCCCGCGCACGAGCATCCCTTCAAAGGCAACATGGACGTGACCGCGCTGGAGGCATTGCTCCGGGAGAACAAGGGGAAGGTGGGTGCGGTGATCCTCACGGTCACCAACAACAGCGGCGGCGGGCAGCCTGTGAGCCTGGCCAACGCCGAAGCGGTGGGCCGCATCTGCCGGGGCCACGGCGTGCCGTTCCTGCTGGACTGCTGCCGCATCGCCGAGAACAGCTGGTTCATCAAGGACCGCGAGGAGGGCATGGAGGGTGTGACCTACCGGGGCATCGCCCAGCGCATGTTCTCCCTGGCCGACGGTGCGGTGATGAGCGCCAAGAAGGACGCGCTCGTCAACATGGGCGGTTTCCTCGCGCTGCGTGATGCCACGCTGGCCGAGGCCTGCATCAACCTGCTCATCATCACCGAGGGTTTCACCACCTATGGAGGTCTCAGCGGCCGCGACATGGAGGCCATCGCCATCGGTCTGCAGGAGGTCTTCGATCCGGACTACCTGGACTACCGGATCAAGAGCACCACCTTCGTGGGCCGCAAGCTGCACGAGCTGGGCGTGCCGCTCATGCGGCCCATCGGCGGCCATGCGGTGTACATCGATGCCAAGGCGCTGTATCCGCACATTCCGCCACACGAATACCCCGGCCAGGCCTTGGTGTGCGAGCTCTACCGGCTGGCCGGCATCCGCAGCGTGGAGATCGGCTCGGTGATGTTCGGGACCTACCGGCCGGACGGTACGCTGCAGCCGTCGGCCATGGAGCTGGTGCGGCTCGCCATTCCCCGTCGCGTGTACACCCAGAGCCACATGGAGTACGTGGCCGAGACTTTCGAGGAGGTGATGCGCGAGCGGTCGCGGACCAGGGGCTTCCGCATCACCAAGGAGCCTCGTTTCCTGCGGCACTTCACGGCCCACTTCGAGCCGCTCTGAAGGCCGCAGGACCGCCGCGCCGGGAGCGGTGGGCTCAGCGCAGACGTTCCTCCAGGGCCTTGGGCCGCAGCAGCCGCACGGACTTGCCCACCAGTTGGATGAGGCCTTCCTGCTGAAGGCTTGAAAGGCTGCGCACCACCGACTCGTAGGTGGTGTCCGCCATGCTGGCGATGTCGCGGCGTGGCAGGGTGAAGGCCAGGCGGCGGCTGTCGGCGATGTCCATGCCGAAGGTGTCGCGGCACACCAGCAGCGTGCGCACCACGCGCTGTGCCACGTCCATGGTCCGCAGGTCGCGCAGGTGCTGGTCCAGCTGCCGCATCTCCGCGGCGAACTCCAGCAGGAAGTGGTAGCAGAAGCGGGGGTTCTCCTGCAGGGTCCGCAGGAAGAGCGCCATCGGGATGGCGTTCACGCGGGTGGGCACGAGGGCGAAGGCGCTGGCGGTGTAGGCGGGTTTGCGTCCCAGGGCGCGGTGGCCCAGCATCTCCCCGTCGCCCGCCAGGCGGATGATGCGGCCCTGGCCGTTGCCGACGTCGGCCACCACCTTCACCCGGCCGTGGTCCACCATGAACATCCGGTCGGCCTGGTCGCCGCTCCGGAAGATGGCTTCACCCTTGGCGTAGATGCCCTGGATGTTGTGGTCGCGCAACCGGCGGCGCCACTCCAGGCTGCAGTGCAGACGGATCAGTTCGTCCAGTCGCTGATGCGAAGTGCTTCCGGCCTTCCCCATGGCGGCGAAAGTAAATGGACCGGCGCATCGACGGTCCCGTTCGCCACGTGGAAGCACGCAGCGCGTGCCCGCCGGTCAGAACGGGCTTCCCAACGCCGGGTCCGTAAGGAAGGTCTCGTCCGTGAGCGTGTTCAGGAAACTTACCAGGTTCGCTTTCTCCTGGGGGGTGAGGCCCAGGGTGAGGCTGGGGCCGGGCTTGGTCATGAGGGGGTCCAGGCTGGCCGAGTGCTGCACCCCGCTGTTGTAGAACTCCACCACCTCTTCCAGGGTCTGGAAACGGCCATCGTGCATGTAGGGGGCCGTAAGGGCGATGTTGCGCAGGGTGGGGGTCTTGAACGCGCCCATGTCCATCGGGGCGCCGGTGATCGCATACCGCCCCACGTCGAAGCCGGTGAAGCTTCCGGCAAGGCCGATGTTGTGGAACCCGTTGTCGGTCATCAGCGGCAGGGGGTGGCAGTGGAAGCAGTCCCCGACCTCGGAGAGGAAGGTCATGGCGCCGTTCATCTCCTCGGGGGTGAGGATGATCTCCCCGCGCAAATGGCGGTCCAACCTGCTGTTGCTCGAGACCATGCGCCGGAACCATTGGGCAAGGGCCTTCACCACATGGTCGGTGGTGATGTGATCGGCGCCGAAGGCCTGCTGGAAGAGCAGCGGGTAATCGGGATGTGTGTTCAGTCCGGCGATGTCCACCTGGAAGAATTCCTCCACTTCGAACCGCATCACATCCTCCAGCGTGCCGCACACCTTGCCGTTCCACAGGAAGTTGGTGCTCCAGGCGAGGTTCACATGGGCCAGGACGTTCGTTCCCGAGGTGGGTGTGGTGAAGGACACGGGCTGGTGGTGACAGCTGGCGCAGGCGAAGCCCTGGAAGGGCCCGTTCTGCGAGAGGAGCGTGTCGTAGTACAGCCGGCGGCCGAGGGCGATGCCTTCCTGGGTCAGGGGATTGGACGCCGGGATGATCGGTGCCGGGAAGTTGGCGGGGAGGTCCAGGGAGTAGGGGGTGGTGTGCGTGCCGGGGGAGGGCTCCTCGGGCACATCGCGGCGGCAGGCCACGGTGCAAAGAAGCACCAGGGTCGCCGCCGGGATGGTGAGGGCGGAGGGTCTCATGGCTCCATGGTGGCCGTGAAGGCGTCGGCGCAGTTGTCGCGCAGCAGTCCCATGAGCATCATGCTGCCCATCGAGTAGCTCCCGCTCACCAGGTCGTAGGTATGCGGGGTGCGGAACACCTCGTTCAGGTTGAACCGCAGCACCAGGGTCTGCGCGCTGCCGTCCAGCTGGAGGTCGGCGGTGGCGATGCAGGTGGGCAGGTTCTCATTGCGGCCCAGGTGCATGGCGTATCCCGTGGGGGTCGCACCGTTCAGGAAATGACCTTCGAACTTCATGAAATGGTAACCGCCGCCCATCCCGTCGGGCCATGCCATGTTCACGTTCGCGATGGTGTTGGGCAGTGCCCCCGTGATGTTCAGGTCGGGCGTCAGTCCCAGCCGGAGTTCCACCCCCGTGTATCCACCGGGAGCGAGCGCGCCCAGGTCGAAGGTGGTCCCCTGCTCCGCGTTGATCAGGAATGCGCCGGGGATCGCCGGTCCCACATCACCGGTGTCGGCCGTCAGCAGCTTGATGCCGCTGATGTAATACTCCAGATGGCTCACCGCGTAGGCATGCCCGGCTTCGTTGGCATAGAGCACGGTGTCGAACAGCAGTGGGACACCATCGACATGGTGCTCCAGCCGCAGGGTGACGGTCGCCGCAGGTGCAGGCGGCCCAGGGTCCGGTGCGGGGTCGTCGTCCTTGGCGCAGCCGTGCAGGCCGACCGCAAGGACCATGACGGGCAGGAGGGCGGTCAGGGTGGGGCGGTCCGGCCGGGGATGGTCGTTCATGGATACAAATTGAACTGGATCCCCGTCCAATAGGTATGAGACACATCATGTAATTAGTTGATCCTGGTTCAGGAATAATGAGGTCCATGTTGGTCGAACAGTTCGCGAACATGATGCGCGTCATATCCACGGAGGCGGCGATCCTTTCAAATTCGTCCACCACCGTTCCATCCCATGCTCCAACGTCTGCTCCTGCCGTTCGCCGCGCTGTTCCTCGGTCCGCTCGGGGCGGCCGCGCAATGCACCACCAGCAATGCCACCTCGTGCCAATGCCCGCCCGGGCAGGGGACGGATTGCGACCTGCTGCCCGACATGACCACTTCGTGGTATGCCGCGCTCAACTACCTCAGCGGCCCGAACGAGGACCCCGGCCGCATCTACGTCACCAGTTCCACGCCGAACATCGGTTACGGCCCGTTGGAGGTGCGGGGCGTGGACCTCAATGGCTACCGTCGGTTCGTGTGCGGGGTGGACACCTTCGTGGTGTACGACCCCTCGGCGCAACAGCAGTTCGCCTGTCCCAACGGAGGCACGGCCAAGCAGCTCACCACGCAGCGCATCTTCCACAAGAACGGGCCGGTGATGACCTCCACGGAGCGGGTGATGCCGCAGGGCATGACCTATCACCCCACCCACGGGCACACGCACTTCGACCAATGGGGCATCTTCAGCCTGCGCATGCAGGAGACCGGGGTCACCGACCCGCGGCAGTGGCCCATCGTGGGCCAGGGGTACAAGCTTGGCTTCTGCCTGATGGACTACCACAGCTGCAATGCCGGCGCGGCGCTCCATCATTGCAAGGACAACAACACCACGTACAACGCGGGCACCACGCTCACCGGGCCGAACTTCCCGAACCTGGGTCTGGGCGGCTCCTACGGGTGCAGCATGACGCGCCAGGGCATCTCCTCGGGGTACACGGACGTGTACAGTGAATACCTCGACGGCATGTGGATCGACATCCCCAGCGGCGCCTGCAACGGGGCGTACTGGATCGTGATGGAGTCGGACCCGCTGGACGTGGTGGAGGAGGCCGATGAGACGAACAACTGGACGGCCATTCCCTACACCCTCACCCAGCAAACGCCCACGGCCGCCGTGGCCGAGATCCACTGCGACCAGCAGGCCTTCGTGTGCCAGGGCGACCAGGTGGAGCTGTATGCATCGCCGGGCACGTCCTACCAATGGAGCACGGGTGCCACCACCAGCCGGATCATGGCGGGCCCCGGCACCTACACGGTCACCGTCACCGGTTATTGCGGCACCGCCACCTCGGCTCCCTTCACCGTCACGGCCCTGCCGCAGCCCGTGGCCCCCACCGCGGCCGGCGTGGTGATCTGCGAAGGGGAGCAGGCCGTGCTCACCGCCACCGGCCTCGATCCGCAATGGTTCGACCAGTTCGGCGACCCCCTGGGCAGCGGGACCTCCTACACCTCGCCACCCCTGTACACCAGCACCACTTACCAGGTGGCCGATCGCCTGTCCACCCAGGGAACGACGCTCTACGGGGGCAAGCCGGACAACTCCGGGAACGGAGGGTATCATGCCGGTGGGCGCTCCCTCCGGTTCGACGCGCTGGCCTCCTTCCGGCTCGCTTCGGTGAAGGTCTACGCGGGCAGTGCGGCCATGCGGACCATTGAACTGGTGGACGGCATCGGCGTGCTGCGTGCGTCGCGCTCGGTGATGGTGCCCGCGGGTGGATCCCGGGTGGACCTCGATTGGGACATCCTGCCGGGCCACAATTATTCGATCAACGTGAGCGGCACCACCGACCTGTGGCGCAATACCAGCGGGGCGAGCTATCCCTATGCCATCGGCTCGGTGGCGAGCATCACCGGCTCGTCCGGCGGCTCCTCCGAGTATCCGTATTTCTACGACTGGGAGGTGGAAGTGGGCGGGGGCAGCTGCCTGAGCGCGATGACCACCGTGCCCGTCACCGTGGAGGTGTGCACCGGGGTCGACGAGCCCTTGTCCTTGCGCGGTTTCGAGGTGTACCCCAACCCCAGCGACGGCCGGTTCGACCTGACGCTGCACCTGCTGCGTCCCTCGGTCGTTAGGACCGAGCTTATGGACCTGACCGGGCGGCGTGTGCATGCCGAACAGTTCGACGCGGCGGCCGGCCAGGTGATGCGGGCCATGGACCTGGGCCATCTGCCCTCCGGTGTGTACGTGCTCTCGCTGGGCCTGGAGGGTCGCGTCTTCACGCGCCGCATCGCCATCCACTGATCGGTCGCTCATGGCCGGGGCCGGCAGGACCAACTACGCCAACTGGCGCGTCGCCACCCTGGTCGGGGTCCACCTGCTGTTCGTCGCCCACTTCGTGCATTGGAAGCTCCGGGGCCGCACCCTGGCCCCGTTGGAGTTCAACGAAGTGCTCTACACCGTTCATCAGGGGATCGTCACCGCGGGCTTCCTGCTCATGGCCCTGGTGATGGTGGCCACCCTCGTGTTCGGTCGGTTCTTCTGCTCGTGGGGGTGCCACATCCTGGCGTTGCAGGATGCCGCCGGATGGCTGCTCGACCGGCTGCGGATCAAGCGGCAGCCCATCCGCTCCCGCACGCTCATCTGGGTGCCAGTCGGCGTCATGTTCTACCTCTTCATCTGGCCCCAGCTGCTGCAGGCCTGGCATGGCGACGCACCCCGGGCCATGGAGGTGGTGGCCGCCGGGGGCGCGCGATGGTCCTCCTTCACCACGGACGATCTGTGGCGCAACCTGCCGCCGCCGGGAGTGGCCGTGCTCACCTTCTTCGTCTGCGGCTTCCTCATCGTGTACCTGCTGGGAAGCCGCGGCTTCTGCTTCCAGGCCTGTCCGTATGGCGCGCTCTTCGGGATCGCCGACCAGCTTGCGCCCGGCCGCATCGTGCTCACCAAGGATTGCAGCCAGTGCGGGCTCTGCACCAAGGCATGTTCGTCGGACATCCTGGTGCACCGCGAGCTCGCCGTGCACGGCATGGTCACCAATCCGCGTTGCCTGAAGGACCTGGATTGCGTCACGGCCTGCCCGGAGAACGCGGTGCGCTACGGCTTCCGCCTGCCGCCGCTCTTCCGCAAGGGGCACCCCATGGGCGCTTACGGGGGGCGGTTCAGCAACACGGTGGGCGAGGATGTCCTGCTGGCCGTGGCCTTCCTGGTGGCGATGCCGGTGTACCGCGGCCTCTACGATACGGTGCCGTTCCTGCTCGCTGTGGCCCTGTCCGTTTGCACGGCGTGGGCCCTGGTGATCGGTGTGCGGCTCCTGCGCAAGGGGGCCGTGCAATTCCGGGGTCTCACCCTGAAGATGGATGGCGCTTTGCGCCGCCCGGGCGTGGCCTTCGCTGCCGTCATCGCGGTGGTGGGTGCCTTCTTCGCGCACAGCGCCTTCGTGCAGTACCACACCCTGGTGGGCCGGTCGCTCCATGGCCGTGCGGCCGCGGGCGATCATGCGCCGGACCTGGTGCGGCGTGCGGTGGGCCACTACACCACGGCGTTGCAGGCGGGCCTGTTCTCCCCGGCGGACCGCCGTTTCGAGCTGGCCTCCCTGCACCGGCTGCAGGGCGATGTGCCCCGCGCATCCCTGCTGTTGGAGGGGATCCTCCAGGACGATCCCGGCCATGCGGAAGCCCGGTTCCGTCTCGGTGAGCTGAAAGCGGCCGCCGGCGACCGCGAGCAGGCCATGCGCCTTTGGGCCGAGAACCTGGAGCAGGGGGAGGACCGCTCGGGCACGCAGTCCAGGACGATGCTGGCCCGATCGGCGATGGCGCTGGCCGCTGGCCACCAGGCGGAGGGTGATGCCGAGGGTGCCCGCCAGGTCTGCATCAAGGGACTGGCCCGTGCACCGGGCGATGTGGACCTGCTCGTCGCAGCCGGGGGGCTGGCGCATCGCCTCGGCCGGATCGAAGAAGCCGTGCGGTATTTCGAAGAGGCGTTGCGCCACGGTGGCCCGGAGGACATGTTGCGCAACAACCTGGGAGCCCTCCATCTGCAACAGGGGCGGCCCGGGCTCGCGCTTCCGCACCTGGAGCGGCTCATCGCGCTCCGGCCCGACGACGGCCGCTTGCGCTACACCCTGGGTTTGCTGCACGCCCGCTCGGGACGCACCCGGCAGGCCGAGGAACAACTGGTGGTCGCCGCCCGGTTGAACCCCACCGACACAAGGGTGCAGCAGGCGCTGGCCTCCCTGCGAACCACCTCCGATCCCGATCGACCATGATCCGCACCATCCTTCTATTGGGCGCATTCGTCGTGCTCTTGTCCCTGGACCGCGCGGGAGAGCCATGGACGGCACCGCCGGAGGCCGACCGCATGAAGGACCCGATGGCCGGGGACCCCAAGGCGGCCGTACGCGGCGCCAAGGTCTTCCGGTCCCTGTGCTGGACCTGTCACGGTGTGGAAGGGCGCGGTGACGGGCCCAATGCCACCGTGCTCAAGGTGAAGCCGGCCGACCTGGGATCGGGCCCCGTGCAACAGCAGACCAACGGCGCCCTGTATTGGAAGATCACCCACGGTCGCGGGGAGATGGCCTCCTACGAGCAGGTGCTCAGCCGGGAGGACCGCTGGGCTTTGGCGCACTACATCCGCACCCTCGCACACCCATGAAAAGTACCGCCCGTCGGCTTGTCTTGTCCGCTGCCGCATTGCTGTGCGCCCGGGGTCTGTCGGCCCAGGAGGAGGCACGGCCCGAACCCGTCACCGGGACCTTCGCAGGCACCCAGGTGGTGAACGCCCAGAGCGTGGAGGTGGTGCCGCGCAAGCGGTCCTTCGGATTCATGATCCAGCACCGTTTCGGCACGGTGGGCACCGATGAGCAGGTGTGGAAGCAGTTCGCCGGGCTGGACCTGCCGGCCAACATCCGTTTCTCCTTTCAGTATGCGCCGTTCCAGAACGCGCAGCTCGAGCTGGGCCGGTCCAAGAACGGCAAGGTGTGGGACCTCGGTGCCAAGCTGCGTGTGCTCCGGCAGACCGTGGAGGACGAGATGCCGGTCTCGCTCACGGTGCTGGCCAACGCGGCCCTGATGAGCGATGACCATCCCGCCACGGGGGATCGCGACTTCTTCGCCGACGGCACCACCCCGTTCGCCTATCGGTTCGAGCACCGGCTATCGTACAGCGCGCAGCTCATCCTGGCACGGCGCTTCACCCCGTGGCTCTCGCTGCAGGTGGCGCCGGTGGCCGTGCACCGCAACCTGGTGGCGGTGGGGGAGCACAACTTCACCCTGGCCACCGTGCTGTCCGGCCGGTTCAAGGTCAGCACCAAGGGGTCCGTCCTGGTGGAGGCCGCACCGATCGTCATGGGCCACCGGCCGGGCCATCGGCTCGAACCGCTGGCCCTCGCCTACGAGGTGGCCACCCAGGGGCACGTGTTCCAGATCGTGCTCTCCAGCGGGCAGGAGATCATCGAACAACGGGCCTACACCATGCCCACGTCGCGCTACGACGAGGGCCAGTTCCACCTGGGCTTCAACATCGCCCGCACCCTGCTCGTGAAGCCCAAGGCCCCCAAGCACTGATCCATGGACCGCTCCTCCTACGTCCTCGCGTTCGCGCTCCTGCTCTCCGCCTGCACCAAGGATGAGGGCCCGCTGTACATCCCCGCACCAAGACCGCCGGACGAGCCCATCGATACGGCGTACTTCAGCGCCGAGGTGCTGCCCATCTTCATCGCGCATTGCTGGACCTGCCATCCACCGATGGGCGACATGGACCTCTCGGCCACCGAGGCTTATGGCAACCTGGTGAACGTGGAGAGCAGCGGCCATGCACCGGCCGTGCGCATCGTGCCGGGCGACCCCGATGCCAGCGTGCTCTGGAACAAGGTGAACTACACCGAGGTGTACGGGCTGGGCATGCCGCCTGACGGGACGGCGCTGAGCAGCGAGGAGCTTGCCACCATCCGGGCCTGGATCGAGCAGGGCGCGCTCAACAACTGAGCGTCACACGGGCACGGTCCCGAGGTCGTTCACTGCACCAGCAAGCGTGCCGTGGCGCGTTGCCGGTCCGTGCTGAAGACCGCGGTGTAGGGGCCCGGGGGCAGGGACAGGTGCAGGGCGCCCCGGTCCGGCAGGGGGCCTTCGGCATGCACGGTACGCCCTGCGGCGTCGGTGATGCGCAGCGCCTCCGGCGCGAAGGGGCAGATGTAGTGCACCGCACCGGCCGTCGGCACCGGGAACAGCAACGCACGCGGGTCCTCCACCACCGCCAGGCCCGTGTTCGGGTCCACCACGATGTATTGCAGCATCATCATGTTGTCCTCGTGCATCAGGTTGTGGCAGTGGTACATGAAGGGCCACCCGTCGGTGAGGTCGTCGAAGCGCATGATGATGCGGACGGTGGCACCGGCGTCCACCAGCACCACGTCCTTGGGGCCCTCTTCCCAGGGGTCGGGCGGGGCGCCGTTGCGGTCCAGCACAAAAAAGGAGCCGCCGTGCAGGTGCATGGGGTGCGCCATGTTGCTGTTGTTCACGATCTCCCACACCTCGGTGGTGCCCAGCAGCATCGTGTCGTTCACCACGTCCGGGTCGAACATGAGCCCGTTGATGGTGAACATGCCCATGCCCACCATGCCCATGCCGGCCAGTTCCTTGGTGCGGGTCCGGATGGCGTCGGCCTCGTCCGGGGGATCGACGGCCACCAGCGAGGCGGGGATCGCCGTCACCGGGTCGGCCGTGGGCGCGGTGACGCGGATGCGCAGCACGGGGAAGTCCATCCCGTTGAGCGCGCTGGACTCCCAGATGGGGTTGTTGGCGCCGGGCACCGTGAGGGGCAGCTCGCTGCCGAAGCTCATCAAAAGCAGGCTGTCGCCCTCCATGCCGGTGAGGTCCACCAGCACCTCGGCGCGCTCCCCGTTGCTCAACGGCAGTCGGTCGGTGGGCACGGGGGCGCTCAGCAGGCCGCCGTCGCCGGCGATCACGTGGAAGGTGCGGCCGTCCTCGAAGCCGAAGCGGTACACCCGGGCGTTGCTGCCGTTGAGCAGTCGCAGCCGCACCACCTGGGCCGGGCATTCCACGTACGCATGCGGTGTGCCGTTCACCAGCACCGAGTCGCCGTAGGGGCCGAGGACGAAGTTGCCGTTGGGCGCGAAGCGCCGGTCCTGGACCACCACCGGCAGGTCGTCCACGCCGTAGGTGCGGGGCAGCTCGAGCGCCGCTTCGGCACTGTCGCGCACCACGATGGCACCGGCCACGCCCATATGGGCCTGCTCGGCGGTGAGCCCGTCGGGGTGGGGGTGGTACCAAAAGGTGGCGGCCGGGTTGTTCACGGGGAACTCCACGAACCAGGTCTCGCCGGGCAGCACCTCGCGCGGAGGCCCGCCGTCCGCCCAGCCGGGTACCCGCATGCCATGCCAGTGCATGCTGGTGAGCTGGGCCAGCTGGTTGTGCACGCGGATGCGGGCCGTGTCGCCCTGCTGCAGCACCAAGGTGGGGCCCAGGTACGAGGCGCTCGCACCGTAGGTGTTGGTGCTCACCCCGGGGTAGAAGTTGACGATGTGCTCGTCCACCACCAGGTCGAAGGTGTCCTGCGCCAGCGCGGGCGGGATGGCCATGGGGTTCATCACCTGGGCTGCGGCAGGGACGGTCACCAGGCCGGCGAGGGCCCAGCAGGGGAGGCTGAAGCGTGCGTTCATGGATGCTCGGATGCACGAAGTACGCGCGCGGCGGGCTCTCCGCCGCATGACGGGCATCATCCGGCGGGCGGGTCGTGCCACCACCGCCAGGCCGCCTCGGCCTGGGCACGCAGCATCACCAGGCCGTTCTCCACGGTGGCGCCCGCCATGCGACCGCGTTGCATGAAGAGGGTGTCCTCGGGGTTGTACACCAGGTCGATCAGATGGTGCCGGTCCGTGAGGGCCTCGTAGGGCAGGGTGGGGGCTTCATCCACCCGGGGCCACATGCCCAGCGGTGTGGTGTTGACGATCAGCCGGCACACGCCCAGCACGGTGCGGTCCACCTGCTCCCAGAGCAGGTCGCCCCGTTCGCGGCTGCGGCTCACCACACGGAACCTTACCCCCAGCTCGCGCAGCACGTAGGCCACGGCCCGGCTGGCCCCGCCGCTGCCCAGCACCAGGGCGCGCGGTCGCACTGCCCCGCCTTGTGCGGACAGGTCCCGCAGGTGCGGGTCCACGAGGGCGCGGAAACCGTCGATGTCCGTGTTATGCCCCAGCCATCGCCCCTCCTGGATCCGGATGCTGTTCACCGCCCCCACGGCCGCCGCCTCGGCGCTCAGCCCGTGCAGGAGCGGGACCACCGCCTGTTTGTAGGGGATGGTGACGTTGAGCCCGCGCAGGTCCGGGTGTGCGGCGATCAGTGCGGGCAGGTCCTCCACGCGCTCCAGCTCGAACAGCGTATAACCGGCCCGGGTCAGGCCCTCCCGCGCGAAGATCGGCGCGAAGAGCTCCGGGGAGCGGGAGTGGCCGAGCGACCGGCCGATCAGACCATACCGTTCCACGCGTTCCTCAACGCTCAAGCGGCCTGCTTATTGAGCCTGGCGCGCACGAGTTCCACCGCCATCGGCAGTACGCTGATCCCGATGATGGCCAATATCACGGTCTCGTAATGCTTCTGCACGAAGGGCAGGTTGCCGAACAGGTAGCCCAGCATCGTCAGCAGGCCGATCCACAACGCCCCGCCCAGCACGTCGTACGGCAGGAACCTGCGGCGGTAGTCCATGGCGCCCACTCCCGCCACGAAGGGGGTGATGGTGCGTACGATCGGCACGAACCGCGCGATGATGATCGTCTTCACCCCGTACTTCTCGAAGTAGGCGTGCGTCTTGTCCAGGTCCTTGCGGCGCACCAGCGCGCGGCCGAACAGCTTCCAGCCCACCACGCGCGCCCCGAACCAGCGGCCCACCGCGTAGTTGATGTTGTCGCCCAGCACCGCGGCCACGAAGAGCAGGGCGATGAGCAGGCCCAGGTCCAGCATGCCGGCGGCGGCCAGCGTGCCCGCCACGAAGAGGAGTGAATCGCCCGGCAGGAAGGGCATCACCACCAGCCCGGTCTCCACGAAGATGATCGCGAACAACAGGGCGTAGATCCAGGCGCCATGGTCGTGGATGAAGACCGGCAGCGTCTCGTTGAGGTGCGTGATGAAATACCAGAACTCCTGGATGATCTCCATGGGGTGGGATGAGGCGCGCAAAAGTAGCCGTCCATCGGCGGATGGGCTCGCGATCGTGGCGTGGGGTGTGAGCGGCGACCAAAGCATCATTCCGTTCCTGCACAGGATCTCGCAATGCACCATGGCGCGTTCCGTGTCCCGATCCCTGCGAACTATGGATCCGGAGGATCGAAGCTTGGATCTTGAGTTCGCGAGTTGTGGGTGCCCGATGAGGCGGGTTGACGCAAGGAGGTTGAACATGGAAGCCCTTCACGAACGAAGGCGACGGATAGTCCGGTCGCATGGGCTGGGACATGGCCCCATGGCTGATCGCCAAATACGTGTCCGGGGCTGGTCCTCCGGCGCGCACACCTACCGCATTTGCGATGCTGTGGGCCGGGTGCTGCTGCAGGGTACCGCATCGGTCGTGGCCGGTGAGCATGCCAGCCTACGAATGGTCCGATCGCGCCGGGCGTCCACACCCTCAGTAACGCCGAACGCGCTGTGCGGTTCGCGATGCCGTAGCGGAACGGGATCCATCCGCGCTGACGGTGTCGCGCTCCTGGGGTGTGTGCGCGGCACCCATGCGGGGTGCGCAAGCGGGCGGTGGTGGTCGTCCCGTTCTCAGTGGAAGGCTTCCGGCACGGTCATCCCGAAGTGCGCCCAAAGGGCCTCGCGGAACCCGGTCTCGTCGTGACTGCGCTCCTCGCGCGAACCGTTGCGCGTGATGATGGTTCGTCGCTGGGTGAGCGTCACCCTGCCGTCGGGCAGCGCCATGCTCACCACCGTGCGCTGGGTGAAGTGGCTGTGCGGCGAGGTCTGGTGGTGGCGGCACATCGGAGCGAAATCCGCGAAGGGGTGGTCGTCCGTGCTGAAGCGGTACACAGGAACGTCGCTGCGGCCGTTGGACCGCTTGAGCACCAGCTGCCCGGAGCCGTCGTGGATGATGCGGAAGGTCCGGCCCCCGTCGTCGAGCGGCTCATCCACACGCAGGGGCAGGGGGCTCATGAACAGGTCGCCGAAGCCCACGTCCACCAGGTACCGTTCCTCGCCCACGTCCACCAGCAGGGCCATGTGGTCGAAGGGAGGGCCGTAGCGCTGACGGCGCTGTTCGTACACCTGCCCCTGCACCCGCGCCAGGCGGTAGCCCAGGTGTTCCAGCAGTTCGGCGAAGAGCCCGTTCAGTTCGTAGCAGAACCCGCCCCGGCGCTGCCGCACCACCTTGTCGAAGAGGCGTTCCACGTCGAGCTCGATGGGGATGCGGGCCCGGATGTGCAGGTTCTCGAAGGGGACGGCCATCAGGTGGGACCGGTGCAGGCGTACCAGTCCCTCCAGGTCGGGCTGGTCGGTGCCGCGGGAGCCGATGCGCTCCAGGTAGTGCCGGATGTCCATGCCTTCAGCCTCGCAGGATGGCCGGCGGCCCGGGGGCGAACGCCACAGGGGCGTGACCGAGCGCAGTGCTCATGGTTTGGGCGCGATGCTGATGTGCACGGGGCTCAGCAGGGTGCGGTGCACCGGGCAGCGCGTGGCGATCTGCATCAGGCGTTCGCGCTGGGCGGGGTCCAATTCACCTTCGATGCCGATGTCCAGGTGCATGCGTGTCTCCACCTCGCCCAGCGTGGTGCTCCGCTCCATGCGCACGTCAACGCTCAGGGCCTGCACGGGCCAACCCTTGCGGTCGGCGTACATGCGCATGGTGATCAGGGTGCAGCCTGCCAGGGCGCCGCAAAGCATTTCGTGGGGCTTGGGGCCTTCGTCGCGGCCCCCTTCGTCCAGGGGTTCGTCGGCCACCACGGTGTGGCCGCGCATGGTCATGCGCGTGGTATAGGGAGCGCCGTCCAGCCGGGCGCCGATGATGGTAGGTTTGTCCGCATCCATGCGACAAAGGTGCGTAATGGCGCCGCGATCGGGGCGGGGACGGGCCGGCATGGTGCGGACCGTTGGTCCGCTCAGGCGCCCGGCCGGCCACGGCGCACCAGCGGAAGTTCGCGCGGTGCCTGGATCACCAGGGGCACCTTCTCCACGATGGTCACGTTCGGGTCCAGCCCCAGGGCCTCGCGGTCCGAGAGGGCGAGCCGCTTCAGCGCATAGTACAGGTCCAGCACCGCGTCGTCGCGCAACGAGAACTCGTTCTCCACCGAGAGGAAGCGCTCCGTCAGCACGTAGCAGATGTCGGTATGGAAGTCGCCCCGCCGGATGGACTCGTACTTGCTGCTGAACTTCAGCTCCTGGTCGGCATCCAGCTCCTCGAGCACGCGGCGGAACAGCTGGTTGACCCGCGGCTGGATGCGGAAGCCCAGGTCGAAGTCCACGCGGATCACCTTGTCGTCGATCAGCTCGCGCACCCGGTACTCGAGGGTGTAGGGCTCATCGGTGTAGTTCACGTGGACGAACCAGTAGATCTCGGCACGTTTCACCTTGCGCGCCAGGATGCTGTTGATGATCTGTTGCTCGACGTCGCCGGGGTGGTCGGCCTTGGTGAGGTACACCAGGTGGGTGGCGAACTTGGGGACCTCGGGGTCGATGCTGAGGTCACGCAGGGCCTGGGCGTAGCGCTCCAGCGGCACGAAATCCAGGTAGCGGTTCACGATCTTGCGTGCCCGGTACCAGATGAACATCACGGCGACGAGCCCCAGGGCGAACAGCAGGAACCAGGCGCGGTGGGTGATCTTCACCACGTTGGCCGCGAAGTAGGCGCCCTCCACGGCGAAGAACAGGCCGATCACCGGCAGCACCAGCACCAGGGGCCAGTGCCGCACGTAGCGCAGCCAGCCGAACATGAGCGTGGTGGTCATCAGCATGGCCACGCAGATGAAGAAGCCGTAGGCGGCCTCCATCAGGCTGCTCTCACGGAAGTAGAGCATCACGCCCACGCAGCCCAGCCAGAGCATCCAGTTGACGCTGGGGATGTAGATCTGGCCGCGCATCAGGGTGGGGAACTTCACCCTTACGCGCGGCCAGAAGTTCAGCGTCATGGCCTCGTTGATCAGGGTGTAGGCCCCGCTGATCAGGGCCTGGCTGGCGATGATGGCCGCGAAGGTGGCGATGAGGATGCCCACCAGCAGGAACCAGGGCGGCATCAGCTCGAAGAAGGGATTGCGTCCATCCAGATGGGTCGAACCCTGGTGCAAAAGCCACGCGCCCTGCCCCATGTAGTTCAGCACGAGCGCGGTCTTCACGAAGGCCCAGCTCACCTGGATGTTCTGCCGGCCGCAATGCCCCAGGTCGCTGTACAGCGCTTCGGCGCCCGTGGTGCACAGGAACACCGCGCCCAGCAGCCAGAACCCCTGCGGATAGTGCGCCAGTAGGTCGTAGGCGTACCAGGGGTTGAGGGCCCGCAGCACGTCGGGGTGGTGGACGATGTGGCCCAGCCCCAGCACCAGCAGCATGGTGAACCACAGCAGCATCATGGGGCCGAAGGCGAAGCCCACCGCCTTGGTGCCGAAACGCTGCACGAAGAAGACCCCCGAGAGGATCGCGATCACGGTCCACACCGTGAGGTCGTTGCCCGGCTCGATCCAGCCGGCGAGCACCGGCAGGCCGCTCAGCCCCTCCACGGCCGAGGAGACGGTGATCGAGGGGGTGATGATGCCGTCCACAAGCAGCGTGGCCGCCCCCAGGATGGCCGGCACGTAGAGCCAGTGGCCGAAGCGCCGCACCAGGGCATACAAAGAGAAGATGCCACCTTCACCGCGGTTGTCCGCCCGCAGGGTCAACAGGATGTACTTCGCGGTGGTCTGCACCGTGAGCGTCCAGAACACGCAGCTGATGCCCCCCAGCACCAGCTGCGCGGTGATCTCCCGTTCGCCGATGATGGCCTTGAAGACATACAGCGGCGAGGTGCCCAGATCGCCGAAGATGATGCCGAGCGCGATGAGGACCCCGGCCCAGGAGAACGGGTGGGAACGGGCTTTGGGCATGGATCTCCGGCGTGGGCGGGATCCGCAGCTGCGGACGCCCGGTCGGCAATATTAGAGGCTGTCCGCGAGATGCCGCTCGCGCTGCGCGGGGACCTTCCGCGACCGTGCTTCGTACCGGAATGCCTGCCCGGGCCCCCGTCCAGGCCGCGCGATCGCACCCGGCCGGGTCACGGAGGTCCTTCGGATCGCCACCCCGGCATGCTTGGACCGGCCTTGGGGGATACGTCCCCCGCCGACACCGCGCCTCAGCGCAGGTCGTTCACTTCCACGCCCGGATACTTGGCCTTGTCGAACACGAAAAGGGCGTCGGTGAGCTCCACGTTGGGCACGAATCGCTTCAGGGTGTAGGTGACCTCGTTGCCGTCCTTGTACAGCACCTGCACGCTGCGCGGCTCCAGCTTGGCCTTGTCCACCGCCAGCACCACCGTGTGGTAGGGCTTCTGCCCGGGGTCCAGGGGGAAGAGCTTCAGGGTCTGCACCACCACGCCTGCGGCATCGGGCGCCTCGCTGACGAACTGGCTCTTGAAGCCCTTCTCGTACATGTTGAACAGCTTGCTGGGGTCGAGCTCCTGGTCCATCTCGGCGGCAGCGTTCAACGACACCTCGTTGGCCTCCTTGTTGTACGTCCACAGCGTGGTGCCGTCGCAGATCACGGTGTTCCGGTCCAGCGCCAGGTTGAATTTCCGGCCTTTGACCTTCACGGTGCCCGCCTGTTTCACGTCAAGCTTGCCGGCCTTGTTCACCAGGCGGCTGGTGAAATCGGCCTCGAAGCTGGTGTAAGCCTTGTTCTTGGCCACCAGACGGTCCAGCACGGCCTTGCTGCGGGGGTCGTCCTGGGCTTGGGTGAGGGTGGCGGCCAGCAGGCCGGCGGCGAGCAGGGGGAGGAACGCTTTCATGGGCGGCAAAGGTACGCCGCACCCCGGCAAGCGCCGTGCCAGAAGCCTGTCCTCAGCGCTTGGGTTTGAGCATGGTGCCCGTGCACCGGGGCGATCCACAACGGCAGGCCCAGATGCGCTTCAACGCGTTGGTGTGGCGCTCGTCCAGCACGATGCCGTAGTCGTACGTGAGCTCCTCGCCCGGCTTGATGGCACGCAGCGCCTCGATGATCACCTTGTCCTTCCGCGGGTCGCCACCCTCGTCCTCGTGCACCAGCGCCTCGCAGTTCGGGGCACAGCTGTGGTTGAGCCACCGTGCCACGTTGCCGCGTACGTTGGCATCGATGATCCAGTGGTCGTTGAGCGTGAACAGGAAGGTGTGCCCGCTGGCCACGTCGCCCCCATGCTGCTTGTCGGCCTCCGCATGGGTCACCAGCCGTCCCTTGTACTGCACGATGAGCTCGCCCTTGCGGATGGGCGCGATGGCGAACACGCCGTTGCCGTGGATGGCGGAGCGGCGCCGTTGGATCTTGTCCTCTGCGTAGGGCTTGATCATGGGATGGGGGCGCAAAGAAAACGCTTCCGGCCGAAGCCGGTCGCAACTCACCCTTCCCGCGAAGCCACCACACTGTACACCATGGGCAGCTTGCCTTCCATGCCGCGGATGCGGTACAGTCCGTCGGCGCCGCGCACCGTGTTGGCAAAGCAGTCGTGCGGCGATCCGTCCAGCTCCTGGAAGCCGTCGATGCGCAGTCCCGCATGAAGCAGGGCCGTGATGGGGTCGGCGAGCGCATGGTTCCACGTGTGCGCGGGCAGATCGATGGGCGCGGCCGTGTCGGCGTAGGTGCCTTGTTCCACCTCTTCGATCCGCTCCCGGTTGAAGTAGGAGTAGGCCACCTCGGTGAATTCGTTGTTGAACATCCACACCGCCGGGTGGAACTCCACGAGCACCAACCGCCCGCCGGGCTTCAGCCAGCGCGCGATGTTCCGCGCCCAGGGGCTGAGGTCCGGCAGCCAGCCGAGCACGCCGTAACTGGTGAAGATGATGTCGAAGCGGTCCTCGAAAGTGGGCTGCGGGTCGAGCACGTTCGCGAGCACGAATTCCGCGTGCAGCCCGGCGCGGCCGGCCAGCTTGCGCGCCTCGGCAATGGCCACGTCCGAGAGGTCGAGCCCCGTGGCTTGCGCGCCCAGGCGTGCCAGCGAGAGGGTGTCCTGCCCGAAATGGCATTGCAGGTGCAGCAGGGTCTTGCCGCGCACCTCGCCGAGCAGCTCCAGCTCATGCGCGCCCAGCGAGTTCGCGCCGCGGAGGAAGCCTTCCACGTCGTAGAACTTGGATCCGACGTGGTGAAGGGTGCGGGCGTTCCACAGCGCACGGTTCACCTCGAACGAGGCCGCATGGTTTTCCATGGTGTAAAGATGTGCCGATCAGAAGTACAGCATGCACACGCCGATGGCGGTGAGCACGCACACCAGGTCCACCAGCAGCATGATGCCCAGCGTGTAGCGCGTGTCCTTCACGTTCACCGCACCGAAGTAGAGGGCGATCACGTAGAAGGTGGTCTCCGCCGCGCCCTGCAGGATGGAGACGAGCTGCCCGGTGAAGGTGTCCGCGCCGTAGGTCTTCATGGCATCGAGCATGAAGCCGCGCGAGCCGCCGGAGCTGAAGGGGCGCATGAGGGCCACGGGGATGGCGTCGATCACCTCGCGGTTAACGCCCACGAAGGCCAGCGCGCGGGAGAGGCCGCCCATCACGATCTCCATCAGGCCGCTGTTGCGGAAGATGCTCAGCGCGGCCAGCATGGCCAGCATGTAGGGCAGCACGCGCAGGCCGGTGGTCCAGCCGTCCTTGCTGCCGTGGATGAAGGAGTCGAACATGTTGGTGCCCTTCTCCTTGAAGTAGCGCTCGTGCAGGAAGGCGTAGGCCACGATCAGCAGGATGATGCCCAGCAGCATGCCGTTCCCGAGGTTGTCGGTGAAGTGGATCTTGGCCGCGCCCGCCAGCCCGCTGATGTAGACCATCAAGCCGCCGATGACGCCGCTCACGCCCAGCACGAACAGCAGTACCGGCCCGTTGAACAGGTTGATGCGCTGGCGCACGGCCACGAAGGCCAGCGCGGCCAGCGTGCCCACGAAGCTGGTGACGATCATGGGCACCATGATGTCCGACGGATTGGCCGCGCCCATGGCCGCCCGGTAGCCGATGATGGAGGTGGGCAACAGCGTGAGGCCCGCCGCGTGCAGGCACAGGAACATGATCTGGCTGTTGGTGGCCCGCTCCGGCACGGGGTTGTTCTCCTGCATGCTCTCCATGGCCTTCAGGCCGAAGGGTGTGGCGGCGTTGTCCAGGCCGAGGAAGTTGGCGGCGAAGTTCAACGTCATGTACCCGTAGGCCGGGTGGTCCTTCGGCAGGTCGGGGAATACGCGGCCGAAGAGCGGCGAAAGGAAGCGGGCCAGCTTCTCCATGGCGCGCGAGTCCACCAGCAGGTTCATCAGGCCGCAGAAGAAGGTGAGGTAGCCGATCAGCGGTAGCCACAGGTCCATCACCGTGTTCTTGCAGGTGGGGAAGAGGCCGTCCGCCGGTACGGTGCCCAGCGTGCCCTGCACGGTGCCCTTGGCGGTGAGGGTGAACACGGTGTCGCCGTGCATCACCGCAGGGGCGTCGGCCTCCACGGACGGGGAGTCGCCTTTCCGAAGGTCGCCCAGCAGCGGGCTGCCGCGCAGCTCGGCGGTGTCGCGCTCGTACACCACCAGCGGCGTGCCCTGCTTGCCGTTCACCAGGAGGCCCAGGCTGTGCTGCCGCCCCATGGCCAGCATCAGCAGGGCATAGCCGATGCTGAGCAGCAGGATGAAGGTCCAGAAACGGCTCAGGGCCATGGCCGCAAAGAAGGGCACGGCACCAGGCCCCGCCGCGCCTCCCGTGACCTCACCGTGAACAGGTGCCTGTGGAAGGGCGGGGAGCACGGCTCCCTTGAGCGCGGTGGCGGGCCGTTAGTTTTGGCGCAACCATCCCGTTCCATGAGACCTGCCCACCTCCTGACAGCCGCCCTGGGCGTGCTGCTGCTCGGCTCCGCCGGCTGCGTGTCCAAGAAGAAGTACACCGCCCTCACCTTGTCCAACGAGACGTTGAAGAACAAACTGGACGAGTGCAACCGCGGGCTTGACGGCTGCCGCAGCGAGAAGGCCGTGCTGGAGGCCCGGGTGGCCGAACTGCAGAACAAGAACGAGCACCTCAAGGACCAGGTGGCCCAGCTCAACAGCACCAACGCGGCCCTGCTCAACAACGTGGATCAGATGGCCACCCTCACCAAACAGGAGGCCGCCAACCTCGAGAGGTCGCTGGAGCAGATCCGCGAACAGGACCTGCGCATCCGCACGCTGCAGGATGCGCTCACCAAGAAGGACAGCGTGACGCTCGCCCTGGTGGTGAGCCTGAAAAGCTCGCTGGGCAACCTCAACGACACCGATGTGACCGTGAACGTGGAGAAGAGCGTGGTCTTCATCGAGCTCAGCGACAAGATGCTCTTCAAGAGCGGCAGCGCCGAGCTCTCGGCCCGCGCCCGGGAGGTGCTGGGCAAGGTGGCCACCGTGCTCAACGACAAGCCCGATCAGGAGGTGCTCGTGGAGGGTCATACGGACAATGTGCCCATCAGCCGCGACTGCATGAAGGACAACTGGGACCTGAGCGCGTCACGGGCCATCACCATCACGCGTGTGCTGCAGAACGACTACAAGGTGAACCCCGCACGCATCACCGCCGCCGGCCGCAGCGAGTACGTGCCGAAGGTCGGCAACGACACCGCGGAGGGGCGGAGCACCAACCGGCGCATCCGCATCGTGATCCTGCCCAGGATGGACCAGTTCTTCGGTATGATCGAGGACGGCCTGAAACAAGCCGCCAAGCAGGAGGGCGGGCAGTGAACGGGAACCTGGAGGGTCAAACAGCAGGGCCGCGCCACGCGCGGCCCTGCTGCGTTCCGGAGCCGGAGGTTCCCGGCCGCTGCGTTCAGTGGATCAGTGCGAAGCGTCGGCCGGAGGTCCGTCCGTCGGGACCGGGCATCGCCAGCACGTAGCTGCCTGCGGGCACACCGTCGAGGTTGATGGTGGCGTGCCCGGCGACCACTTGTTGCGCGATGATCCGTCCGCTCACGTCGAGCACCCGCACGGTCGCCTGACCCGACCCCGGCAGCTGGATCGACAACTGCTGGCCGTTCGCCGCGGAAGGCCACCGGACCCATGCGTCGGTGGACCCGGAAGAGGCCAGACCGGTGGCCATCTGCACGCTGCAGTTGTCGTCGATCACCGGGATCAGACCTTCGGGGCAGAACATCAGGTTCGACATCCAGAAGGCGCTGGGTACGCACGGATGGGCTTCACCCGCGGTGGTGGGAATGCCCATGGCCCGGAACTCGATGACCGCGGTGTTGGTGCCCGGTGCCAGGAGAACGCTGCGCTCCACGGCCGTGTCGATCACCAGGCCGGAGCCTAGCACACCGTTGGTAAGGCCCGGCAGGATGCTCAAGCTGCCCGTCGGTGGATCGATGGCCGTCACGATCGCCTTGTAGGCCACGCCCGAGACCGGGCTGGGCGCCAAGGTGAACAGGTAGTCCGGGTTCGGGGTGCAACCGCCATAGAACGTCTGGCTGTAGATCAGCATGTCCACCGGATCGCCGACGACCCAGTTCTGGGCGTCCACGATCGTGCTTGGAACAAGGAACAGCATGAGGGCGGTCTTCTTCAGGGTCGAGGTGGCTCGCATGGTAGGTCGATTTGGTTGTCGAAGGTACTGAAGCGGTGATCGAGCTCCGGTCGGCCCACAGGGTCATCGCCTCTTCTGTTCATGAAGTTCAACCACGGAGCCACAGCGAGCACAGAGAAACAAGTGAAAGCACCATCCAGGTTGCCGAAAGCCGCGCAGCACGCAGGCGACCTTCGACCGCCAAGGAACGCGGCCGCGGATCCGACCCCGGAGGAACCGGCGTTCATGGCCGTGCCTCGGTCCTTGGTCGAAACCCTGTCACCTGCAAGGGTCCGCCCCGTATCGCCGCCAACAAGACATGCCACCATGCCCCGTACTGCTCACCTCCTCGCCGCGCTTGCGGCCTGCCTTGTTCCCTATGCGGCCACCCAGGCCGATCCACCCCCGGCCCCGCTCGCGAGCGGAACAGTAGAGCTGATCGGCTGGCTCCACGTGGAGGCCCTCAGCTTCGACCAGGCCACGGTGGAGGTGCGGGTGGGCGGTTCTGTACACACCGCCACCGTGTCGCGCACCGGTCGGTTCGACGTGCTGCTCCCCGCCGATGCCGAGGTGCTGATGCGTTTCGAGCATCCCGGCCACCTGAGCAAGGAGGTGGTGGTGGACACCCACCATGCCCACCTCGGGCCCGGGGGCAAGGGCCATCGGCAGTTGCGCATGGGTGTGGTGCTCGAACTGGAGAAGCGCATGGGCGGCCTGGCTTATGCCGGCCCCGTGGGGCGGCTCACCTTCGATGCTCAGGGCGGCTGCCTGGCCGTGGAGCACGACCGCCGCATGGCCCCCGCCCGCCGCAACAAGGCCATCGTGTTCTGAGCGTTCCGCTCCTCCGGAGGAAGGCTCCCGTCCGATGCGGGGGCCTTCCTTCTTGGTGACCCGGATCAGCGGGCCCGAGCAGCAACGCCTTTGGTGAAGGCGATAGCTGCATGGGAGCGCGGCATCTTCGTGCTCTTCGATCCGCACATCACCTGGCCAACGGACGTCGATGGCCCTGTTCGATCACGGCCGGGCGGTCGGGCCGAAGCCTCCGGCCGGCGATGCTTCAAGGCCGCTCACGACACAGGGCCCGTCACACCCGCTGACGCGAGCGGCAACGGTGCGGGATGTAGTGTTGCGGCCGGAGGCCGCGAAGGATCTTGCACATACACCCGGGATCCGTGGCAGGCACTCGGCCCCCGCATGCCCAGCCCCGCACAGGCCAAGCCAAGCGCCAACACCGCATTGTTCGGTGATCAAAGCCGAACGTCAAGAACGAGATGTTCTCGCTCGGCTCCGCCCGTGGGAGGGCTGCGTTGTGCGTGCCGAGTGAGGTCGGGCCAAGGGCCTCCGGCCCGATGCTTCAAGGCCGCTCACGACACACGGCCCGTCACACCCGCTGACGCGAGCGGCAACGGCGCGGGATGCCGTGTTGCGGCCGGAGGCCGCGAAGGGTCTTGCGCATTCACCCGGGATCCGTGGCAGGCACTCGGCCCCCGCATGCCCAGCCCCGCACAGGCCAAGCCAAGCGTCAACACCGCATTGTTCGGTGATCAAGGCCGAACGTCAAGAACGAGATGTTCTCGCTCGGCTCCGCCTGCGGGAGGGCTGCGTTGTGTGTGCCGAGTGAGGTCGGGCCGAGGGCCTCCGGCCCGCCGATGATTCAAGGCCGCTCAAGACACACGGCCCGTCACACCCGCTGACGCGAGCGGCAACGGCGCGGGATGTCGTGTTGCGGCCGGAGGCCGCGAAGGATCTTGCACATACACCCGGGATCCGTGGCAGGCACTCGACCCCCGCATGCCCGGCCCCGCACAGGCCAAGCCAAGCGCCAACCCCGCATTGTTCGAAGATCAAAGCCGAACGTCAAGAACGAGATGTTCTCGCTCGGCTCCGCCTGCGGGAGGGCTGCGTTGTGTGTGCCGAGTGAGGTCGGGCCAAGGGCCTCCGGCCCGCCGATGCTTCAAGCCCGCTCAAGACACACGGCCCGTCACACCCGCTGACGCGAGCGGCAACGGCGCGGGATGCCGTGTTGCGGCCGGAGGCCGCGAAGGGTCTTGCACCTACACCCGGGATCCGTGGCAGGCACTCGGCCCCCGCATGCCAAGCTCCGCACAGGCCAAGCCAAACGCCAACTCCGCGGGGTGGGTCGCACCCGAGCGTGAACGGGGGGCGATGCACGGGGGGCGGAGCACGATCGAAGCAGGAACGACGACTTTTCACACCTTCAGCCGACCCATGACCTGACCCCGCTCATGGCTTCCGGTCGATCCAGGATCGCACCTTCACGCCATGTCCGCCTCCGGCAAGCTGGTGATCATCAAGCTGGTGCACACCGTCATCTGGGTGGCCCTCAGCGCCGTGATCTTCTACCTGCTCTACGCCGTCCTCGCCGACCGCATCGGCCGCTGGTTCTGGTGGGGCTTGGCCCTGGTGGGGCTCGAGGTCGTCACGCTGCTGCTCTTCCGGCTGAGCTGCCCGCTCACTGTGGTGGCCCGCCGCTACTCCGATTCCCAGCGTGCCAACTTCGACATCTACCTGCCCGAGTGGCTGGCACGGCATAACAAGACCATCTATTCAGTGATCATGGCGGCGGTGCTGGCCGGTATGGTGTGGCGGCTGGTGGAGTAGGGGTTCAGAACCCGCCCACCCCCGGTCCTGCGGCGACCCCTTGGTTCAGGTGCGCGGCAAGAGCGGCCTCGTTGGGGATCATCACGCGGCGGGCCTTGCTGCCCTCGAAGGGCCCCAGCACGCCGGCGGCCTCCAGCTGGTCCACGATGCGGCCGGCGCGGTTGTAGCCCAGCTTCAGCTTGCGCTGGATCAGGCTGGTGCTGCCCTGCTGGGTCTGCACCACCAGGCGGGCGGCCTCCTCGAACATGCTGTCGCGCTCGCCATCGTCCACGTCCAGTTCGCCGCCGTCCTCCGTGGGCACCTCCGGTAGGATGAGCGCATCGGGGTAGCCGCGTTGCGCGCCGATGAAGTCGCAGATCTTGTCCACCTCCGGCGTGTCCACGAAGGCGCACTGGATGCGGATCAGGTCGTTGCCGGTGCTCAGCAGCATGTCGCCACGGCCGATCAGCTGCTCGGCGCCGCCGCTGTCCAGGATGGTGCGGCTGTCCACCTTGCTGGTGACGCGGAAGGCGATGCGCGCCGGGAAGTTGGCCTTGATGGTGCCGGTGATGATGTTCACGCTGGGGCGCTGCGTGGCGATGATCAGGTGGATGCCGATGGCCCGTGCCAGCTGCGCCAGCCGTGCGATGGGGGTCTCCACCTCGCGGCCCGCCGTCATGATCAGATCGGCGAACTCATCCACCACCAGCACGATGTAGGGCAGGTAGCGGTGGCCGTTCTCGGGGTTCAGGCGGCGGCGGATGAACTTGCTGTTGTACTCCTTGATGTTGCGCACCTGCGCATCCTTCAGCAGCTCGTACCGCTCGTCCATCTCGATGCACAGGCTGTTGAGCGTGGCCACCACCTTCTTGGTGTCGGTGATGATGGCCTCGCCTTCGCCCGGCAGCTTGGCCAGGAAGTGCCGCTCGATCTTGTTGAAGAGGGTGAGCTCCACCTTCTTGGGGTCCACCAGCACGAACTTGATCTGGCTGGGGTGCTTCTTGTACAGCAGGCTCACCAGGATGGCATTGAGGCCCACCGATTTCCCCTGGCCCGTGGCGCCGGCCATCAGCAGGTGCGGCATGCGGGTGAGGTCGGTCACGAAGGTCTCGTTGCTGATGGTCTTGCCCAGCACCACCGGCAGGTCCATGGCGGTGTTCTGGAACTTCTCGCTGGCCACCACCGCGCGCATGCCCACCACCTGCGGCCTGCTGTTGGGCACCTCGATGCCGATGGTGCCCTTGCCCGGGATCGGCGCGATAATGCGAATGCCCAGTGCCGCCAGGCTCAAGGCGATGTCGTCCTCCAGGTTCTTGATCTTGCTGATGCGCACCCCGGCCTGGGGAATGATCTCATACAGGGTGACCGTGGGGCCGATGGTGGCCTTGATCTTGTCGATGCCGATGTTGTAGTGGCCCAGGGTGGCCACGATGCGGTCCTTGTTGGCCTCCAGTTCCTCCTTGGTGACGGTCACCTCACCGGTGCCGTGGTCCACCAGCAGGTCCAGCGGGGGCAGTTCGTAGCTGCTCAGGTCCAACGTGGGGTCGTACTCCCCGAACTCCTGCAGCTTGGCCTCGATCTGGTCCTCGGTGAGCACCTTGTCCGCTGCACCGGCCTCCACGCTCATGCCCTCCACGTTCATGGCATCCACGGCGATGGGTACCGCCGGCAGGATCGGGTCGGTGGCGGGCACCTCCTCGGCCACGGGTTCCACCATCGGTGCGGGGGCGATGTCCGGTACCAACCCCTCCACCTCCAGGCCGATGGGGCCGTTCACGGCCGCAGGCTCCGGTTCCACGACCACGCGGGCCTTGACATCGAGCTCTTCCGGGACGGGCGCCTCGACCGGGGGCTCTGCCGCGATTCCCCCGTCCAACTCCTTGCGCAGGCGATTGGTTTTGGCGGCCACGGGTTCCGGCACGGGCTCTTCCTCCGGGGGAGCTGCCGTGCGTCGTTCCAGCAAGGCGGAGAGCCAGGAGAAGCTGGGGTCGAACACGGCAGTAAGCACCGCGCCAAGGCTGAACAGCAGCAGGGCCCCCGCACCGAAGTTGCCCAGCAGGCCCGTGAGGTGGCTGTTCACCGTGTAGCCCAGCGCACCACCCAGGAAGGCGAGCTCTCCGCTGCGGAACACGAAGGCCAGGGCGGCCGGAAGCCACAGCAGGGCCAGCAGGCTCCAGGTGAGGGTGCGCCGCAGAGGCAGCAACCAGCTGCCGATCAAGATGCGCACGCCGCCCAGGAAGCTCCACAGCACGAAGGCGAAGGCGGCGACCCCGAACCAGCTGCGGATGAACTGGTGGCTCAGCAGCGCGCCCAGCTTGCCCAGCCAGTTGTCGGCCTCCACCTCACGGCTCAACAACGCGCCCCAAGAACGGCTCGTGAGGTCCTGGTCGGCCCGCCAGGTGAACAGGTAGCTCAGGAAGGCCACCAGCATGTAGCCGCTGAGCAGCACCAGGAAGAGCCCGGCGACCTTGTGTGTGCGGCGGTCGGTGACGAACCTCCTGGTGCGCGCCCACCAGCCGGTGCCGGCTTCGCGCGCCTGGTTGCGTCGGGAAACCCGCTTGGGGGCCTCCTCCTCCGTTGCTTCGTCGGTGGGCTTCACCCTGTTCTTGCGGTCGCTGGCCACGGGCATGCTGCGCCCGCGCAGGCTGGCGCGCGGGACGTTCAAAAGTACCGGGGGCCTGCAGGGCAACGGGCCGGGAGGCCCGCCTATTATCAACAGTGGCGAAGGGAAAACGAAAGCCCTTGGGCCTCAGAGGCTGAAGGTGCCGAGCACCTCCTGCAGCTCGTGGTCCAGCACGTCGGGAGGCACCTCCTGGTAACCTTCCTTCAGGGCGAAGCGCACCGGGTCCACCGGGCCGGGCGTCACGGCTACGGCATCCAACCGCATGCGCATGCCGTACTGTACCAGTTCATAACGCATCAGCACCCCGGGCACTTCCTGGAACGGACCGTACCAGTTGGGGTCGTCGATGCGGATCCGGTCCGTGTAGTACAGCTCGATCTCCGGCTTGTCAATGGCTCCGAAGACGGCCACGGCCTTCTTGCAGGGGTAACCCGCGATGGTGTCCACCTCGTTGGTGTAGAGAATGGTGAGGGCGGGCTTCTCCTTGTTGAAGGTGGGCATGTCGCGCGGCTGCAGCCGGCTCACCAGTTTCTTGCTCAGCAGGCTCAGGTGGTAGTCCAGCTGTTTGCGCTCGTTGTCGGTGACGATCGCCGTGCGGAACACGCCCATGCCGGCGCTGAGTTCGGCCAGCTGGCGGTCCTGGGTGAAGGTCACCGTCGTCTTCTCGGGCAGCATGCCCGCCATCAGCCCGTTGGGGTCGTAGTCGGGGAACGAGAGCGCGTACTCGATCACGCCCTCGGCCACCTGGTCCTGGAGCAGTCCGTGGCTGCAGCCGTTGCCCAGCAGGGCAACGGCCAGCAGCACGGCGGAAGTGGTTCGTCCAAACAGGTCCATCGGTCGCCCTGAAGCAATGACAGGTGGCCCTTCTACGGAGGCCGGCCCGCCAGGGTTGCCGGCGGCCTCTCCCGGGCCTCCCTACCTTTGGCCGACTCCCTGAAAAGCATGGAACTGCGATTGATCGAGGCGGCTTCGGAGATCGGTGCGGGCAAGCGCGGCGCCAGCATGGGCATGGCCGCACTGCGCGTGGCCGCCTGGAAGCTGGGCAGCGAGCTCTTCGGCCACGCCGAGGAAAGCATCCTGCGCGACGAGAACGATGTGCTCTACGAGGACGACAACTCGCCCAACGCCCACCACATCGATGGGCTGATCCGCTTCGAGAGCGACCTGGCGTACGAAGTGTACCGGTATGTACGGAACAACACCTTTCCCATCGTGGTGGGCGGGGACCATTCCATCGCCATCGGCTCGGTGAGCGGCACCAAGATGGCCTTCCCCAACGAGCGCCTCGGGGTGGTGTGGATCGATGCGCACGCCGACCTGCACAGCCCCTGGACCACCCCCAGCGGCAACGTGCACGGCATGCCCCTGGCCCTGCTCATGCACATCGAGAAGAAGGGCCGCAACCGGCCGCGCATCTTCACCATGGACGTATGGGACCGGCTGCGCAAGATCGGCATGGGCGGCCCCAAGCTCACCCCGAGCGACCTGGTCTTCATCGCCCTGCGGGACTATGAGCCCGAGGAGCGCGCCATCATCGAGGAGCACCGCATCAAGGTCATCACCGTGGAGGATATTCGCCGCCGGGGTGCCGACGCCGCGGTCCGTGAGACCCTGGCCCACCTCACGGCCTGTGAGCACATCCATGTGAGCTTCGACGTGGACAGCCTGGACCCGTCCATCAGCGTGGGCACCGGCACGCCCGTGCCCGGCGGCCTGAAGCTCGACGAGGCCAGCACATTGCTCAGCGGCCTTTGCACCGATCCCCGAACGGTGACCCTCGACGTGGTGGAGATCAACCCCGCGCTCGATACGGGCAACGCCATGGCCGAGGCCACCCTCAGCATCCTGGAGCCCTTGTTCCCCATCCTCCGTGCGCGCTGACCGGCATCGGAAGCCGGGCCTGATGATGCCGGAACGCCCGATCGCATGAGCACCGCCGCCCCGGCCGTCATCCTGGTCCGCCCCACCGGTTTCGGCCACGACCCGCAGACCGCGGCGAGCAACGCCTTCCAGCGCCACCTGGCCGACGCCGATGTGCGCGACCGGGCCAGCGCGGAGTTCGACGGCCTGCTGGAGGCCCTGGGCCACTGCGGCATCGGCACCACCGTGCTGGACCCAAAGGACCCCGCCGCGCCCAACGCCGTCTTCCCCAACAACTGGTTCAGCACCCACGACGACGGCACCGTGCTGCTGTACCCCATGTGCACGCCCAGCCGCCGTGCCGAGCGCGACCATGGCCTGGACCGCACCTTGGCGCGCGAAGGCTACCGGGTACACCGCCTGGTGGACCTCAGCGGCATGGAGCGCGAAGGCCGCTACCTGGAGGGCACCGGCAGCCTGGTGATCGATCGTGCGCACCGCACGGCCTACGCCGCCCTGTCGCCGCGTACCAGCGAGCGGGCCCTCAACACCTGGTGCGGTGCGATGGGCGGCCACCAGGTGCCCTTCCTGGCCACCATGGACGGCACTTTGGCCGCGCAGCCGGTGTATCACACCAACGTGGTGATGAGCATCGGGGAGGGCTTCGCCGTGGTGTGCCTGGAGGCCATGCCTTATCCGGTGGACCGGGAGGACGTGCGGGCCGAGCTGGAGCGGGCGGGCAAGGAGGTGCTGCCCATCACCCTGGACCAGATGCACCGGTTCGTGGGCAACCTGCTGCAGTTGCGTTCGCCGGGCGGATCCTTCATCCTGCTGTCCACCACGGCCTTCGCTGCGCTGGCGCCACACCAACGCCACAGGCTCGAAGCGCATGGCCAGCCCGTGCCGGTGGAAGTGCCCACCATCGAGGCGGTGGGCGGTGGGAGCGTGCGCTGCATGCTCGCCGAGAACTTTCTCGACCGCTGCTGATCCACGATCGCCGGTTCAAACCCCGCCGGGCACGGCCTGCGCCATGGGGCGGATGCACACGAACTTGGCGCTCATGAAGGATCCGTTCCCGCTCGCCCTGGTCCTGGCCTGGTCGGTGATGGCGCCGGCCATGTCCGTGGCCCAAAGGCCCGGTCCCAGAACGCTCGCCGACAGCGCCTACGCCATGCTGGAGAGCGACCCGGAACAGGCCATGCGCTTGTCCCTGGAAGCCCTGCCCGCCGCCCGTGAGGCCAAGGACGATGACCTGCTGCACGACGTGCTCAACAACATCCGCTACATCCATTACATCCGCAACCAGCATGCGGACATGCTGGAAAGGGCAGTGGAGGCCTTGGGCGTGGCCGAGCGCATCGGCAGGCAGCGCACCATCGGCGACGACCACGGGTGGATCTCCGTGGCCCTGTTCTCGAGCGGCCAGAACGACCGCGGTTACGAGCATGCCCGCATCGCCCTGGAGCACACGCGGGCCAGTGGCGACACGGCGGCCATCACGCGCGGCCTCACGGACATGGCCAATGCCTGCAACATCACCGGGCGGCGCAACGAGGCCATCGCCCACATCAGCGAGGCCATCCGCCTGTACGAAAGCACGGGGGACAGCTCGGGCATGGCCTTCGCACAGAACCTGCTGGCCGCGTACCACATGGAGGCCAAGCGCTGGAGCAACGCACTACCGTTCCTGCACAAGGCGCATGCGTACATCGACAGGCACGGCACCGAAGTGGAACGCATCTGGGTGGAGGGCGACCTGGCCCGTGCCTATGCCCAGCTGCACCAGTTCGACAAGGCCGAGGGGTATCTGGCTTCGGCCGAGGAGCGGGTGCGGCGGACCGGTGCCGTGCGCGAACGGCCCCGCCTGCTCAACACACGGGTGGCCCTTCACCGCGCACAGGGCCGGTATGAGGAGGCCCTGGAACAGGCGCTGGTGCTCGTGGAGCTCAACGACTCGCTGTTCAAGAGCGAGGCACCCGACCGCATCGCGCGCTCCACGGCGGCGCACGAACTGGCGCGGGCCAACGAGAAGGTCGGTGCGTTGAAAGCCGAACGCGACCTGGCACTGGCCTCCACCATGGGGCTGCGGCGTTGGCGTGCCGGGCTCCTCGCCGTCCTGGGCGTGGTGGTGCTGCTGCTGGTCGGCGTGGTGGTGCTGTGGCGTCGTGCCGCCGAGGGCCGTGCACGGGTGCGTGCGGAGCGCGACCGCGCGCTCGACGAGGTGGACGTGCTGCGCGGCCACCGCCTGCGCCCCGCCGACGACCCGCCCATGCGCAAGGTGCCCTGACGGCACAACACACGCCAGGCCGGGAACTTGCTTCCTTTGCGGCCATGACGAAGGACCCCCTGCTGGGACGGATCGAGGCGGCCGTGGACCGCGCGTTCCGGCAACGCTATTCCAAGGAACTGCCCCCGCGCCAGCTCGCCCTCCAGGCCACCCGGCCGGAGTTCGAGGGCGACGTGACCATCAACGTCTTCCCCTTCATCAAGCTGGTGGGCCGTGGTCCGGAGGCCCTGGCCACCGAACTGGGCGAGGACATCATGCGCGAGGAGCCGCTCGTGGTGCGCTTCAACGTCATCAAGGGCTTCCTCAACCTGGTGATCGCGGACGGCCACTGGGCCGGGGTCGTGAAGCAGGCGTGCGCGCACGACATCCTGAAGTTCCCGCCCACCGGCCGCAAGGTGATGGTGGAATACGCCAGCCCCAACACCAACAAACCGCTGCACCTGGGGCACCTCCGCAACATCTTCCTGGGTTGGAGCGTGAGCCGCATCCTGGAGGCGGTGGGCCACGAGGTGGTGAAGGTGCAGGTGATCAACGACCGCGGCATCCACATCTGCAAGAGCATGCTGGCCTGGCTCAAGTTCGGCCACGGCGAGACCCCGCAGCAAAGCGGAATGAAGGGCGACAAGCTCGTGGGCAAGTACTACGTGGAGTTCGACAAGGCCTACAAGGCGGAGATCGATACCCTGGTGGCGGCCGGGAAGACCAAGGAGGAGGCGGAGCGGAGCGCCCCGATCCTGCTGGAGGCCCAGGAGATGCTGCGCCGGTGGGAGGCCGGCGATCCCGAGGTGCGGGCCCTGTGGGAGCGCATGAACGGCTGGGTGTACGAGGGCTTCAACGCCACCTACGCCCGCGCCGGGGTGGGCTTCGACCGCAACTACTACGAGAGCGAGACCTACGTACTGGGCAAGGCCGACGTGCTCGCCGGCCTGGAGAAGGGCGTGTTCTACGAGAAGGACGGCGCCATCTGGGTGGACAACACGGCCGAGGGCCTTGATGAGAAGGTGCTGTTGCGCCGCGATGGCACCAGCGTGTACATGACGCAGGACATCGGCACGGCCATCAAGCGCTTCGAGGAGTACCCCGGCCTGGGCAAGCTCATCTACACCGTGGGCAATGAGCAGGACTACCACTTCAAGGTCCTGTTCATCATCCTTAGGAAGCTGGGCTTCCCCTGGGCCGACGAGCTCTTCCACCTCAGCTACGGCATGGTGGACCTGCCCAGCGGCAAGATGAAGAGCCGCGAAGGCACCGTGGTGGATGCCGACGACCTCATCGACGAGGTGGTGGCCGAGGCCCGCCGCCTGGGCGAACAGCTCAGCAAGCTCGAGGACGTGCCGCCCCTGGAAAAGGACCGGCTGTTCGAAATGATCGGCCTTGCGGCGCTGAAGTACTTCCTGCTGAAGGTGGACCCGCGCAAGCGCATGCTCTTCGATCCCGCCGCGAGCATCGACCTGCAGGGGCACACCGGCCCTTTCATCCAGTACACCCACGCCCGGATCAAGAGCCTGCTGCGCAAGGCCGGCGAGGGGAGCTCTTGGGCGCAGGACCAGGCGGACACTTGGGCGCTGTTGCCCGAGGAACGCACGGTCATCAAGCTCCTGCACCACTTTCCGGCGGTACTGCACGAGGCTGCCGGGCGGCTCGACCCGTCGGCCATGGCCAACCACACCTACGAGCTGGTCAAGGCGTATAATGCCTTCTACCAGGCCGTGCCCGTGCTCAAGGAGGCGGATGCCGCCAGGAGGGCGTTCCGGCTGGACCTCAGCCGTGCGGTGGCCCGGGTCACGGCCAAGGCGATGTGGTGCTTGGGGATCGAAGTGCCCGACCGCATGTGACCGCCCTCCCCGGTGCCGGCGGGGCGACACAACGCCGCGCTCAGAATTTGGGGCAGGGTACGATCTTGTGCTTGCGGGACTTGGCCTTGCGGGGCCACTCATAGATGAGGCTCACCTCGTGGGCGCCGCCGCTGGAGAGGTCCAGCCAGCTGATGGTGATGTCGTAGCTGTACACGGCCTGCAGTTGGAAGGGCGTTTCGTAGCCGGCCATCAGCACCACGGCGTCGTTGTTGGGGTAGCCCGGCGCATACGCCTTCAGGCCGGGGATGCCCCGGTACCAGAGGCCGACCAGCAACTTGTCATGGTCCACGTACATGCCCACGTCGAACTGGTCCCACTTGCCCTGCGCCTTGTAGAGCGTGGCGATGGTGCCCACCGTTCCGCTGTGGATCATGCGCTTCCCGTCCAGCGGGAAACGGTAGCCCGTGTGGACGCTGGTGCGCACCGGCAGACGGGCCTCGCCGTTCAGGAAGAGGCTCTGCTGGGGTCGGTTGAGGTGGTTCACGCTCACGCCCGCCCAGAAACGCTCGTTGTAGTACATGGCGCCAGCGCTCAGGTCCATGTAACTCACTTGCTGCACCATGCCCGTCTCGATGCTGGTGGCGGCGTTGTCCCGGATCACCTGGTCGGCGAACAGGAAGCTGTTGGGGTCGTACGACCGGTTGGTCCATGCGGCCCGCACCCCGCCGCGGACCGCATTCTTGCGGTCGATCCGGGCCTCGTAGCTGTACGCCGCCGCCACCTGCGTGAAGGCCAGGCCGTTCGCCCCCGCCACATCGCGCATCGCCATCACCCCGAATCCGCTGTTGAGCTTCTGCGCGCGATGTTCCCAGCTGGCCGCGTAGGTCTGGAACGCGTTCACCACGGCGCTGGGCCACTGGTTGCGGTAGTTCATGGCGATGCGGTCCTGGTAGGTGTTGCCGGTGAGGGCCGGGTTCAGATGCATCGGCGCCGCGAAGAACTGCGACAGCTGCGGGTCCTGCGCGTGCAGCGCGACCGATGACAGGAAAAGAAGAAAGGGTAGGCGTCGTTTCATGCGTTCGGTCATCGGAAAAGGGTGATGTCGCCTACCAGTTGCCGCTCCTGGCCGTCCACGAAGCGCAGCCACACCTGGTACACGTACACGTCCTGCGGGCTCAACTGGCCGCGGTAGTACCCGTCCCAGCCGCGCTGGATGTCCAGGCTCTCGAAGATCAGCTCGCCCCAGCGGTTGTACACCCGCATGCGGAAGTCCTCCACGAACCGCGCGAACGGGTAGAACACGTCGTTGTTCAGGTCGTTGGGATCGTACACACCGCCGCTGCCGCCGCCGGGGTTCGGGGTGAATCCCGTGGGGATCACCACCTCATGGTCCGGTGTCACCTCCACGGCGACCCAGGCGGTGTCCCTGCACCCCTGCACATCGGTCACCGTCAACGCCACGGTGAAGAGCCCCACGTCGAGGTACTGGTGCGAGACGTCCTGCTGGTCGCTGGTGGTCCCGTCGCCCAGGTCCCAGGCGTAACCCGTGATGCTGCCGCTGCTGCCGTTGGTGAAGTGGATCAGCGCGTGGTCGATGTCGGTGCTGGTGGTGCTCGCCGTGAACGCGGCGGTGGGTGGGGCGTGGGCGATCACCAGGCCGGGCGCCGGGGCCGTGCTGCTGCAGCCGAGCGCCGTGGTCACCGTGAGGCCCACCGCGAAGGTGCCCGCCTGGAACACGTGCACCGGCGCCGGGGCGGTCGAGGTGGTCCCGTCCCCGAAGTCCCACAGCCAGGTGAGGTTGCCGCTGGCCAGCGTGTCCGGGAACTGCACGGTGAGCGGCGCGCAGCCCTCGGCGAACACCGGCGGCAGGACCACCGTCGGCGGTACATCGACCGCCAGCGGCACCTGCCCCTGCAGGGTGTTGCCGCACTGGTCGGTGGCCGTCACCGTCAGCACCATGTCCGCGGGTACCGCCACGGCATGCGGTCCGGGACCCGCGAGGCCGAGCTGCGGCCACAGGAGCTGCACCGTTCCCGGATAGCCGATCACCTGGGCGGAAACGAAGGCCGTGTCCCCGGGGCAGACCGTGCCTGCACCGCCGGTGACCAACTGCGCGTCGTTCAGGTCGAGCACCGTCACCGGCAGGCTGATCGGGGTGGCGCTGCATCCGTTGGCGTCCACCGCGGTCACCACCACGGTCTGCGAGGTGCTGAAGGCGTGCGTCAGCGGGGTGCCGGTGCCGATGCCGCTCCACGTGACCAGCAGGCTGCCCGTGCCGCCGGTGGCTTGTGCGGTGAGGGTCACCGGGACGTTCACGCACACCGTGTCGGGCGCCTGAGCGCTCAGCACGATCGGTGGCGGGGCGCTGAGCTGGGCACTGAGCTGTACGATGCAGCCGTTGGCATCGGTCACCGTCACCCCGAAGGTGCCCGCGCCCAGGCCGCTGGCGGTGGGCCCCACCTGGTTGCCGGCGGCGGCGTCCCACTGGTAGGTGTGGCCCGGCGTGCCGCCTGTGGCGGTCACCGTGGCCCAGCCGTTGGCGCCTCCC
>JABWBQ010000136.1 GCA_013360395.1 Flavobacteriales bacterium
CGCGCCGCTGCTCGCCCCGGTGCACCTGCGCCTGTGGGAGCGGATCGCCGACCACTACCTGTGCACCCTGGGCGAGGTGATGCTCGCCGCACTGCCCGGCCCGCTGGTGCTCACCAGCGAGACCCGCGTGACGGCCACCGCCCGCAGCGCCGACCACGTGGCGCACAACCCCCGGGCCGCCCTGCTGCTCGACGCGATGGAAAGGCGCCCGTCCATCACCCTGGCCGAGGCCGGCGACCTGTTGCAGGTGAAGGACCCGGTGCGCGCCATGAAGCAGCTGCTCGATGCGGGCGCCGTGGCCCTGGAGGAGGAATTGCGGTCGCGCCCCGTGGAGCGCCTGGTGCGCCATGTGACCCTCGCACCCGAAGCCCGGGGAGAGGCCGCGCTACACGCCTGGTTCGACCGGCTGGAACGCGCCCCCCGCCAACTGGCCTTGCTCATGAAGGGCATCGAGCTGGGCCGCTGGCTCGAGGACGGCGGCGCTCCCGTGGTCGAGGCCCGCCTGCTGAAGGCCGCCACCGCCGAACGCCGCCACGTGGAGGAGCTGGTGCGCAAGGGCCTCTTCGCCGTGGAGGAACACCCGGCGGACCGCCCCGCAGGCCGCGGCGGCACCGGCATCCCCGCGCTCTCCCCCGCGCAGCGCACCTGCCTGGACCAGGTGCGGGAGGCCCTGCGAAGCCACCGCTGCTGCCTGCTGCAGGGCGTCACCGGCTCGGGCAAGACCGAGGTGTACGCCCACCTCATCGAGGAGGCCGTGCACCAGGGGGGCCAGGTGCTGTACCTGCTGCCGGAGATCGCGCTCACCACCCAGCTCATCGCCCGCTTGCGCGCCCGCTTCGGCGATCGCGTCAGCGTGTTCCACAGCCGGCTCACCGCCCGCCAGCGCGCCGAGCTCTGGGCCGGCATCAACCGCGACCCCGCCGCGCATCCCATCGTGGTGGGCGCCCGGTCGGCCCTCTTCCTCCCCTTCCACCGCCTGCGCCTGGTGCTGGTGGACGAGGAGCACGACCCCTCCTACAAGCAGCAGGACCCCTCCCCGCGTTACAACGCCCGCGACATGGCCATCGTGCTGGGCGACCTGATGGACGCTCCCGTGGTGCTGGGCTCGGCCACGCCTTCGATGGAGACGCTGTACAACGCCCGCCAGGGCAAGTACGGCCACGCCCTGCTCGGCGAACGCTTCGGCGACAGCGTGCTCCCCCAGGTGGAGCTCATCGACCTGCGCGAGGCCCACAAGCGCAAGCGCATGCAGGGCCACTTCTCGCCCGAGCTGCTGCAGGCCGTGCAACAGGCCGTGGACCGCCGCGACCAGGTGATCCTGTTCCAGAACCGCCGCGGCTACGCGCCCGTGTGGCAGTGCGAACAATGCGCCCACGTGCCCAACTGCGCCCACTGCGACGTGAGCCTCACCTACCACAAGGGCAGCCACGACATGCGGTGCCACTATTGCGGGCGTGGCTACCCGCCGCCGGTGGAGTGCCCCTCCTGCGGCAGCCGGCGCCTGCGCATGATCGGCCTGGGCACCGAGCGCATCGAGGAGGAACTGGCCGTGGCGCTGCCCGAGCTGCGCGTGGCCCGCCTCGACCAGGACACCGCCCGCGGCAAGAACGCGCTGGAACGCCTGATGCACGACTTCGCCGAAGGCCGCATCGACGTGCTGGTGGGCACCCAGATGGTGACCAAGGGGCTGGACATGGAGCGGGTGAACACCGTGGGCATCCTCAGCGCCGACCGGCTCCTGCGCTTCCCCGACTTCCGCGCGCACGAGCGGGCCTTCCAGCTCATGGGCCAGGTGGCCGGCCGCAGCGGAAGGCGCGGCGTGCAGGGCCGCGTGCTCATCCAGGCCTTCGACGTGGCCCACCCCGTGCTCGGCCACGTGCTCGACTTTGTGTCATACCACCCATTTGAAACTCCTCGCGATTTCCAATTTCGTAGGCGGTTGTCAGCGATTCGGTTATGCCGGCCATACCAACGTGA
>JABWBQ010000024.1 GCA_013360395.1 Flavobacteriales bacterium
GGCACCGCGCAGCGCCCCTTCCGCCCAGCGCACCGCACCACCGCCCCCCCAGGCCGCACCGCCGCGACCGGTGCAGCCGGTGCGCGTGGAGAAGAAGGTGGGGCGCAACGACCCCTGCCCCTGCGGGAGCGGCAAGAAGTACAAGCAGTGCCACGGCCGGGAGGCCTGATGGTCGCGCCTTGAACGGCGAAGGCCCCGGGGATCCCGGAGCCTCCGACCTATGGTATGGCGTCTGGTTCGATCAGAATTCCACCGGCACCTGCATCTGCACGCGCACCGGTCGGCCCTTGTCGCGCCCGGGCTCCCAGGTCGGCGTGGACCGCAGGGCCTCCACGAGCTTCTCGTCCTGGACGGGGTCGTTCCCCTTCAGCACCTTCACGTCGCTCAGCTTCCCGTCCTTCTCCACAATGAAACTGGCCGTCATCTCCGACCTGCCGCGCTGCTTCTCCGGGCCACCGATCCTGCTGCGGAGGTAGCGCACCAGGGCCTTGTCGCCACCGGGGTAGCTGGGCATGGTCTGTGCCCGGGTGTACACGATGTCGGCCAGGGGCTCGGGGTCGTAAACCTTCTCGGCAAGGGGACGGCCCCACACATCGTACCGCTGCCACAGGCCCGCCTTCAGGCCCTGGGCATAATCGCCCGAGCTCTCCACCTTGCCGTTGGCATGGTAGAAGGTGAAATGGCCGTGCTCCACGGTGAGCTGCTGGTCCAGATAGCGCCCCTCGGCCTTCAGCTTGCCGTCCATGGAATAGGTGCGGCCGATGAAGTACTGGCCTTCCATGCCTTCCCAGACGAGGTAGTAGGCGGCCTTGCGGTCGGTGGTCCGCTCCAGGAACGCGTTCAGGAAGATGCGGTCCGGGTCCTGTGCCGCTGCGCCCGGCCGGGGCAGGAGGACCACTGCGGAAAAGGCGATGAACAGGGAGTGCAGCGTGGTACGCACGGCGGAGGAGTTGAGGCCCGGAGGTACCGGACGTTCCCTCCTACGTCAACCCGGATGGCCGGGTTACGGTCCCTCAACCGGCCCAGCCCTCCCGGTCCAGACTGCGGTACTGGATGGCCTCGGCCAGGTGCTCGGTGCGGATGTCGGGGCTCTCGGCCAGGTCGGCGATGGTGCGCGCCACCTTGAGTATCCGGTCGTAGGCCCTTGCGCTCAGCCCCAACCTTTCCATGGCCCGCTCCAGCAGGGCCTTCCCCGTGTCGTCGATGCGGCAGATGCCCCGCAACTGCTGACTGCTCATCTGGGCGTTGCTGTGCAGGCCGATACCGGCGAAGCGGCGTTGCTGCACCTCGCGCGCCCGCACCACGCGCTGGCGCACCTCGGCGCTCCGCTCCGAGCTGCGCTCGGCGCTCAATTCGCTGAAGGGCACGGGGGTCACCTCGATGTGGATGTCGATGCGGTCCAGCAACGGCCCGCTGATGCGCGTGAGATACTTCTGCACCACGCCCGGCGCGCACACGCACTCCTTGTCCGGGTGGTTGTGGAACCCGCAGGGGCAGGGGTTCATGGCCGCGACCAGCATGAAGCTCGCCGGGTACTCCACCGTGGAACGGGCCCGCGAGATGGTCACCACGCGGTCCTCCAGGGGCTGGCGCAGCACCTCCAGCACGGTGCGTTTGAACTCGGGCAGCTCGTCCAGGAAGAGCACGCCGTTGTGGGCCAGGCTGATCTCGCCGGGCTGGGGATGGCTGCCCCCGCCCACCAGCGCCACGTCGCTGATGGTGTGGTGCGGAGCGCGGAACGGGCGCACGCTCAGCAGGCTGTCCTCCTTGCGCAGCTTGCCGGCCACGCTGTGGATCTTGGTGGTCTCCAGCGCCTCCTCGATGTGGAGGGGCGGCAGGATGGTGGGCAACCGCTTGGCCAGCATCGTCTTGCCCGCCCCCGGTGGGCCGATGAGGATGATGTTGTGCCCGCCTGCCGCCGCGATCTCGAAGGCGCGTTTGATGTTCTCCTGCCCCTTCACGTCCGCGATGTCCACCGGATAGGTGCGGCTGCTGGCCGCGAACTCCGCGGCGATGTCCACCTGCTCGGGCGCCACCGTATCAGCCCCCTCCAGGATGCCGATGACCTCGCGCAGATGGGTCACCCCGTACACGGCAAGCCCGTCCACGATGGCCGCCTCGCGTGCGTTGGCCTTGGGGACGATCACGCCCTTGAAGCCCTTGCGCCGGGCCTCGATGGCGATGGGGAGCGCACCCTTGATGGGCCGCACCCCGCCATCCATGGACAGTTCGCCCATGATGAGGTGGTCGCCGAAGCGGTCGGTCGGCACCTGCCCGGTGCTGCCCAGGATCCCCACGGCCATCGGCAGGTCGTAGGCGGACCCCTCCTTGTGCACGTCGGCGGGTGCCAGGTTGATCACCGTCCGCTTGCCGCGCGGGAAATCAAGGCCGCAGCTGCGCACCGCGCTGTCCATCCGGTGGTAGCTCTCCTTCACCGCGCTGTCCGGCAGGCCCACCAGGTAGAACTTGACACCCTTGGTGACGCTGACCTCGGCGGTGACGATGGTGGCGTTGATGCCGAAGACCGCACTGCCGAACACCTTGACGAGCATCCCGGTTCAGTTCAGTTCGCGCTCGATGTGATCGATGAAGGCATGGATCACCTTGATGTGGACCTCCTGGATGCGGTCGGCGTAGCCCTGGTGCGGCACGCGCACCTCCACCGTGCAGAGCTCCGCCAGCCGGCCGCCGTCCTTGCCCGTGAGGCCCACCACGTGCATGCCCTGCGCACGTGCCGCTTCGGCCGCCCGGAGCACGTTGGGGCTGTTGCCGCTGGTGCTGATGGCCAGCAGCACATCGCCCTCGCGACCGTGTGCCTGCACGAAGCGCGCGAACACCTCGTCGAAACCGTGGTCGTTGCCCACGCAGGTCAGGTGGCTGGGGTCGCTGATGGAAAGGGCCGCGATGGGGCGGCGGTCGTCGCGGTAGCGGCCGGTGAGCTCCTCGGCGAAGTGCATGGCATCGCACATGCTGCCGCCATTGCCGCAGCTGATCACCTTGGCACCTTGTTTCAGGCAGTAGGCCATGAAGGCGGCGGCCTGTTCCACCGCAGCCACGTTGGCGGGGTCGGCGAGAAAGCGCTGGAGAACGTCAGCGGCTTCGGTGAAGTGCGATCGGATCCGTTCGTCGGTGCTCATTGTCCCAAAGATGCATCAAAGCGGATCGCCGCCCCGGTGGCGAACCGCGATCGCCCGCTCGCTGTTGCGCACGCTGGAGAGCATCAGCACGCCGTGCTCGGTGAACGCCAGAGGGGCGTAGCGTGGACCGCCGCGGCCCTTTGAGGTCACGAACTGCGACCTCAAACCTTCCCATTCATCCGGAGTGAGCGCGAACACAAGTTCCTCCGGGAACCACGCAGGGTTCCGTCTCCCCTGCTGATGATCGAGCGCCTTGGTCGGAACGCCGTATGGATCGGCCCGGTCGTGCGCCAACATCACCTTCTGCCCGCGGATCCAGGGGTTCTGCACTGCGATCGCCTCATCGGGTATTACCTCCGCCTCCATGCGCTCCAGCCCGATCGACGATTTATTCGTCGAGGATCGGCCGTATAATATGGCAAATGCTTGACGAAAAAACAAGCGCCCTCAACCGCCGAGGGAGAACAGGCCGGGCACGGTCTCAGCGTTCGGCCCGCTGATCGAGGATGTGCATGGCCTCCACGCCGCGCTCTAGGAAGGCCTGGTACTCGGCCACGTCCGGGGTGTAGGCCACCGGGTCGGTGAGCAGCTGACCTTCCGGGCTCAGCAGGGCATAAAAAGGCTGCGAGCTGATCCGGAAGGTCTCGGCCTGCACGGTGCTCCACTTGTTGCCCAGGGTCACGATGGGCTTTTGCTTGCCGGCGGCGGTGACGTACAGGTGCTGCTGGTCCTTGGGAAGCTCCTGCTTGTCGTCCACGTACAGCGACACGAGCACGTAACGGTCCTTGATCAGGTCGTACACCTGCGGCTCGGGCCACACATGCTCCTCCATCTTCCTGCAGTTCACACACGCATAGCCGGTGAAGTCCAGCAGCATGGGCTTGCCGGTGGCGCGGGCGTGGGCCTGCGCGGCGTCCAGGTCGTGGAAGCAATCCAGGTTGTGCGGGCAGTGCTTGGGGAAGATCCAACTGTAGCCCACCGGGGGGGCCAGCCCGCTCATGAGCTTCAGCGTGCGGAAGGTGTTGGTGTCGGCGTTGAAGCGGAAGCCCATGGCCAGATAGACGGTGGTCGCGGCGAACAGCGCGGTGAAGGCCCAGCGCAGGCCCGGGCGCTTGGTCACCGGCCCGTCGTGCGGGAAACGGATCACGCCCAACAGATAGAGCACGATGCCCAAGGCGCAAAGCACCCACACGGCCATGAACAGCTCGTACCGCACCAGGCCCCAGTGCTTCACCAGGTCGGCGTTGCTGAGGAACTTGAAGGCCAGGGCCACCTCGGCGAAGCCCAGCACCACCTTCACGCTGTTGAGCCAGCTGCCGCTGCGGGGCAGGCTGTTGAGCCAGCTGGGGAACAGCGCGAAGAGCGCGAAGGGCAGCGCCAGGGCCAGCCCGAAACCGCCCAGACCCACCGTCAACTGCCAGGCACCGCCATCCGCCGTGAGCGCGCCGGCGAGCAACGAGCCCAGGATGGGCCCCGTGCAGCTGAAGGACACCAGCGCCAGGGTGAGGGCCATGAAGAAGATGCCGATGAGCCCCCCGAAGCGCGAGGCCTTCTGGTCCATGCTGTTCACCCAGCTGCTGGGCAACGTGATCTCGAAGTAGCCGAAGAAGCTGACGGCGAAGACCAGGAAGATGACGAAGAAGAAGACGTTGAGCCAGGGGTTGGTGCTGATCTCGTTGAAGATCTCGGGGTTCACCGAACCAAGCAGGTGGAACGGCAGGCTGAAGAGCAGGTAGATCAGCAGGATGAACCCGCCGTAGGTGAGCGCGTTGCGCAGCCCCTTGCCGCGGTCCTCGCTGCCCTTGGTGAAGAAGCTCACCGTGAGCGGGATCATCGGGAAGACGCACGGGGTGAGCAGGGCGAGCAGGCCGCCGATGAAGCCCAGCAGGAAGATGCGCCAGAGCGACGTGGCGGTGCGCATCTCGGCCACCCCGGCGCCGGCCGTGGCTTTGACGACCGGTGCGTCCAGGTCCACGTTGGGGAGCTTGTACAGCGGTCCGTCCACCACGGCGAGGTCGGTGCCCGTGGGAGCTCCCACGGTGGCCACGCCGGTGGCCGGCACGATCGAGAAGGCCAGCGGATCGGGGAAGACGCAGGCCTCATCGTTGCAGCTCATGTAGTTGATGCTGCCGGTGACGGGTCGCTGCGGATCGTCCACGCGCACGGTGCGGGTGAAGACCACGGTGCCCTTGTACTTGCGCACCTTCATGTCGAAGATGGGGTCGTGGCCCTCCACCTTGCCCGCACCCTCCTCGGTGGGCGTGCCCTCCGGGGCGAAGTGCGGCACCGTGTCGAACACGATGCTGGTGGGGATGGGTCCATCGCCGAAGGCTTCCTGGCTGTACACGTACCAGCCCTCCCGCACCGTGGCGGTGAAGGCCAGCGCCCACCGGCCCGACCCCAGGTCGCGCGCCGCCACCGTCCATTGCGCGGGGTCATCGCTCGGGGCGGGGCCCTGGGCGAAAGGCACCGCTCCCATCTCGGCCCGGTCCGCCGAAGGGAGGATCCGGAAGTGCACCGGGTCCGGGAAGATGCACGCCCGGTCGTCGCAGCTCATGTACTCCAGCCTGCCGGTGACGGGCGCTGACGGGTCGGTCAGGGTGACCCGCTGCGTGAAGAGCGCATGACCCTTGAACTTCTTCACCTGCATATCGAACACCGGGTCGTGTCCCTGCACCACATGGGCACTGGTCTCGGTGGGCGGGCCCACCAGGGACACGTGCGCCAGCGTGTCGAAGCTCAACTTGGTGGGCATCGGCCCGGCATCGCCGAAGCTCTGCTGGGAATACACGTACCAGCCGTCGATGATGTCCGCACGGAAGATCAGGTCCCATTGGGCGCCCTCCACCTGCACCATGCTGATGCTCCACTTGACGGGTTCGGCGGGTGCGGGGGTGGCACCTCCGGGCAACTGGGCGTGCGCGCCCAGGGCGAAGGCGCAGGTGATCGTGGCGAGCGCTCGGTGCATGGGTTCAATTCGTGGCAGCGGGCACCTCCAGTGTGAAGGGCACCGCGACCGGCGGCAGGCAGGTGCGGTCGTTGCAGAGCATGTATTCCACCTCGCCGGTCAGCCGGAAGGCCTGGTCCGTGGTCCGCTTGGTCACCGCACGGAACACGGGTTCGCCGGAGTGATGGCGCACCACCATGGCGAAGTTGGGGTCCATCTCCTCCACGGGGGTCGGCTCATGGACCTCCAGCAGGCCTTCATGGCCCTCGCCGGGCACCAGGCGCACCACGGTGGGCAGCGGGCCGTCCTCCCGTGGGAGCTCCAGGGCGTATAGGTGCCAGCCGGCCTCCAAGGTGGCCTGCAGGCTCACCTCCACCCGGCCTTCAGGACCGGTCGTGGCCTCGAACTGCCAGCGTACAGGGCCCGCCGGGGCGGTCTGCAACAGGACCAGCATGGGAAGCAGGGCGAAGCCGGGCATGGGTTCCGGGAAGGCGTGCAAAAGTAGCTTGGCCGGCCCGGGAACGGACCGGCCAATTTCACCCTGGATCGTGATCCTGAGGGATCAGAGCGGCATCTCGATGTCGATCACCCGGGCCAGGGGGATGGTGGCACCGGACTTCAGCACGATGGAACGGTCGTCGGCGGACCAGATGGTGGTCTCCACGACCTTCAACCCTTCGGCATCGCGGAACAGGATGCGGCACTTGCCGTGCTCACCGTTGCCAAGACGCACGGCGCGCGCCAGCTTGCGGCTCAGTTCGGTGCGATGGGTCTCGTTCAGCGAGACGGCCTCCTGCGGAAAGCGGAGCCGGCCCAATTCCTCCTTGGCGATGGTCTGCGCAGCGGTCGGTTTCATGGGCAATGGGGCTGTTGCGCCCGGAAGTTACTACGGCGATCGCAGAGCCGGTGGGGTCGGGCAAGGGTGCGCACCACGGGTGCCCTGGCTCAGCGATCGCCGCGGGTTGTGACCGGCACGCCGTAGACGACCTCCGCCGCATCCGGCGGTGCGGCGAACCCTTCCGCCAGGCGATGCCCCACCACCCAGGCGATCCGGCCTTCGGTGCACAGCACGTACACCGCGTCCTTAAGGTCCCGCGGCACCTTGGCATCGATCAGCAGGTCGCTCACCAGGCGGGAGCCTCGTCCACCGTGGGGCCTGAAACGGTCGCCGGCACGCCATGGGCGCAGCACCAACGGGGTCCGCAGCCGGTCCGCCGCCAGACGCACCACGTGCCTTTCGTCCACCGGTCCCGGCGGTGCGTCGGCCACCAACCGCACCGGCGCGGGGGCGGGCAGTGCCAGGTCGGGACCGATGATGTATTCCGGCCGGGGTTCCGGGGCCGGGCACCAGCGCAGGCGGTCGCGGTCCACCAGGAGGAGGCCATCCTTCAGGGGAAAGCGGGCACCGATGCGACGATGGGCCACGGCCCGCAGCACCCGGTCGAGCTGGTCGGGATGCACACCCCGATGGCGCAGGACCTCGTGCAGCAGCAGCCGCGGCAACGGCGCGGCCTCCAGCAGCTCGAACGGGATGCCATCCCGGTCGTGGCCATGCTGCGGGGCGTGCAGTTCCCAATGCGCCACCAGCTCTTCCAGCCGGAGCGCCGACCGGGTCATGGCTCTTTCGAATCCGGGGTTCATGCGGCGCAGCAACGGCATCAGTTCGTGGCGCACACGGTTCCGCAGGTGGGCCGGGTCGGCGTTGGTGGGGTCCTCGCGGAAGGGGATGGCCTGGGCGGCGGCATGGGCGGCGATGGCCGCGCGGGGCACGTCGAGCAGGGGCCGGATGAAAGGCCCGCTGCGGCGGGGGATCCCACGCCAGCCCCGATGGCCCGTGCCCCGCACGAGGTTCATCAGCAGGGTCTCGACCGCATCGTCGCGATGGTGCGCGGTGGCGATGTGCCGCAGGCCGAGCCGCTGGGCGGTGGCCTTCAGCCATCCGGCGCGGGCATCGCGGGCGAGCATCTCCACGGACCCGCGCGTGGAAGCACGCAGTGCCGGCACCCGCAGCGCGGTGGTCTCCACCACGATGCCCCGCTCGGCGCAGTACCGCACGACCCAGTCGCGGTCCTCCTCCCCTTGTGCGCCGCGCAGGCCGTGCTCGGCATGGGCGGCCACCACGGGGTGGCCCAAGCGCCGCAGGAGGTCCAGCAGCACCATGCTGTCCACCCCGCCGCTGAGGGCCACCAGCACGGGCTCCCCAGGCTGCAGCAGGCCGTGGCGGCGCAGGGCCTCGCGCACCTCAGGCACCAGCATCGCCCAGGGCTTGGATGACGGAATCGGCCTTCAGGGCGCACTCCTCCCACTCGCGACGGGGGTCGCAGGCGGCCGTAAGGGCGCTGCCGGTCATCAACCGGGCCTCGCCGGAGCGGGCATCGTACTCCACGGTGCGGATCACCACGTTGAGGTCGAGGTCGCCCCGGGCATCGCACCAGCCGATGGTCCCGCTGAACAGTCCGCGGGACCCGTCCTCGTGGCGGTCGATCAGGTCCATGGCGCGGTGCTTCGGGGCCCCGGTCATGGACGCCATGGGGAAGGCCGCCGCCACGGCATCGGCCGGGGTCATGCCTGCGGCCAGGCGAGCCTCCACGCGGGACACCATCTGGTGCACGGCGCCCCGGCTGCGGATGCCGCACAGTTCGGGCACGACCACCGAGCCTTCGGCCGCCACCCGGCTGAGGTCGTGGCGCACCACATCGGTGGCCATGATGTTCTCGGCGCGCTCCTTGGGGTCGCCGGCCAGCTCGGTCGCCAGGGCCCGGTCGGCCACGGGGTCGGCAGCGCGGGGCCGTGTGCCTTTCATCGGTTCGCAATGCACCCGTCCACCGGCCGTCCACAGGAATCGCTCCGGTGAAAAGCAGAGCGCGTAGCGGTCGTCCCAGGCCAGGAAGGCCGCGAAGGCCGCCTGGCTCCTCGCCATCCCCACCATGAAGGCCGCATGGGGATCCCGGCCCGGCAGCCTGGCCTTGCGCTCCATGCAGAGGTTCACCTCGTAGATGTCGCCACGCTGGATGTGATCCAGGAGCGCCCCGGCATGGCGCAGGTAGGCGTCCGCATCGGTGGTCAGTGTCCACCCGTTCCACGGTTGCGACCGGAGTTCCTCCTGCGGACGGTGCAGTCGGTCGATCAGACGGTCCACGGCCTTGGGGTCGGTCCCCAGGAAATGGGTGCACCCCGCCTCCCAGCACACCATGACCTCCGGGACGAACCAGCGCAACACCGGCTGATCGCTGCGGCGCACATGCCGGGAACGCTGGCCGAAGAGGGGCTCCCGCAGGTCGTAGGTGAGGTAGCCCATGGAGGGCCTGCCTTGGTGAAGCAGCTGGCGCCAACGGTCGAAGGCGGTGGCGGGATCGTGGACCTCGAGAAGCTCGGCGCACCCCATCCCGAGCACCGCCGTGTCGCGGTCGGCCGCACGGCGATAGAGCCAGCGTGGTTCATCCCGCAGGGTGCGGGCATCGAACGGCAGGGCATGGTCCAACGATCGGATCCGGCGCATGGACCCCGAAGTTATCCCCAGGGAAGCAACCTCCGGTCCCGGGCCGCGTCAACTGCCTGAACCGGGGGCCTTCGAGCCATCCCGGACCAGAGGCCGCACACCAAACCACTGATCGTCAAGCAGGTACGTACCGAGCGACAACCCGAAGGAACCCGATCCTCGGCCTAAGCTTTCGGCGCGCACGCGTTGTAGTTGGAAAAAGAACCGCCTACATTTGAGGTTGCCATGATGAAACCGCTACTCTCGCTGTCCTCTGTCCTGGTCGCTGGCGCCGTTCTCGGACAGGCGCGACTGGTGATCAACAACAACGCCTACGTGGTCTTCGATCCGAACACGCCGGCGATCCAGCCGACGTACCTGGTCGTGGACAACCCGAACGCCAACGCGATCACCGTGGCGGGCACCGGGGGCAACATCGTCTCCGAGCGGGAGCGCAACTTCATCCGCTGGTCCATCGGGACAAGCACGGGCGCCTACACCATTCCGTTCACGAACCCCGGCAACGTGAAGATCCCCCTGACCTATACGGTGCTGGGGGCGGGCAGCGCCGGGGGTTCGGTGCTGTTCTCCACCTACAACTACGACGGCACCGATGCGGTGATCGCCCCGGCGAACCGTTGGAACAATGCGTTGTACCAGCCGTCGGACGTGACGCACATGAACAACTGGGACACGGGCACCAACCTCACTCCCGGCGCCACCAACGAATCGGGCCACGTGGTGGACCGGTTCTGGATCATCGACACCCAGGCTTCGGGCTTTGCCTACGCGAACAAGCCGGATGCCTCCATGGTGTTCCGCTATGACGCGGCGGAGATCACTGCAGGCAACACCATCGTGGCCGCCAACCAGCTGATGGCCCAGCGCTTCAACTTCGGCACCAACAAATGGGGCGATTACCTGCCGACCTGTATCTGGTCCAACGCCCCGTACTCGGTGGCCGTTCCCGCCGCTGGCGTGATCGCGGATGCGGATTTCTTCCGTTCGTGGACCCTGTCGGACATCGGCAACCCGCTGCCGGTGGAGCTGGTGAACTTCGGCGGTGCGTGCAAGGACGGCCGGGTGAAGCTCACCTGGACCACCGCCACCGAGAACAACAACGACTATTTCCTGGTGGAGAAGAGCCTGGACAACATCGCCTGGGCCACCATCGGGCAGGTGGACGGGGTGGGCAACAGCGTCACCGCGAACACCTACTCCTTCGAGGACCCCGAGCCGACCACGATGGCCTACTACCGGCTGGTCCAGACGGATATGGACCGGAGCACCACCGAGAGCAATGTGGTGGCCGCCGGTTGCGGCATGGGCACGGGTACCGAGATCGTGAACGCCTTCGATGCGGGTGAGGTGCTGGTGGTCACCGTGAGCAGCACGCTGGACAACACCTACGACCTGACCTTGGTGGACGCCCAAGGCAAGGTGATGGCCGTACAGCCCCGTGTGGCCATCGCGAACGGCATCACCCAGGTGGTGGTCCCCACCGGCACCATCGCCACGGGCATCTATGTGGTGCAATTGCAGAACGACGGTGGCCGGATGAGCCGCAGGGTGCACCTGCAATAAGCGGCCGCACCGACCGGAACGGAAAGGCGCCCCAACGGGCGCCTTTTCTCATGGACGACGGCGCGCCGGCCAGGGCAGGAAGGCCGCCCACAGGGCGATGACACCGGCCAGCAGGGCGGCCCAGCGGAGCACCTCGCCCAAGGCCACGAAGGGCGTGCGGCCCGGATTCAACCGGACGGTGCCACGAATGGCCGTCGGCTCCCACCACGGCGTGGCCTGGTGGGCGATGCCGCGCTGATCGATGAAACAACTGGTGCCGGTGTTGGCCGACCGCGCCACGGCCCGCCGGTTCTCGATGGCCCGCAGGCTCGCATAGGCCAGGTGCTGCCGATGGCCGAAGCTGTCGCCCCACCAGGCGTCGTTGGTGAGGATGGCGATCAGGTCCGCCCCGTTGCGCACATAGTCGGCCACATAGTCGCCGAAGACCGACTCGTAACAGATCACGGGAGCGGCCGCGAAGCGCCTGTCGGCAGGGCGGAAAACGGAGCGTTCCTCCTGCTGTGCCAGGCTGCCGGTGGTGCCGCCCATGTCGATGGAAAGGGCCTCGAGCCCGCCGAGCAGTTCCTGGAAAGGCAGCAGCTCCACACCGGCCACGAGCTTGCTCTTGTGATAGACCGCGGCACCGCCTTGCGGGTCCACGAACAGGGCCGCGTTGGCCGCCTCGAAATGGCGGTCGGTGCCTCCGATGGGGCGGGCGGTGATGCTGTGCTCCTGCCGGTCGAGCAGTCGTGAGCTCGAGATGCCGGCCAACACGGCACAACGGGAGTGCCGCCTTTGCCAGGCCCGGATGCGCCGCACACTGCCCGAGGCCTCCAGGTCGTTCTCCCACGATCCTTCCAGCTCCAGACCGCCGTCCTCGTTCAGGAACACCCGTGCGGCCTCCTGCAGCGCGGTCTCCGGCAGCAGCAGCAGGCGTGTGCTGTCGGTCATCAGCGGCTCCGCCAGGGCGAGCATGTCGTCCAGCTGGGCCAGCGGGTCGATGCCGCCGAACTTCTCGGAGTAGGGGTCGATGTTGGGCTGCACCACCACCACCTCCAACGGTGCCCCGCGTTCCCGGTAGGTGGCGAACCGCACCCACGAGGCCAGCACGGGCAGCAGCATGGCCAGCACCGGGGCCCAGGCCGCGCGGAGGCGCCCGCCGGTCAGCATCCAGCGCAGCACCAGCAGGTTCACGGCCAGCACCCACACCGAGCCGCCGAGGTGGCCGGTGACCTCGTACCACTGCACCCATTGGGGCCGCACGGCGAAACCGTTGCCCAGCGTGAGCCACGGCCATTGCAGGTCCCACCGCATATGCAGCACCTCCCAGCACAGCCACCAGGCCGCGAAGGCGGCCCAACCCGCCCACCGGCCGTGCCGCCGGCGCACACGCCTTCCCACCGCAAAGGCGGCGAGCTGAAGACCGGCGTTGGCCAGCATCACACCGACCCCGAGGAGCAGGCGCGTGCCCTGGCTCTCCTGCACCTCGCCCAGCCACGAGGTGGTGATCAGGTTCCAAAGGGCCAGACCGGCGAAAAGCATCCAACCGGTGCCGCGCTGTGCACAGCGTCCGTGAGGAGGGCAGCGCAGCTCCACCACCAGCATCAGGGGCACCAGGCCCACGAGAAGCAGCGGGGAGAGGCCGCCGGAAGCGGGCCAGCCGAGGGTGAGCAGTGCTCCGCCGAGCAGGGCCAGGCCAAGGTGGGCGAGGTCACGCACGATGCCGCGCAAGGTAGGGCCGCTCAATACAGCAGGTACATCTTGCCGAAGCCCTTCTCGGTGTAGGCCGATGCCCTGGACTCCCGCCGCTCCATGTCCTCGCCGTGCAGCTGCGCGATCACGCGGTACAGGTACACGCCGCGCCCCAGCCGGTCGCCGAACTGATCGGTGCCGTCCCAGGCGAACTCGGTGATGTTGCGCCCCACGCGCACCGGCCCCAGCTCGGCCAGGCCCACCTCGCGCACCACGCGGCCGGTGATGGTGAGGATCTGCAGCTTGAGGTAGGTCGGCGGTTCGCTGCCCGTCACGGTGAACACGAAGCGCGTGCTGGTGGTGAACGGGTTCGGGTAGTTGAGCACGTCGGTGATGGTGGGCCGCGTGATCACCTCGAAACGGATGGCGTGGTCGCGGTCGCCGGAGATGTTGCCGCTGACGTCATCGGCCTGCACGGTGAGCTTGTACACCCCGTCCACGGTGAACACGGGCCGGTAGTCGATCCGGGCGATGTTGTCCGGTCCTGTGGCCGGGAGGAAACGCATCTGTTCGGTGCCCGCACCATCGCGGAAGTGGATGCGGCGTACCGTGCCGGAAGGCTCGGTGAGGAAGACCTTGAAGTGCACCGTGTCGGTGGGCTGGTCCATCAGCAGCACGGGGTTCTCGTCGTCCAGGGTCACCAGCACCTCGGGCCGGGCGCTCACGATGTCGCCGTCCAGGATGTGCACCCCGTCGAAGGTCACGTCGAGCAGCGGGTTCTCCTTGTCCTCGCTGACGGTGAAGCGCAACTGCGCGATGTTGTTGAAGTGGTACTGCTCGTACTGGTCGTATAGGCCGGTGGCGCTGTCCACCGGATTGGCCTCGATGATGATCGTGTTGAGGCCGCCGAGCCCCTCGGTGCTGAAGCGCACGGTGTCCATGAGCACCGCACCGGCGGGCAGGGGCGCATTGCGTCGGGCATGCACCGCGCGGCGCTGGCCGTTGGCGCCCACCACCCAGGCATGCATCAGCAGGCTGTCCATGTCGAAGGGGCTGATGTTGTGCACGGCCACGGCGAGCTCGGCCTGCAGCGGCTCGGCGATGCCGTCCAGGTTGCTCACGAAGCCCAGCGGGGGGTCGATGGCGCACTCGGGTTCGGGCGTCATCAGCAGCTGCCAGCGCCGCATTTGCGAGGGCAACGGGTCGGCCACGGAGTCGTTGAGCAGCTTGGCCCGCAGGCGGACATGCGGGAACTGCGCGGCGTTGATCCCGCTCTGGAAGACGCTCTGCGGGATGGAGTCCAGCGGCCCGCCGCGCTCGAACACGAGCTGCTCGGCGCCCTGGGGCGTCACCCCGAACACCTGGATGTTCACGCTGTCGCGGATGTCGTTGGGCGCCTCGTCCCAGTACAACCCCTTCCATTCGGAGGCGGGCCCGGCCCAGGGCGCCACGATGTCGCCGGCCACGCCCTGGGTGGTGACGAAGGTGGAAAGGTCGATCGACGCATTGCTGGTGGCGCCCATCACCTGGATGGCCGACCCGGGATCGCCCTTGGTGCCGAAGAAGATGTAGGGCACGGTGTCGGGCGCGTTCTGCAGGTCGGTGGCGCCGAGGGCGTTGAAGGCGTCGTAGAGCGCCTGGCCGCCGTTGGCGTCCATGCCGGGCTTGTTCAAGCCCAGATAGGACCAGATGAGCACGTGGTAACCCGGCGGCACCTGGTTCTGCAGCAGGTCGGTGAGCCCGGCCATGTGCGAGGGGTACGAGGGCCAGTACGAGAAGTACATCTGCGCCCGGTTGCTCCTTTCGCACAGGCTGTCGCAGCTGTTCACGTTGCCGAACTGGTGGTCGGTGTCCTGGCCGTTCCAGCAGGTCTTCCAAGGCTCGAAGGTGGCCGGGTCGATCACGGCCACGTGCAGGGCCCGTTCACCGCCGCAGCCCTGGCCGTCCACCCATTGCAGGTCGATGAAGTAGCTGCACAACAGCCCGCTGTTGCCGGTGACCGCGCAACGGATGCCGCGCGGGGCGTCGTTGAAGCGGAACCTCCGCTGCGGCCGGTCGTGCACCACCTGCAGGAAGGCGTCGTTCTTGAACTGGAAGAAGTGGGCCTGTCCCCAGCCCCGCCGGTCGGTGATGTGCTGGAAGGAGGACTCGCGCCAGTCGGACGCACCATCGCCCGTGCTGTCCGGTGTGCAGCGCCAGAAGAACACCAGGCTGTCCTGCTGCGCGTTGAGGCCGAAGATCTGCTGGGGCGCCCAGCTGACCACCCCGCCAGGGGCGTTGATCAGCACCTGCTCCATCACCGGGCTGTCGTAGGTGTCCGTGGTGTCGATCTGGAAGCGGTAGGCCCTCACCGGCGCGAAGGGATCGCCCGTGCTGGCCTTCAGCGTCGGCGTGGCATCCGGGATGATGGCGAACTCGAAGGGTTCCACCGGGAAGATCTCGCCGCTGGTGATCAGCACCGAGGCCTGCACGGCATTGTTGCCCAGGTCGTCCACCTCGGGGATCAGGTCCGGGTCCAGGTCCACGCGCACATCAAGCGCGCTGAGGCCCTGTCCACCCTCGGTGGCGAGCACCGGCAGCCTGAACCGCACGGTGTCCTTGAAGGTGGCCGCCGAGACCGGGGCGTACATGGGCTGCAACACCTGGTTCTCCTCCACCAGCCGGCGCTGCAGCACCACGTTGGTGGTGGCGCCGATGCCCTTGCCGAGATTGGTCACCACCACGTCCACTGTGAAGGTGTCCAGATCGGCCGTCACCGGGTCGGGGGAGATCAGCACATCGGGGATGCTCACCGAGAGGTCGGGCCGGTCGAAGGAGTGCAGCACCAGCGCAGGGTCGCCGTGCAGGGTGAAGGTCTGGGCGTTGTTGGCCGGCAGGTAGCCGCCCCCTTGCAGTTGCTGGTGCACGGCGTGGCGCATGTGCGCGCCGATCGATCCGCCGTAGTTCACCTGGCTGAAGCTGCGGTACCACTCCCAGGTATAGGTGTACAGCATGTTGCTCAGGCCCAGGTCCACCGAGGCCATGAACGCGATGGCCCCGGCGTTGGGCACCAGGACGTACTTCTCGCTCGCGCTCTCGGCCGGGGCCAGGTGCACGTTGCCGGCATAACAGCTGTTGCCGATGATGGCCGGATACTTGCCGCCCCAGTTGTAGTTCGCCGGGTTGTCGATGGTGATGTCGAAACCGCCGCCCGAGGCGTGCGCGAAGAAGGTCATCAGGGTCACCCCCTCGTCCTCGATGAGGTGCTTCACGCTGTCGGCCGAGGCCTGGCCCAGCACACCGGGGGTGTTCTTGTTGAACTGGGTGACCTTGCCGATGAAGCTGGTGTCCTCGGCCAGCAGTTCGTATTCGTGGAGGTAGTTGCTGAACTGCTGGTGCTCGGCCGCCGTGAAGCCGCCGCGGAAATGGAGGATGTTCTTCATCCATGGCTCGGGCTCCTCCCACGCCTCGAACTGCTGCACCTTGGCGCGGTACAGGTCCACTTCGTCCGGCGTGCGGGCGGCCAGCCGGCCCACGGGGATCGGCATGTCCGTGGGATCGCCGCCCAGGCCCAGGGTGAAGCAGACATCGCTGGGCGGGAAACCGAAGGTGGGCACCAGGCATTGGGGGTAGACCGCAGGGTCATCGCGGTGGCCGTTGAGGCCGTTGACCGAGGGTGCCAGCACCGACTTGCCCATGAGGAAAAGCGCCTGCGGGTCGCTGTCCCAGAGGTCGAGGGCTGCCTTGGCGAAGCGGCGGATGGCCAGCGGATGCTTGGGCACGCCACCGCCGAACTGGTCGTACAGCTCGTCCACGTCCACCACCACGGCGTTGCGCGGGTTGGTGGGGCTGGTGGCGCACATGGCGGCGTACTGGTCGGCGGCCGCGCGCAGCGAGGCGTGGGTCACGATCACCACCGCCGAATCCTGCTGGGCCTGCACCAGGTCGGTGAACTGCCCGGAAGGGGTCACCGGCCGCAGGTCCGTGGGCCCGGCGATCTGCTCCTGGCGGTACATGAACACGCGGGTCTCGGTGGCATTGGGCGCCAGCGGCACCAAGGCCTGCCAGAAGCCGAATCCGTCGAGCACCACCTGGACCCGGCGCACCGTGTCGCCGTAGGCGTAGAGCACCGGTGTGCCGTAGAAGCCGTTGAAGCGCAGCAGGGCCAGGGTGTCGGCGGTCCCGTTGTGCGGCACGCGGATGTCGGCGATGGGGTCGCCGCCGAAGTTCATGGCACGCGGGTAGCGGAGCTGGATGTAGGCGATGTTCTGGCGGTCCTGGTAATTGGGCCCCGAACAGGCCTGCAGGTCGTACACGGCACGCAGTTGCACGTTGGTGGCCCAGGTGTCCAGCGCGCCGGTGGGCAGGTCGAAGCCGAGCTTGCGAAGCTGATAACCGCGGTAGGTGGTGTCCAGCGCCTGTACCAGGTTGGCGCCGTAGTACACGCGCAGATGGTGGTCGTCGCACTGCCCGGTGCCGGTGGCGTTGGCCCCGGCCACGGCCAGCTCGATGTGCGAGGGCGGGGCGTCCGGCTGCTGGTAGGGGTTCTGCGAGGGAAGCTGGAAGGGCAGCGTGCCGTCGGCCCCATAGGTCTCCAGCGGCCAGCTGCGGAAGTAGCCCTCCCCTTCCACCATGAACGAGGAGGTGGCCCCGAACAGCCCGCGGTCGCCCGGATAGTAGGCCAGCCCGAACAGGGCCAGCGTCTCGCGCCACGCCCACGGCCGCGGGGTGTGCGGCGTGAAGTCGGTGTTGGTGTACGGCTTGATCCGCAGGGGCGCCGCCGTCCCCGCCGACCAGGTGAGGTAGTAGCGGATGCTGTCGTTGTACAGGCTGTGGAAAGGATTGCTCTGCGTGCCGGGCACCTCGTAGAGCCCACCGTCCAGCCAGCCGTCGTTGCGGGCCACCCGCAGTTCGATGAAGTCCGTGCCGTTCAGCACACCATCGTCCTCGCCCTGGATGAAAAGGGGCACCTCCTGCTCCCGGCCGAAGGCCTGGATGGTGCGCGGGTCCACCGTGGCCACCGGGAACCCGGCCGCGGCGAGGACCGCGCTGTCGAGGCGTACGATGCCGTCGGTGGCCGCGGTGAACCGCCAATAGGGACGGGCCAGGTCGATCCACGCGTTGCCGTAAGGCTGTGCCAGGGCCGTCGCAACGACCAGCAACGCGAGGGGGACCGTGCCCGCACGCCTCATGAGCCTCTTCGTTTGAAGATGTCGAAACGCAGGCTGAAGACGTTGCTGTACAGGGCGATGGAGTTGTCGCCGATGTCGGTGAGGGCGTAATCCACCGCGATGCCGCGGATCTTCAGGCCGGCGCCGATGTTGGGCTGGAAGTTCAACCGGCGCGTGTCGGTGATGTCGGTGACGTACTGGAAGTTGTTCACCCCGGCACGCACGAACACCACGCCGGCGTAGCCCACCTCCAAGCCGAAGCGCGGGTCGGCGCTCCAGGCGCCGGTGCTGATCAGCGTGTTGCGCTGCCCGTCGAAGGTGTTCTCCAGGTCGAGCTCGGTGACCAGGCCCACCTTGCCGCCGAACCGGAACTCGCGCGCCACCCCGAGCGTCAGCCGCGGCAGGGTGACCTCGGTGCTGTTCTGCGGCAGGTCGTTGCCGGTGAGCTGGAAGGTCTCGATGGTCTGCGGGTCCAGCGAATAGCTCCACGCGTTGTAAGTGCCGGTCACATCGCGGGCCACGGCGGCGAAGCGCCACTTGTCCTTCTCATACTGCGCCGCCAGGTCCAGGCCGAAACCCCAGGCATTGGCGAACTCACCCACCCGGCGGTAGATCACCTTCACATTGCCACCCACGGTCAGCCCAGGCACCCCCATGCGGCGCGCGTAACTGATCAGCAGGGCATGGTCCGCTGCGGTGAAGGTGGTGATGCGGTCGTAGTCCACATTGCCGTCGTTGTCGATCAGGGCGGTGGTGTTGGGGATGTCGTCCACGCCGAAACGCACGAAGGTGACGCCCAGCGTGCTGGCGCTGTCCAGCGGCTTGGCCACGCCCACGAAGTCGTACTTGGCGATGCCGGCGAAGTACTCGCTGTGCATGGCACCGATCTGCAGGTCGCTCTGCACCCGCAGCAGGCCGGCGGGGTTCCAATAACCGGCGGTGACATCACTGGCCGAGGCCGTGAAGCTGTAACCCATGCCGAGCGCGCGGGCGCCCACGCCGATGGCGAGGAACTCGTTGCTGTACTTGGGGGCGTCCTGGGCCCGAAGGCCGGGGGCCGTGGCACAGACGATCAGGGCGGTGGCGATGGCGTGCAGGCCGTAGCTGCTCAGGGTCCTCATCCTGTTGGGTGGTTGACGCAGCCTCTAACAGAGGGTGGCCTGCTTTATTGCCCCGAAATTATCCCAATTTCGGCCCCGGGCGATGGCCGTTGGTCGCGCTCCCCTCCTGCCCATGGCACGGCTGCCGCGGCTTCCCGACCTGCTCACGACCGCGAACCTAGGCTGCGGCACGGCCTCCATCCTGCTGGCCGCACAGGGACAGCTAACAGCGGCGTGTTGGCTGGTGTTCGCCGGGGCTTTGTTCGATCTGTTCGATGGCCTGGCGGCACGGGCACTGGGCGGAGGCTCCGCGCTGGGGGTTCAGCTGGACAGCCTGGCGGACCTGGTGACGTTCGGGGTGGCGCCCGCGTTCGCGCTTTTCGTGAGCGCTACGGCCGTTGCGGGCATACACGGCACCCCGCTCCTGCCGCCCGGGCCCACGACCAGCTGGCCCGTCGGTGCGGCGGCCCTCGTGCTCGTCATCGCATCGTGCTGGCGCCTGGCCAAGTTCAACCTGGACACGCGGCAGACCAGCGGCTTCCTCGGCCTGCCCACCCCGTCCAACGGGCTCTTCTGGGTGGCGCTCGTCCTGGGGGCCAACGGAACGGCCGTCCACCCCGGGCCCGGGCACGATGCGCTCATCGGCGCCGCGCGCACCATGCTGGGGAACCCCTACGCGGTCCTGGCCACCGCGCTTGTCCTGGCCGCCCTCATGCTCTCCGAGCTTCCCCTCCCCTCGTTGAAGTTCAAGCACAAAGGCTGGAAGGGCAATGGAACGATCCTCCTCCTGATCGGCATCGGAGCGGTGCTGGTGCTGCTGTACGGCACGCTTGCCGTTCCTTTGCTGGTGATCATCTACCTGCTGAGCCCGCTTTGGGGCGGAATACTTCACCACAGAGGCTCAGGGAACACAGAGAAAATGAAACACTAACACCACATGGACGGAAGGTGTTCCTCTGCACCCTCCGTGCCTCTGTGGTGGTTCCACTCGATCCATGAAGACCTACAAAGCCTCCATCGACGTGATGCCGCACGACAACCTGCTGGACCCGCAGGGCAAGGCCGTGAGCGGCGCCATGCCCAACCTGGGCCTTCCCGAGATCACCGGGGTGCGCATCGGCAAACACATCACCCTGCGCCTGGAGGCCAAGGACCGGAAGACGGCGGAGGCTAAGGTGGACGAGGCGTGCAGGAAGCTGCTGGCCAACCTCATCATGGAGAAGTACAGCTTCTCGGTGGAGGAGCAGGCCTGAGGAAGCTTCACGTCGCAAGGCCCAAGCTTCAAGGTCCAAGCAGGAAGCTCAAGGTTCAAGACCGGACCTTCAAAGGCTGAGGATCCGCTTCGGACCAGGAGGCTATCTCAACAACACTCTTGGGGGTGCGCGAGGGTCTTTTGCGCCCATGCTTCGTTGTGAAAAGCCGTACAGAGCACCGGCCATGCCCGGTCTTCACGCCTCGCCTGGACACGAAATACCGCTCGCCCGCTTCCAAAAGCATTTTTCAAGATAACCTCTATCCATCCGCCTTCACACGGCGCAGTTCGAAGTTCTTCCCGAGGTACACCTTGCGCACCTGCTCGTCGGCCGCCAGTTCCTCGGCGGTGCCCTGCTTGAGGATCCTGCCCTCGAAGAGCAGGTAGGCGCGGTCGGTGATGCTGAGGGTCTCCTGCACGTTGTGATCGGTGATGAGCACCCCGATGTTCCGGCGCTTGAGCTTGGCCACGATACCCTGGATGTCCTCCACGGCAATGGGGTCCACACCGGCGAAGGGCTCGTCCAGCAGGATGAACTTGGGCTCGGTGGCCAGGGCGCGGGCGATCTCGGTGCGGCGTCGTTCGCCCCCGCTGAGCACATCCCCGCGGTTGGTGCGCACGTGCTTCAGGCTGAACTCCTCCAGCAGTTCCTCCAGGCGCCGCTCCTGCTCGGTGCGGGGCCTGCCGGTCATCTCCAGGATGGCCAGGATGTTGTCCTCCACGCTGAGCTTGCGGAACACGCTGGCCTCCTGGGGCAGGTAGCCGATGCCGAGCTGCGCGCGCTTGTACATCGGCAGGTCGGTGATGTCGTGCTCCCCGAGCCGGATGCGGCCGTCGTTGGGCTTGATGAGGCCCGTGATCATGTAGAAGGTGGTGGTCTTCCCGGCACCGTTGGGGCCGAGCAGGCCCACGATCTCCCCCTGGGCCACCTGCACGCTCACGCCCCCCACCACGGTGCGGCGCTTGTAACGTTTCACGAGGTCGTCGGCGCGAAGCATCAGAAGTCGAAGTGGAATTTCAAACGTATGGCGAAGAGGCTGATGTTCGGGTGGTCCTGGTAGGTGAGGCGCCACACCCCGTCGATGCGGATCACGTTCAGGATGTTCTCGATGCCGGCACTGGCCTCCAGGAAGGGGCCGTCGTACAGCCTGTACATGCCGGGCAGCAGCAGCATGGCCTCGCTGTGGCTTCCGTCCAGGTCGCCGATCAGGGCCTTGCCGACCACCACCTCGCGCAGCTTCAGCTTGCGCAGCAAGGGCACTTTGTTCAGGAAGAAACCCTCGAAGTGGTGCTCCAGCTTGAGGCTCACGTAGCGGTCGCTGATGAACTCGAAGAAGTTCATCGTGTTGAAGGCATCGTCATACGAATAGAAGGTCTCGTTGCCGGTGTGCAGGATGAGGAGCGGGTAGGGCAGCCGGCCCCAGATGCGGCCGCCCTCCAGGCGGTAGCGCGACCAGCCCAGGGCTCCCAGCTGCACACGCTGGTCGATGCGTGCGATGGCCTTGTAGTATTCGTATCCGCTGCCGAGCACCCCGGGGATACCGACGGCGCCGTAGAACTCCAGGATGGGCTTGAAGGTGCCCAGGCTCACCCGCCGGAACTCGCCGCTCACGTACTTCTCGCCCCAGGCGAAGCGGGTGTTGAGGGCCACCTCCAGGCTGGTGATGCTGGGGACCTCGTCGAGGGTGAAGCCGTTGTTGAAGGAGGGACGCAGGTAGCGCAGGTCGCCGCGGGGGAACAGGTTGCGGTGGCGGATGGTGAGCTGGTGGTTGAGGCCGGTGAAGGGCTCCAGTTCGTAGGAGAAGCGCAGTTCGTCCACCAGCGTGAGCTTGTTGGCGGGGTTCCGGCGGAAGGTGCTGCTCAGCACGTTATCCGACCGGAAGGCGCTCTGGCTCTGGCCCAGCTGCTCGATATCGTGCCGCAGGTACAGACCGGCCAGCTGGCGCGGCTGCTTGGTGATGAAGGTCTGGCCCCCCACCATGCCCTTGAACGACCGGTCCAGCAGGCCGTAAGCCAGATAGCCCTCAAGCTCGGTGCGCCGGCTCCAGTCGTTGCTGGTGCGCAGACCGGCCCGCAGGCGGCCACCCTCCACCGCGTTGAAGCTGTACAGGGTGTAATAAGGACCGTACTCCAGCGGCCCGGCCGGGTAGTAGCCGGTGACCAGCATGTTCACCAGGTCCACGAACGTGCGGAAGCGCGGGATGGTCTGCACGGTGTCCACCATCTCGTAGATCGTGGACTCCCGCTCGTTGAGCGGTTCATGGCGGTGAGCCTCCCAGTAGCCTGGTGCGCTGGTGGCGCTGTCCTTCTCCATGCGCACCAGCTCGGCCCCCTCGTAATAGGAGGGATCGGCCGGCTCGTTGATGGTGAAGTTGCGGTAGGTGGCGGTGCGCCGGCCGTAGAAGCCCTTGGTGCGCCGGCGGAAGATGCTGAGGTCCACCACCAGGGCATCGCGCGTGAGCATCCACACCTCGTTCTTCACGGGCTCGTACTGCTGCTCCACCCAGAAGCCCTGCACGTAGTTGAGGTTGATGGCCTCGGGGAAGCCCGCCTGCACACGCTTCACCGCATAGGCGGTGTCGGCGATCCACATCTCCCCGTCGAAGGCCAGCTCGCTGCGCCGCTTGGGATGGAACTCCAGGCGGTAGCACCAGTTGGTGCCCACCCAGGCGCTGTCCGTCAAGTAATAGTCGTAGAACAGACGTCCACCGTCGGCGATGGGGCTGATGAAGTTCTTGCCGAAGAGCACCAGGAAGTTGTCGTAGATGTTGACGTTCTGGTACATGTCGCCCATCAGCAGCGAGATGCTCTGGTTGTTGATGCCGCTCTGCTTGGTGGCACGGATCACCTCACGCTTGGTGCGGGGCTGCTGGCGGTAGTGCACCTCGCTGAGCGACTCGCTGATGAAGATGGGCAGGTAGGGCTTGGCGGCCGTGCTGTCCATGTGGTCGAACACGAAGCGGAAGGGCTTCCACAGCTTGTTCTCCACGAAACGGCGAGTCAGGTTGTTCACGTCGAACTCCACCTTGTTATAGGTCTCGTGGCTGTAGTAGGCCAGCTTCTCCCGGTTGTTGGCGGGCTTGTTGGCCACCACACGGTCCAGGATCTCGAAGGCCGGGTTGCGCTGCTGGGGCCTGATGGTCACCTCCTGCAGCTCGGCCGTGCCCGCATCCAGTGCGAAGTCGATGCGCTGCTCCCGGTCGCGCCGCACGGCACGCACCTGTGCGGCGTAGCCCAGCATGCTGGCCCGCAGCGAATCCGTGGCGTAGTAGGTGTCCAGGGCGTAGTGGCCGTCCATGTCGGTGGTGGTGGCCACGCGGCTGTTGACGAAGCCCACGTTGACGAAGGGGAGCGGTTCGCCGGTGCGCGCGTCGGTCACCGACCCCGAGACGCGGGTGGTCTGGGCCCATGCCCCGGTGCCGCAGGCCAGCAACAGCACCGCCGGTGCGGTCCGCTGGAAAATGCGCAGGACGTGTCGCAGGGCCATCGCCGGCATGTCAACGCGCTTGTGCGATGGAGGTTGCCGGTCTTTCGGCGGCCAGCGCCCGGCGCTCCACGCGCGCGGCCAGCAGGATGCTCACCTCGTAGAGCACCAGCAGCGGCAGGCTCACCAGCACCTGGCTGGTGACATCGGGGGGGGTGATCACCGCGGCCACCACCAGGATGCCCACGAAGGCGTGGCGCCGGTATTTCCGCATCACGGTCGCGCCCATCAGGCCCAGCCGGGCCAGCACAAGCACCGCCAGGGGCAACTGGAACATCACCCCGGTCCACAGCGGCACCGAGGTCATCGTGCCGATGAAGCTGTCCAGCGCGATGGTGTTGCGCACGGCCTCGCTCACCTTGTAACCGCCCAGGAACTGGATGCTCATGGGGGCGATGACAAAATAGCCGAAGAGCACCCCCAGCAGGAAGAGCAGGCCCGCGAAGACCACGGCGGAACGGGCAGCGCGCCGCTCCCGGTCGCTGAGGCCCGGCGCGATGAAACGCCACACCTCCCACAGCACGTACGGGGAGGCGGCCACCAGCCCCGCCACGAAGCTCACCTTCAGGTGGGTGAGGAACTGCCCGCTCATGCTGATGTTCTGCAGCTCAAAGCCCAGGTCGCGGATGCAGAGGGACTCGCCCATCCCCAACCGCTGGCTCAGGGCGCACAGGGCCCGGTAGGTGATGAAGCCCGGGTCGCGCGGGGCCAGCACCACCGTGTCGAACACAAGCTCCTTCCAGAAGAAGGCCACCAGCATGGCCGCCAGGATGGCCACTGCGCTGCGCATCAGCGCCCACCGGAGCTCCTCCAGGTGCTCCAGGAAGGTCATTTCCTTGTCGGCCACGTTCCGCTGACGCTCTTTTTCGACGAAGGGCCAAAGATAGCCGGGGTGGCGGGCGGGCCGGTCCGCCCCGGCATGCCTTGAACAGCCGGGCGTGGCAACACGATGCCCCCTGGCGGCGTTACCTTGGTCCGGCCCAAGACGGCGGTGCCGGGTACGGAAAGATGCCGTACCTTGTAGTGCACCGGCACACGGCACATGCAGCGTACGCAACAAGCGATGATCAACGTCGATCTGACCCCTCGGGAAGCCCTCGAGCAATTCTTCGGATTCAGCACCTTCAAAGGCCAGCAGGAGGCCGTGATCAAAAGTGTCCTGGAGGGACGCAACACCTTTGTGATCATGCCCACGGGCGGTGGTAAGAGCCTGTGCTACCAGCTGCCCGCCCTGATGAGCGAGGGCACGGCCATCGTGGTGAGCCCGCTCATCGCCCTGATGAAGAACCAGGTGGACGCCGTGCGCAGCTTCAGCTCCGAGAGCGGTGTGGCCCACTTCCTCAACAGCTCCCTCACACGCAACGAATCGATGCGGGTGAAGAAGGACATCAAGGACGGCCGCACCAAGCTCCTGTACGTGGCGCCCGAGAGCCTCACCAAGAAGGAGAACATCGAGTTCCTCAGCGACATCCACATCAGCTTCTTCGCCATCGACGAGGCGCACTGCATCAGCGAGTGGGGCCACGACTTCCGGCCGGAATACCGCAGGCTGCGCACCATCTTCGACGAGATCAAGCGGGTGCCGGTGATCGCCCTCACGGCCACGGCCACCGAGAAGGTGCAGGAGGACATCCTCAAGAACCTGGACATCCCCGACGCGGTGGTGTACAAGTCGAGCTTCAACCGCCCCAACCTGTACTACGAGGTGCGGCCCAAGCAGATGGTCGCGCGCGAGATCATCCGCTTCGTGAAGCAGCACGAGGGCCGCAGCGGCATCATCTACTGCCTGAGCCGCAAGAAGGTGGAGGAGATCGCCCAGCTGCTGGTGGTCAACGGCATCAAGGCCCTGCCCTACCACGCCGGCATGGACGCTGCCCAGCGCGCCGACCACCAGGACCAGTTCCTCATGGAGAAGGTGGACGTGATCGTGGCCACCATCGCCTTCGGTATGGGGATCGACAAGCCCGACGTGCGCTTCGTGGTGCACCACGACATCCCCAAGAGCCTGGAGAGCTACTACCAGGAGACCGGGCGCGGCGGGCGCGACGGTGGCGAGGGCAAGTGCGTGGCCTTCTACAGCTACAAGGACATCGAGAAGCTGGAGAAATTCCTGCAGGGCAAGCCGGTGGCCGAGCAGGAGATCGGCAAACAATTGCTGCAGGACACGGTGAGCTATGCCGAGACGAGCATGTGCCGCCGCAAGTTCCTGCTCCACTACTTCGGCGAACAGCTGCCGGGCGACAACTGCGGGAGCTGCGACAACTGCGTGAACCCGCGCGAGGCCTTCAACGCCACCGAGGACCTGGGCGTGCTGCTCGAGGCCGTCAAGGAGAGCAAGGAGCGGCACCGCGCCAAGTTCATCTGCGACCTGCTCACGGGCACCGAAAGCGCCGAAATGAAAACGTACAAGGGCGCGGCGCTCGAGAGCTACGGGCGGGGCTCGGACCACGAGGCGCATCACTGGCTGGCCATCGTGCGGCAGGCCGTGGTGGGCGGCTTCCTGCACAAGGACATCGAGACCTACGGCATCCTCACGCTCACCGACCTGGCCCGCAAGTTCCTCAAGAAGCCGTGGAAGGTGGAGTTCGTGCGGGAACGCGACTACAGCGACTTCGACGAGGGCGACGAGCCCATGGGCAAGGGCGGCGCGGCGGCCGATGAGAAGCTCATGGCCATGCTGAAGGACCTGCGCCGCACACAGGCCCAGAAGCTCAAGCTGCAACCCTGGGTGCTCTTCGGCGACCCCTCGCTGGAGGAGATGACCATGCGCTACCCGGTGACCATCGAGGACCTCACGCAGATCACCGGCGTGGGCCCGGGCAAGGCCCAGAAATACGGCAAACCGTTCATCGAGCTGATCAAACGTTACGTCGAGGAGAACGAGATCGAACGCGCCGAGGAGGTGGTGGTGCGCAGCGTGGTGAACAAGAGCGGCAACAAGGTCCACATCATCCAGAACATCGACAAGCGCCTCTCGCTGGAGAGCATCGCCCGCAGCAGGAACCTCAGCATGGTGGACCTCATCGCCGAGCTGGAGAGCATCGTCATGAGCGGCACGCGGCTGGACATCAGCTACCACCTGGACGAGCACCTCGACCCGGACCTGCAGGAAGAGGTGATGGACTTCCTGCGCGATGCGGAGAGCGACGACCTCGAAGCCGTCATCGACGAATTCGGCGGCGACGTGAGCGAGGAGGACCTCCGATTGATGCGGATCCGCTTCCTGAGCGAAGTGGCCAACTGAACAACCTCGCGATCAGGGGCGCGACCCAACACCTGCGGCCGGTAGCCGGAAGCCAAAGCAGAAAGTTGAAAGCTGAAAGCGGGAAGCGGGAGGCCGAAAGCTGGAGGCTGGAAGCTGGAAGCTGGAGGCCAACGCCGAAAGCTGAAAGTTGAAAGCTGAAAGCGGGAAGCGGGAGGCTGGAAGCGGGAGGCCGGTGGCCGAAAGCTGAAAGCTGAAAGTTGAAAGCTGAAAGCGGGAGGCCGGAAGCTGGAGGCTGGAAGCTGGAGGCCAATGCCGAAAGCTAAAAGCTGAAAGCTGAAAGCTGAAAACGGGAAGCGGGAAGCTTGTGGCTGGAAGCGGGAAGCCGGTGGCTGGAGGCCGGAGGCCAACGCCGAAAGCCGAAAGCTGAAAGTTGAAAGCTGAAAGCGGGAAGCGGGAGGCCGAAAGCTGGAGGCCGGAAGCTGGAGGCTAAAGGCGGGAAGCTGGAGGCCGAGACCATCTCCCAACAAACCTCCGCTCACCCCTCCTCCAACTCCCGCAACGCGCCCCAGGCCATCATCCCGGCCCCGAGCGCGAGCGCATCCTCGTCGATGTCCATCTCGGCGCGATGCAGGCCGCTCTGCGTGCCGGGCTTGGCGGGGTTGCCGGTGCCAAGGCGGAAGAAGCATCCGGGCATCACATGCGTGTAGTAGGCGAAATCCTCGGCGCCCATGCGGATGTCCATGTCGATCACGTTGTCCGCCCCCACGAACTCCACGGCGGCCGCACGGATCCGCGCGGTCAGGTCCGGATCGTTCTTCACCACCGGCGATCCCTTCACGATACGGAAGTCCACCGAGGCGCCATGACCTTCAACGATGCCGCGACCCAGCGCGGGCAGCAGTTGATGCAGTTCAGCCCGCCAGACTTCGTCGAAGGTGCGCAGTGTGCCCTCGATCCGCACCGTGTCGGGAATGATGTTCGTGGCGCCGTCGGCGATCACGCGGCCCAATGAAAGCACCATGGGTTGGCCGGGCCGGTTGCGGCGGCTCACCACCTGCTGCAGCGCGAGGATCAACTGGGCGGCCACGGGCACAGGGTCGATGCACAGGTGCGGGGAGCCCGCATGACCGCCCCGTCCCTGCACGGTGATGTACAGCTCATCCGCCGCCGCCATGAAGGGGCCCGAGCGGAAGCCAAGCCTGCCGGTGGGCAGTTCGGGCGTCACATGCTGGCCGAGGATCCCGGAGGGCCGCGGGTCGTTGAACACGCCCTCGGCCACCAGCAGCGATGCGCCACCAGGCTCCTTCTCCTCGCCGGGTTGGAACACGAGCATCACCGTGCCGCTCCATGCGGACCGCAGCCGATGCAACGCGATGCCCGCCGCGAGCACCATGGCCGTGTGCGCATCGTGGCCGCAGGCGTGCATCACACCCGGGTTCGTGGAGCGGTAGGCGTCCTTGCCCGTCTCGGTGATCGGCAGGGCGTCGAGGTCGGCGCGCAGCGCGATGCAGGCCTTGCTAGGGCCTTTCCCGCCGCGCACCAGGCCGATGGCCCCGGTGCCCCGCGCCTGGGGCGTGAGGCGGCCCACACCCTCGCGCACCTCGATGCCTTCGGCCCGCAGACGCTCCACCACGGTACGCACCGTGTTCGTCTCCTGGAACGAAAGCTCGGGGTGGCGGTGCAGATGCCTGCGCCAGCCGATCATGTCGGCCTCCAGTTCAGCGATGGCGGACTTGATGCGGTGGATCACTTGCCGAAGATGAGCTTCATGGACGCCGCGAGCATCAGCAGGCCGAAAACGCGCTTGACGATGTCGGTGGGCAGGCTGAGGGCCATGCGGCTGCCCAGGTAGCCCCCCACTACGAAGGCCACGGCGATGAGGCCCACGGCCCGCAGGTCCAGCGGATACTGGCGGTGGTAGTTCCAGGCGGCCACGGCCACCACCGGCAGCACGAGCACGGCCAGGCTGGTGCCCTGGGCCTGGTGCTGCTCGTAGCCCATGAGCCACACCAGGGCGGGCACCATGATGATGCCGCCGCCCACGCCCACGAACCCGCTGAGCACCCCGGCCAGCAGGCCGATGAGCAGAAGCATGCCGATGGCGGTGGCGGACATGGCTCAGATGTCGAGGCTGAGGGAAAGATGGAACACCGGTTCAAGCACGCGGCCATCGTCCACGCCCCAGGCCCAGTCGGCGCGCACGAAGTAACCCAGCAGGCGCGCGCGCACCCCCAGACCGTAGCCGCCCACGATGGGCTCGCGCCGGTTCTTGATGGTGATGAGCAGCGGGTTGCTGTTCACCACCTGCTGGTTGAAGGTGTTCTCCTCGCTGTACGGGTCGGGACCGGTCCAGGCCACGCCGAGGTCGCCGAAGGCCACCAGTTGGAAGTTCTGAAGGAAATCCGAGCGCATGGGCCTGTTCACCAGGTAGCGGAAGATGGGCCAGCGCACCTCGGTGTTGAACACGCCGAAGGAGGTGCCGTTGCGGGCATTGTAATAGAAGCCGCGCATCGGGGTGGCGCTGCTCTGGTAGTAATAGTTCTGGCTGAAGTCGATGGGGATGCTGTTGTCCACCCGGGGGAAGAGCCAGTTGTCCACCCCGCCCAGGAAGTGGATGATGCGGCGGTGGCCCAGGCTGGTGGCGCCGGCGAGCCGGTTCACCAGCATCAGGTCGCGGTGGATGCGCAGCGAATGGCGGGCGTCGAGGCCGAGCACCTGCATGTCGCTCCGGCCCTCATCGGGCTGCACGTAGTACTCCCCGAAGACCTTGAACTTCCATCCGGTGTAGAGGTTGAGGCCGCGGGGCACCGAGCTGTCGAACACGTACTCGAGCTTGCCACCCACCATCTGGTCGTTGAAGTTGGGCTCCTGCAGGCTCAGCAGGTCGGTGCTCTGCAGCACATAACGGTCGTGGCGGTACAGCAGGGAGGCTCGCACGGAGGCCAGTTCGCTGAAGGGCCAGCTCACCTGGTAGTTGGCCAGGTGGGTGAGCACCTTCACCACGCCGGCCCTGGAAACACCCTGCATCGCCCGCCGCTGCACCGTGAACCGCTTGTCAAGCCGGCGCTTCAGGTTGATGTAGGTGAGGAAATAGTCGTTGTTGTTCAGGTCCAACGCCAGGCGGAGCCCCCCGACGAGCTTGTGGTCCTCGAAGAGGTCGCTGATACCCATCTGGATCATGCCGCTGAGACCGGGGTTGAGGTTGCCCGCACCGGTGAAGGGCTGGTAGAAGGCCGCGTTGTAGCTGTTGTCCACCTGGGTCAGGACGGCGTCGGTGGCGAAGTTGACGTGGTAGTTGCGCTGCTCGGGGAACTGCAACGGGCGCTCCGCCAGGGTATCGCCCGGCGCGGTGGGTGCGGCCGCGTTCGCGACGGTCGGCGGCAGCGCCTCCAGGGGTCGTGCCGGGGGCGGTGCGCTCTCGTCGCTGAACTGGTAGTTCTCCACGTTCACCGGGTCGCCCGTGGGTCGCGGCACGCGGGGCGCCACTTTCACCACCTGGTCCAGCGGGTCGCCTAGGTCGCTCAGGGGCGTGCGCTTCTCCGGGCCTTCGCCGGTGGCCCCCTCCTCCTCCCCGCCCCCGGCGGCCGCGGCGACGGTGCGGCCCATCCGCAGGTGGTAGCGGCCGTTCTCGAAGACCAGCTCGGCAAGGCGGCCGCTGCGGGCGTGCACATCGTGCTCCAGCACCGACCGGCGGCCGCGGCTGAGGCGGTCGTTGACCGCGAAATAGCGGTAATGGATGGTGGTGTCCACATGGCTCACCACGCTGTCGTACCGCACCCGGTAACGGTCGCGCAGGCCCGAGCCATCGCCCAGGTAGGTGAAGGCCGTGCTGTCCAGCGGCATCGGCGCCGATTCGTCGGCGTAGCTGGTGCTGGTGAGCCTCCGAACCAAAGTGGAGCGCGACGCCAGGTCGTACAGGAAAATGTCCTTGTGCCCGTTCACCAGGGCCACCTCCGCATTGGCGGGCTGGCTGCGCAACGTGTCGTCGGTGCGGTCGCTGGAGAACAGGATGCCGCGCCCGTCCAGGGTGAAGCTGGGCTCCAGGTCGTCGAACTGGTCATTGGTGAGCTGCTCCTGCCGGTTGCCCACGGGATGGTGCAGGTACAGGTCGGTGCGGCCCTCGCGCACACCGCTGAAGACCATGGTGCGGCCATCCGGCGCGTAGGCCATGGAGAGGAGCTTCTCCAGCATCAGCACCGGCCGTTCGGAGGTCTTGCGGTCGTCCAGGGTGTAGGTGCGCAGGTACAGCTCCCCTTTGCGCTCCGCCGCGTAGCTCAGGGCCCTGCTCCCGGGATGCCAGGCAAGCACCGGGTAGCTGCGGTCCACGATGCGGTCGATCCGTTTGCCCGCCTTGGCGATGCGCCAGGTGCGTTGCTCGGAGAGGTCGCGCACGAACACCTTGTACTGGCCGAGCTCGTTGGTGACCCATGCGGCGTAGCGCCCGTTGGGGCTCAGCTTGAACTGGGACAAGGTGCTGCGTTTGCGATGGCGCAGGGGGATCTCTTCCAGCACGCTGGCCTCGCGCAGTTGATCCTCCTTGGTGAAGCGGTCGCGGTAATGGGCCAGGCAATCGGCGGCGAGGTCCTTCAGCGGCACGCCGAGCACGTACACGAAGCCGCTCTCCACGTTGCGGCTCACCCGGGTCATGTACAGGATGTTGGGGATCACGCCCTGGCCGTACACATCGGCCACATAGTTCCAGATGGCCTGGCCCATGAGCACGGCATCCTCGCCCTCCAGCCGGTTGAACCGGTCGTACCGCCCGGCCAGGACGGCATCGCGGAGCCGGCTGGACCGCACACCGTCCATGGGGCCGGAGACATGGGCCACGAGCCCCTTGGTGAACCACTCGGGCAGGTTCATCAGGGTGCTGTTCTTGAGCACCTCGCGCCAGTTGCCGCCGTACATCATCTGGTCCAGCATCACCTGGGCCAGCCCGCTCCGCACCTGCCGGTCCAGCAGCGCGTGGTCGCCCTCGAAGTACACGAAGACCTTGGTGCCCACGATCCGCGTGACACCCCCCACGTTGTACAGTTCATCGCCGGTGATGCCGATGTTGCTCTGCCGGAAGTCCGACTGCGAGTTGTAGACGATGAACTGAACGCGGTCGTCCAAGGCGATGTCCAACAGACGCTCGAGGTCCTTGAGGTGCTTGTGCCCACTGAGGGCCACGTAGCGGGCCAGGTCGCGACCGCCTTTGTAGAAGTAGGTCTCCAGCCTCTCGAAGCGGTAGTACTGCCACAGGAAGTCCTGGTACTGGACACGGTTCTTGCCGTAATCCTGTTGGGCGCCGTTGTAGAACTGGCCGTGCGCGGCCGTCACGGCCAGGGCGGCGAGGGCGAGGAGGGCGGATCGGATCGGGCGGGGCACCGCGATGAAGATAGCTACATTGGGGCGCCCTGGTCGGCACGCCCCGTGCGAAGTTCAGGGTTTTCCGGGCATGCTGCGTTTCGAGGTCTTCGTGTGCAACCCCTTCCAGGAGAACACCTGGCTGGTCCATGACGGCCGGGAGGCGCTGTTGGTGGACCCGGGGTGCTGGAACACGGCGGAGGAACGTCGGCTGGAGGCCTATGTAACGCAGCATGACCTGCGCATCGTGCGTTGCCTCAATACGCACGGCCACATCGACCACGTGCTGGGCAACGCCTGGGCCCACCGGCGTTTCGGGGTGCTGCCGGAGATCCATCGGGACGACCTGGAGCTGCTGCGGCGTGCGCCGGCCGTGGGTCAACTGTACGGCGTGCCCTGCGAGGCCTCGCCCGGGCCGGGCGGCTGGCTGGAGGACGGGGACACCGTGCAGCTGAACGACCACCGGTTCGAGGTGCTCCATGTGCCCGGCCACAGTCCCGGCCACGTGGCCCTGTATTGCCGCGAAGCCGGTCGGCTGGTGGGTGGCGATGTGCTGTTCCAGGGCAGCATCGGCCGCACCGATCTGCCGGGCGGCGACATGGACCAACTGCTGCACAGCATCCGCACCCGGCTGCTGGTGCTGGACGATGCCGTGGTGGTGCACTGCGGGCACGGCCCCGACACCACCATCGGCGCCGAGCGCAGGAGCAACCCTTTCCTGCGGCCCTCGGTCGTGCGCTGACCCCGGCACGCAACCCGGCCTACGGGTGATAGCCGTCCTGCTTGTACACCTTCTTCTTTCCTTCCAAGGCGTTGGGCTTGATCGCCGGCGGACAGGCAAAGCCCTTCGGGTAGCGCAGGAACAGGAAGCGGATGCTGAGGATCAGCGGGCGATGGCGGCTATTGAACCATTGCAGCTGCCCGAAGCCCTTGTCGGCCGGGACCACGCTCACCACGGGCGTCTCCAGGGTGGGGATGATCAACAGGCGACCGCGGGTCCGGAACCCGTAGCCCACCTTCACATGCGCCTGCCCGATGAACGAGGGTGGCAGCTCCTGGTCGGCCAGCACCACCGGGTCGCCCACGTAGCTGCGCGCACTGCCCACGTCCAGGTCCGCGTTCACCCCCAGGCTCAGCTGCACGAACTGCCGGTCGGTGGTCTGCACGAACTTGTTGGCGTTCACATGCGCGCTCAGGTACTGGTCGCGGAAGGTGCCCGAGCCGGGGAGCACCACGGACGAGTCGGTCTCGTTGGGTCCGTACCGCAGCACGCCGATGTGGTCCTGGCGGCCGTTGAGGCCCTTGTACGCCAGGCCGAAGTCCCAATAGTCCAGCACCACCGGGTCGCGCGTGGCGTGGAACCAGCCCACCTCCACGTACGGGCCGAAGCGGCCGTTGGGGTCGAAGGTGGCCGTGTACGTGGTGTCGGCGTTGCGGAACAGTTCACGCTCCTGGTCGCCGAAGCGGGCCAGGGTGTAGGTGGCCCCCAGGCCGAAGTAGAGCCCGCCACGGCGCATCTTGCCGTCGGTGGGGATGATCTCCGGGCGCTTGCGCTCGAACAGCCGCTGGGCGGTGAGCTGTGCGGGCAGCGAGAGCAGCAGCAGGCCGGCGAGCAGGGATCGCATGGAGCGAAGGTGGGGGGGCATGCTGCATGAACGACGGGGAGGCCCGTCAACGTATGAACGATCGCCCGTGGGCGGAGCGGATCTCACAACAACCCCAGCACCTTCTCTTCCACGGCACGCTGCACCGTGGGGTCGGTGTCCCACCGGTCCACCACCCCGTCCATGGCCAGCACCTCCTCCATGATCCGGTCGTGCCGCAACCCTTCGCGCCAGGCGTCGGCATAGGGGATGTCGCTGAACTTCACCTGGCTGTACAGGGGCAGCCATCGGCCGGGGTGCCGGGCCTGGATGCTGCCCTCGATCCTCCTGCGCAGCAGGAAGCGCGGATCGGCCACGAGGTCGCGCATCTCCACGAAGTTGCGCAGGCTCAGGTCGGCGATGGCGTCGCCGTTGGGTTTGCGCGCGGTGGCGTAGCGGTGCAGCACCTCGTGCCAGTTGTCGTCGCCGTGCTCGTTCAGCAGGTCGTTCAGCACCTTGCAGTCCTCGTAACCGGCGTTCATGCCTTCGCCATAGAAGGGAACGATGGCGTGGGCCGCATCGCCGACCAACGCCACGCGGCCGTTCACCTGCCACGGGTCGCAGCGGATGATGACCAGGCTGCTCTGCGGGTTGCGCAGGTATTGTTCCACCACATCGGGCACCAGGGGCTCCACATCGGGGAACTGCTCGGCGAAGAAGCGCCGCACCGCCTCCTCCCCCTGCACGGTGTCGAAGCCGGGGCTTTGTGCGGTTGCGTGGTGCGGCATGAACAGCGTGCCGGTGAAGCCTCCGTCCAGGTTGGCCAGGCCCATGAGCATGAACCAGCGCCGCGGCCAGATGTGCAGGCAGTGCGGGTCCATCTTCGGCGTGCCGTCGGGGTTGGCGGGGAAGGCCACCTCCTTGTAGTCGTGTTCGATGTACTCCTGGCCGTAGGTGAACCGGCCGAGCATCATCCTGCTGCGCACCGCGCTGAAGGCACCGTCGGCCCCGAAGACCACATCGGCCTTCACCTGCACCTTGTCGCCGTTGTGGTCGAGGTCGCAGGTGGCGTTCTCCAGGTCCACGTCGAGGCAGCGATGGTCGAAGAAGAGCTTCACGTTGGGCAGCTTCTCCGCTTCGTTCAACAGGCGACGGTTCAGCTCGCCGCGCGAGACCGACCAGATGGCCCGGTTGTCGATGCTGTACGGCACGCGGTTCAGGTGGCCCTCCCGGTCGTGCGTCAGGCGGGCATGCACGGGCACGGTGATGGCCTTCACGGCCTGCTCCACCCCGGCGGCGCGCAGGGCGGTCCACCCGCGATGGCTTACCACGAGGTTGATGCTGCGGCCCGCGTACACATCGGTGCGGCGCGGGTCGGGGCGGCGTTCGTACACGCGCACGGCATGGCCGCGCCTGGCCAGGAAGATGGCGAGCAGCGATCCCACAAGGCCGCCCCCAATGATGGTGATGTTGCTCATTCGTGGTGCAGGATCAAAGGTGAATGGAAGTTGATGAATGGCGAAGTGTCGAACGCAGGCAGGCCAACGGTGCATCCATTCGCCCTCCACCCTTGACCATGGGGACCCACCCGCCGATCACCCTTCCACACATTCAGCAAGTGCCTCCCCGAACCTGTACACATCCTCGAAGCTGTTGTACATGGGCACGGGGGCCATGCGCAGCACGTCGGGTTCGCGCCAGTCGCAGAACACGCCACGCGCGGTGAGGCGGTCGAAGATGCCGCGCCCATCGCCGTTCACCAGGATGGACAGCTGCGCGCCGCTCTGTGCGGGGTCCTGCGGGGTGATGATGTTGAACATTCCCCCATGCGTGTCCGAGATGCCTTCGATGATCCAACGCAGGTAACCCGTGAGGTGGATGCTCTTGGCCCGCAGGCGTTCCATGCCCGCGCGGTCGAACTGCTCCAGCGCCACACGATGCACCGCCATGGGGAGCACGGGGGCGTTGCTCACCTGCCAGGCTTCCGCCGTGGGCATGGGTTTGAAGGTGCGCTCCATCCTGAAGCGTTCCCGCTTGTCGTGCCCCCACCATCCGGCGAACCTTGGAAGCTCCGTGCCCAGGTGCCGTTGATGCACGAAAGCCCCGGCCACACCGCCCGGACCGCTGTTCAAATACTTGTAGCTGCACCAGCAGGCGAAGTCGGGACCATCGTCGTGCAGTTTCAGGTGCAGATTGCCCGCGCCGTGCGCCAGATCGAAACCGGCGAACGCACCCACCTGGTGCGCCGCGTCGGTGATGCCCTTGAGGTCGAAGGCCTGTCCGGTGAGGAAGTTCACACCGCCGAAACAGACCAGCGCCAGCGCATCGCCCAGTTCGTTGATCTTCGCGATGATATCCTCCGGCCGCAACGTGTGTTCGCCGGGGCGCGGCCGCACCTCCATCAGGCACTGGTCCGGGTCCAGCCCGTGGAACCTGATCTGCGAAGCCAGGGCGTAGGTGTCGCTGGGGAACGGGCGCTGCTCGGTGAGGATCTTCACACGCCTGCCCTTCGGGCGATAGAACGACACCAAAAGGAAGTGCAGGTTGCTGGTGAGCTGGTTCATCACCACCACCTCCTCCTGCAACGCGCCCACGAGCCGGGCGGTGCTGGCGGTGAGTTCCTCGTGGTAGCTGTACCACGGATGCTTCGCGCGGAAATGGCCCTCCACGCCGAGTCCCGCCCAGTCGTCCAGTTCCTGCTTCAGTGCAGCGGCGGCGGCCTTGGGTTGCAGGCCGAGCGAGTTGCCGGTGAAATAGATGGCGGCACGGCCATCGTGTTCCGGGAAGAGGAACTCCGTGCGGAAGGGGCGCAGCGGATCGGCCGCGTCTTGGGCTTGGGCGTAGGCCAGGCTGTTCTCGAAGGTCATGTGCACGGCCAAAAGTAGCTGCCCGGGCGGGCCGCGGGGGATCAGGTCGCCGCGGCCAGGGCCACCACCAGCGGGGGCAGCAGCAGGGCGCCGTCCAGCAGCAGCCCGAAGTGGAGGGCGCTGCGCGCCGGTGTGCTTCGGGCCACCAGCACGGCGATCGGAAGGTAGGCCAGGGCCGCCACGGCAAGGCCCGTCGATCCCGGGGCCGCCGGGTGCCCGGCCGACCAGGCGGGTGTGCCGAACGCCAGGGCGGCGAGCGCTGCCGCCGGGCAGAGCATGAGGGCGGCCGCCAGGGTGCGCGTGCCCCGCGATCCCAGCAGGTGCGGGAGGGTCAGCACGGTGCCGCGGTCGATGTCGCGATCGCGCAGGTCGAACACCATGGCGATGGCCATGAAGAAGCACATCTGCATGGCGAACAGGCCGGCGGTGCCCTGCGGAGGTCGCTCGTTCACCCCCGGCGTTGCGGGCAGGCCCACGGTGACCCAGGCCCAGCACGCCGCGATCAGGAAGACCTTGAGCAGCGGCACGCGCCGCAGGCCGAGCAGCCCGGGCAGGATGCCGCAGGCCGACAACACGGCGAAATTGGCCTTCCTGACCCAACTCTCCGCTTCCGCCGGGTCCCAGGTCATGCCGAGGCCTAGGTGTTCGAGCACGCTCGCCGCCGTCAGGCCGCGCTTGGGCGGGACGCAGCGGTCGGTCACGAGCAGCACGGGGCAGCCCGCTCCCGCCGCGATCACGCTGCCCGCGACCTCCAGCGGCGCATGCGTCTCGAACCCTTCGTGCGGCGGCATGACGCACACGAGGTCCTCGATGTCCTTGCACGGGATGTTGGCGTGCGCGCGGGCGGCCTCGGCGAAGGCGATCACCTCCTCCACCGTGACCCCCTTCCAGCGCAGCGCGATCAGGAACGCGCCGATCTGGATCTCGCTCTGCCCCCCCGCGATCAGGAGCTCGAACGCCCGGTAGGCCTCCTCGCGCGTCAGGTTGCGGCCGTCGCGCTTGGCCGAACCGAGCAAGCGCACGAGGTCGCGGAGGATCATCGGGGTTCCGGGGCGAAATGGCCGCGGTCTGGGCGGCGTTGCGACGGCCGTAAGTCGGGCGCCGGTCGCGGGTTACCCTAGCAGCGCCGGCCGGAGTCGGCAATGCGCCCGGCAGGGGTCGGTCGAGGGCTTGGGGAGCGCCTTTCGGGACACGTTAGCCCACGGGGTGGAAAGCGATGTAAAAGCCCGCGCCACAAGGACTTGTGACGCGGGCTCGATGTGGATAACCGGTGCAGGCGGCGGGGATCAGCCGTCCTTCGGCGGATCCTTCGGCGGGTCGTCGGGCTTGGTCTCGTCACCCTCCTTGGGAGCCTCCTCGGGCTTGGCTTCGGCGCCTTCCTTCGGCTCCTCCGCCTCGCCCTTGTCCTTGCGCTCCTCCGGGGCGAGCTGCGTCGACGGGCGCGGCCGGATGTGGGCGTAGAAGAGCTCCTGCGACTTGTCGTAGACGAGCTTGCCCTCAACCACCGTGTACTGGACCAGCGACTGGTAGTGCATGACGTCGCCGTCGAGCACGATCAGGTCGCAGTCCTTGCCCTTCTCGAGGCTGCCGACGCGGTGCGACACGCCGAGCAGGCGCGCCGGGACGATCGTGATCGACTCGAGCGCCGCCTGATCGGTCAGGCCGCCGCGCACCGCGAAGCCCGCCTCGATCGGCAGGTGCAGGATGTCGCGGCCGGCGATCCCGCCGAGGTCGACGCCCGTGGTCGACGGGATCACGCACACCTGCACGCCCGAGCGGTGCAGGATCGCGGCGTTCTCGATGCTCGAGCCGCCGTCGCGCACGAGCTGCTCTTCCTTGTCGCGGCGGTCGCGCGGCGTGATGACGGCGTAGGCGCCGGCGCGGCCGAGCTCGTCCGCCACCGTCCAGCCCTCGATGCAGCCGTCGATCACCGGACGGAAGCCGAAGCGCTGGGCGAGGCGCGCGATCTCGAGCAGGTCCTCGCGGTTGGAGGCGTTGAAGCGCGCCAGCACGCGGCCTTCGAGGATCGAGCGCACGGTCGAGTCGACGCCGCTCGCCGCGGGCTCCTTCAGGTCCTTGTTGTCGCGCTTCTTCTCCTCCCACTCGCGGTACTCGCGCAGGTAGCGCGCCGCGCGCTCGAAGCGCTCGTTCATCTCGCGCTTGCCCTGCGGGTTGGAGTTGGTGAACGACAAGGTCGCGAGGTAGCGCTCGCGCAGCACGACGCCCTTGATCTCGCGCCGCTTGAGCTTGAGCGCCACGTTGGACTGGCCGGCGGTCGTGATGCCGCTCGCCAGCGCCAGCGTCATGCGCTGGTTGTACGGGTCGACCGAGTCGGCGAAGTCGCCACCGGTGTTGCCGAACAGGCCCGCCGAGTTGATCGCGACGAGGCCGGGGTAGACCCGCAGGCCCGCGGCGTCGAGCGTCTTGGCCTCCGTCGGAACCTCGACGTCGTGACCGATCGACTCGATCACGCCGTTCTTGGAGAGCACCGTCGCGCCGCGCAGGACCGCGCCCGTGCCGGTGTAGACGTCGCCGTTGAGCACGGCGAACCACTCGTCCTTCTTCTCTTCCTTCTTCTTCTCCTCCTCCTTCTTCTCGCCCTCCTGGGCGGACGAAGGCGAGCCGAAGGACGGCAGGGCGAAGCCCATGCAGGCGCTGAACGCGAGGACGCTCAGCGAACGACGATCGATCCAGAACTTCATTCCTTCACCTCTCCGAACACGAACTCGCCGTCGAGCATCACGGCCTCCACGTTGGTCGTCGGTTCCAGCGGGTCACCCGACAGGAACAGCAGGTTGGCGGTCTTGCCCTTCTCGAGGCTGCCGAGCTGCTTGTCGAGCCCGAGCACCGCCGCGGGCTCGAGCGTGAGCCCGCGCAGCGCCGCATCGCGCGCGAGGCCCGCGCCGACGATCTCGCCGACGTGGCGCCGCCACGCGACGTGGTCCTGGATGGTGTCGTTGCGCGGCTTGAAGGCGATCTTCGCGCCCGCCGTCGCGAACTCCATCGCGAGGTTGCGCTGGCGCATCGTGCCGGGCACGAGCGTGATCTGCGGCTCCATCACCAGGCGCACGCCGCGCTTGCCGATCTCCTCGGTGACCTCGTAGATGTCGATCTCGCGCGTCATGACCACGCGCAGCGCGTAGTCGAACTTGCGCTCGCCGATCGCGTCGAGCCAGTGCGCCCAGTCGGCCGCCTGCGTGATGCTCACGAGCATCCCGAGCTCGCCATCGCGCACCTGCACGAACGGCTTGACCTTCGGATCGGCCTCCGGCGGGACGAAGGTCTTCTTGTCGTCCTTCTTCTCCTCCGCCTTGGCCTCGCCTTCCTTCTTCTCCTCTTCCTTCTTGTCGGAGCCCTTGGACTTGTTGTCCTTCTCCCACTTCTCCTTGGCCTTCTTGACCTTGTCGTCGTACTCGTCGACCTTGGTCCACGCGTCGCGCACGAGCTTCTTCGAGGCCGAGTTGGCGCGGAAGTACACCTTCAGGTACGCGTCCTCGTCGACGACCATGTCGCCGATCGCCTTGCCCTTGGGGCGCAGCGCGGCCGCGTGACCGGGAACACCGGTGCCCGGCGGGTAGAGGCCGAGCGTGGTGACGCCGGCTTCGAGCGCTTCCTTGTAGTCGGGGTGCCGCGGATCGATCTCCGGAGTCGGCGAGGCCTCGGGGTTGAACTCCTGACCCGCGCGGCTCTCGACGCCAAGGCGCGTGTAGCAGCTCACGAGGCCGGGCATCACGACCCATTCGGGACGCTCGATCACGGGGATGCCGCGCGCGACGGGCAGGTCCGCGCCGATCTCCACGATCTTGCCATTGTCGACGAGGATCACGGCGTGGTCGATCGGGCCGTGGGACACGGTCTCGGCCCGGCCGACCTTGATGGCGACGAGGCCGCCCGAGGGATCGACCGGCCCGGTGAGCACCGGCGCCAGCGCGAGGAGGGTGGTGAGGATGGTCATGACGTTCTCTTCTTCTGTTCGTCTGCGCGACTAGAACCTCTGGCGGTCCCGCACGCGGTCGTACTCGAGCTTGCCTTCGATCCAGACCGACTCGACGGACGCCCGCGGATCGAGCGGGTCGCCGTGCCACAGGACGATGTCCGCGTGGCGGCCGGGCCGCAGGCTGCCCACCAAGGCGTCGATGCCGAACGACTTGGCGGGGTTGACCGTGCAGGCCTTGAGCATCAGGTAGGAATCCGCGCCGTAGCGCGCGCCCATCGTGCTCTGCAGGAAGAGCTCTTCCTGCGGCATCACGGGGGCGTCCGTGTTGACGGTGATCAGGTTCGCGCCGGCCTTCGCGTAGCGCTCGGGCGTGCCGACCCACTCGCCTTCGGACTGGCGCCAGTCGAACGTGCGCGGGCCGAGGTTGACCGGAATGCCGATGCGCGCGGCGTAGGGCGCGACCTTCCAGCCGTCGAAGCAGCCGTGGCTGAGCACCGGCTTCGTGGCGGGGTAGCGCTCGCCCCACATCTCGATCGTCGTGTGCACGGCGTCGCTGCCGGCGGTGTGGATGAGCACCGGCAGCTCGCCCTTGACGACCTTTTGGAGGTTGGCGAGCGACTTGTCGTCGCGGCCGGCCGCGTTGGCGGCCTCGGCGCGCTGCAACGCGTCCTCGATCGTCCACGCCATGCCCGTGCGCGTCGCGCCGAGGTCGCCGCGGCGCTCGGGGTTGTAAGCCTGCGCGACCTTCATGCCACCGGGGTCGGCGAGCACGCAGCCTTCGTAGCTCCCGCTGCAGCGTGTCTTGTAGAGCACGCCGAAGCCGGAGTTGTTCGTGCCGCTGCCGGGGATGCCGAAAAGCGTCGTCACGCCCGCGGAACAGGCGCGCTGGATGTCGGGGTTGGCCGGGACGATCGTCGGCGACGTGCGGTACTCGGGGTTCATCGCGAGCACCATGTCGTTGATGTCGCCCCAGCCGCCGGTCTGGATGTGCGAGTGCAGGTCGATCAGGCCCGGCGTCGCCCACAGCGTCGGCGCCTCGACGAGCTCGTAGCCCTCGGGCAGCTCGACCACCGGCCCGGCGTAGTCGACCTTCGAGCCGCGCACGACCACGAGGCCCGGCGCGAACACGTCGTCGGCCTCGTTGAGCGTGAACACCTTGCCGCACAGGAGCGCGAAGCCCTGCTCACCCTGCGCGAGCGGCTGGATCGCGCCGAGTTCGGCGTCGCGCGGCGCTTCCTGCTTGCGCGGAGCCGCGCAGGCGCCGAGCGAAAGCCCCAACGCCACGATGGCGAGCTTGCTCACCATCGCCGCACCGCCTTCGCGTGGTCGTAGACCTCGCGGCCTTCGATGTAGACGCGCTGCACCCACGAGCGCGGGTCGGCCGGATCGCCGGTGATGACCGTGATGTCGGCGTCCTTGCCACGTTCGAGGCTGCCGACACGCTCGTCGATGCCCGCGACGACGGCGGGAACGATCGTGAGGCCGCGCACCGCCTGCATGTCGCTCGGATCGAAGCCGTACTTGATCGAGACGCCCGCCTGCAGCGGCAATTCTTCGGCCGGCACGACCGGTGCGTCCGTGTTGAAGCCGATCTTCGAGAGCCCGCGGCGCTGGAACTCGCCGGCGCAGGAGAAGATCGCGCCGTCGGTGTAGTGGCGGCCTTCGGGCGTGTCGACCTCGCGCGGGCCGCAGATCGCAGCGACGCCCAAGCGCTCGGCCTCCGGCGTCGCGAGGAACCCGCCCCACTCGCCGTGGTCGATGAACACGTCGAGCCCGAACTCCTGCTTGAGGATGCGGATCGTCGCGTGCACCAGCTGGTACATCTGCGTGTGCGTCGAGATCTGCGCCTCGCCCTTCGAGAGCGCGCGGAAGGTCTCGTACTGCGGATCGACGTGCGGCCGCGGGCCCGCGCCGCGCTCGAAGGCCTCCCAGCGCCGCGCATAGCCGAGTCCACGCCGCACGCTGGTGCGGATGTGGAAGTTCATCATCGAGCGGCCCATGCCGTAGGCCCAGCGCGTCGGGTTGTCGCCCTGCGCCACCTTCATCGAGCCCGGGTCGCGCAGGCGCGAGGCCTCGAACGTGTCGAGGCCGGTCTTCATCAGGATCCCTTGCCCGCCGATGTTCGTGCCGGAGCCGGGGATGAACAGGATCGTCGTCACGCCCGCGGAGAGCGCGCGCAACAGGTTCGGCGTCTGCGGCACGACGGCCACGCTCACGCGCAGGCCTTCGTTGGTCTGGTAGACCATGTCGTTGATGTCGCCCGTGCCGCCGATGTGGCTGTGCAGGTCGATCATGCCCGGCATGAGCCACGCGTCGCCGAGGTCGACGAGCTCGTAGCCTTCCGGCGGTTGCGCGTCCGCGCGCGCGGCGACACGCTCGATCTTGCCGTCGCGCACGAGCACGAGCACGTCGTCGACGACCTGCTCACCATCCCAGGACGCGACCAGCGCCTTGGCGGCCGCGAGCGCGAGGCCCGGGCC
>JABWBQ010000001.1 GCA_013360395.1 Flavobacteriales bacterium
GGGCGAGGGCCATCCAGGCGAGCAGCGGCCAGCCGTCCCAGACGGGAGCACCCGGGAAGCCACGCTGACACCGGCGCCGGCGCCCGTGTGACTGTTCGCCCAGGGGGGCGGTACCTCCCGGTGGGCCCCGCCCGGCAACAGCCCGCCATTCCGTGCCTCTCTGCCTGCGTCTCCGGACAGGCGCGTCGTTGCGCCGCTGGAACGCCTGGCGCGCCCGTTGCTTCTCCTTTCCACAGGCGTTCTTTCCGACAACGGCAAACCCGTCGCGAGACGGGGACGCAAAGCCACGGACCAGGCAACGGGCCTGGTGGCCGGGTTACCGAAGAAAGGAGCCGCAGTCATGGTCCGCAGCCGTGCCGGGTCCCGGGTGGTCCTCCTCACCGTCGTGGCCCTCCTCCTCGCCGTGACGGGCGGCTCCGCCGCCGGGCAGACCGCCAAGGGGCCCTTCGCCTTCCACTACGCCAGCACGCTGAGCGACGCCGAGCTGCAGTGGCTCAGCCGGTTCGAGGTCGTGGTCCCGGGGGACATCCTGCCCGCGGCCCAGGTCAGCGCCCTCCGGGCGGCCGGCGCCAAGCTCTTCTTCTACGAGTGGGCCACGGGGCTGTACATCGACGACCCGACCCGGCTCGCCCCGGGCTCGTGGGAGGCCACGGTCTGGGCCAATCGTGCCCGATGGCTGCTGAATCCCGACGCTCCGGACGCGGGCCCGGATGGCCGCTGGCGCACCTACTACTACGACCCGGCCCCCGCCGACCTCCGCGCCGCCCGGATCGACCGGCACAACCCGCAACGTGTGCTGCGCGCCCTGGAGGTGTGCCTGGTGACCGGCAGGCCCTTCAGCGCGCAACACCACGCCCCTCGCGACCGGACCGACCTGCGCATCGTGCGCCTGGCGATCGGGCTGCCACGACCGCACCTCTACGCCCGCATCGACCACCGTGTGGACGCCATGATGGACGCCGGGCTGCTCGAGGAGGCGCGTGGCCTCCTGCCCCACCGCCACCGCAACGCCCTGAACACCGTGGGCTACAAGGAACTGTTCCGGCACTTCGACGGCGCGCTCACCCTGGCGCAGGCGGTGGACCTGATCAAGCAGCACACGCGGAACTACGCCAAGCGCCAGCTCACCTGGTTGCGCCGCGAACCCGCCTGGCGCTTCCTCCACGGTGAGGGTCCGCCCCCCTTGCTGGAGCAAGCCCTGCACGCCCTGGGTTGAACGGGCTCCGCCGGCGTCACCGCCCGCAGGCCCGCAACGCCATCACCACCAGGCAGCCCACGAAGAGCAGGATGCTGATCCGGTTGATGCCGTGCATGAAGCGCAGGTTGATGTTGGCCTCGCTGCGTCCGAACAGGGTGGCCGGGTTGAGGTAGTGGACGATGCGCTTCCAGAACATGGCGTGAAGGTACGGCCGATCGCGCCCGCCCGCACCGGCAAGGCTGAACGGGCCTACTTTTGCATGCTTCCCCTTGCCCTACCAGCTCGTCTCCGACTTCAAGCCCACGGGCGACCAGCCCGAGGCCATCCGCCAGTTGGTGGCCGGGGCCCGGGAGGGCGTGCCCTTCCAGACCCTGCTGGGCGTCACCGGGTCCGGCAAGACCTTCACCGTGGCCAACGTGATCGCCGAACTGGACCGGCCGGCCCTGGTGTTGAGCCACAACAAAACGCTGGCCGCACAACTGTACGGGGAGTTCAAGCACTTCTTCCCGCACGACCGGGTGGAGTACTTCGTGAGCTACTACGACTACTACCAGCCCGAGGCCTACCTGCCCACGACCAACACGTACATCGAGAAGGACCTCAGCATCAACCAGGAGATCGAGAAGCTGCGGCTGAGCGCCACCAGCGCCCTGCTGAGCGGCCGGCGCAATGTGATCGTGGTGGCCAGCGTGAGCTGCATCTACGGCATCGGCAACCCCGCCGAGTTCCACCGTAGCGTGGTGGAGGTGCGCGCCGGCCAGAAGGTGAGCCGCAACAAGCTGCTGCTGCAGCTGGTGGAAGCGCTGTACAGCCGCAGGGACACCGAGCCCGTGCGCGGGCAGTTCCGTGTGCGCGGCGACGTGGTGGAGGTGTACCTGGCCTATGCCGATGAAGGGTTGCGCATCCACTTCTGGGGCGACGAGATCGAACGGCTGGAGCGCTTCGACATCCAGGGCGGCCGCACCATCGAGGCGGTGGACCGCACCACCATCTATCCGGCCAACATCTTCGTGACCAGCCGCGACACCATGACGGCCGCGCTGCGGTCCATCCAGGAGGACTGCGAACGGCAGACCGGATTCTTCAAGGACCAGGGCCGGCACTTGGAGGCCAAGCGGCTGGAGGAACGCACCCTGTACGACCTGGAGATGATGCGCGAGCTGGGCTACTGTTCAGGCATCGAGAACTACAGCCGCTACTTCGACCGGCGCCAGCCGGGGCAGCGCCCCTTCTGCCTGATCGACTACTTCCCGGAGGACTTCCTGCTGGTGATCGACGAGAGCCACGCCACCGTGGGCCAGGTGCGGGCCATGTACGGCGGCGACCGCAGCCGCAAGCGCAACCTCGTGGAATACGGCTTCCGCCTGCCCAGCGCGATGGACAACCGGCCGCTGACCTTCGAGGAGTTCGAAGGCATGATGGGCCAGGTCATCTTCGTGAGCGCCACCCCCGCCGACTACGAGCTTCAGCGCAGCGAGGGCGTGGTGGTGGAGCAGGTGGTGCGCCCCACCGGCCTGCTGGACCCCCCCATCGAGGTGCGCCCCAGCAGGGACCAGATCGACGACCTGCTGCGCGAGGTGCGGCTGCGCGAGCAGCGTGGCGAGCGGGTGCTGGTGACCACCCTCACCAAGCGCATGGCCGAGGAACTGAGCACCTTCCTGGCCCGCCACGGCGTGAAGTGCAAGTACATCCACAGCGAGGTGGAGACCCTGGAGCGCATCGAGATCCTGCGGCAGCTGCGCCTGGGCCTCTTCGACGTGCTGGTGGGCGTGAACCTGCTGCGCGAAGGCCTCGACCTGCCCGAGGTGAGCCTGGTGGCCGTGATCGACGCCGACAAGGAAGGATTCCTGCGCAGCGACCGCAGCCTGACGCAGACCGCCGGCCGCGCCGCGCGCAATGTCAACGGCCTGGTGATCTTCTACGCCGACACCGTGACCGAGAGCATGCGGCGCACCATGGAGGAGACCGAGCGCCGCCGCGCCAAGCAGATGGCCTACAACGCCGAGCACGGCATCACCCCGCGTCCCATCAAGCGCGACCGGCACGACGTGATCCAACAGACCGGTGTGCTGGAGGCCAGCGAGCGTGTCCCCGCCAGGGCCTATGTGGAGCCCGAGGCCCTCAGCCTGGCCGCCGACCCCGTGGTGGCCTATATGACCGCCGACCAGCTCGATGCGAACTGCCGCATCCTGGAACAGGAGATGCGCAAGGCCGCCAAGCAGCACGACTTCATCCAGGCCGCACAACTGCGCGACGAGCTCTTCGCGATGCGCAAACTGCTGGAGGAACGCCAGCAGGCATCCAACCCCGGCTGAGATCCGGCGGGGGCGGCAACCTTCCGGGTGCTACTTTGCGCCTCCAGTTGCGCACCCACCATGAAACATCCTTTACAGAGCACCTTCGCACTCCTCGCTTTCCTGACCACCGCGCCGCTGGCCGCCCAGCTCGAGTTCGGCGGCCATCCCTACGGACTTGACCGCGCGCTCCATGGCCTGCCCGAGCCGCCGGTGGTGGTGATGGGCCTGGTGGACCCCGCCCCGCTGCTGGCCGAGGACGCGGCCCGTCTGGCCGCCGGCATGAAAGGCCCCTGGCGCTACGGCGTGAACCACCCCACCGACCTGCGCCTGGACAACAGCGGCGTGTGGACCGCGCTGCCCAACGGCGACCAGGTGTGGCAGCTGGCCATCGAATGCCCCGGTGCGCTGAACGTGAGCTTCGTGTTCGACGAATACATCGTCCCCGAAGGGGCCCGCGTGTTCGTGCATGTGCCCTCGGGCGAGCAGCTCGGCGCTTTCACGGCGGCGAGCAACGGCGGGCGGCACGTGATGGGCGTTGCGCCCATGCCCGGCGACCGGATCGTCATCGAGTACATCGAACCGGCCGCCGTGGCCGGCCAGGGCCACCTGCACATCGGCGAGGTGACCCACGGCTACCGCGACATCCTGAACGTGACCAAGGACCTGGGCGACAGCGGTGCCTGCAACAACAACGTGATCTGCCCCATCGGCGACCCCTGGCGCAAGCAGATCCGTTCCGTGGCCCGGATCTTCGGCAGCGGCTTCCTGTGCACCGGCCAGTTGCTGAACAACTGCAACCAGAACGGCACCCCCTACTTCCTTACGGCGAACCACTGCACCCAGGGCGGCATCAACCCGGCCTCCGCCGTGTTCCGCTTCCGCTGGGAGAGCCCCACCTGCACCCCCACGCAGAACGGCCCCACGAACATGAGCCTGAGCGGCGCCCAGCAACTCGCCAACAACGCGGGTTCGGACATGGCGCTCCTGGAGCTCAACACCACCCCGCCCGACGCCTGGGATGTGTACTACTCGGGCTGGAACAAGACCAACACCCCGGCCACCAGCGTGACGGCCATCCACCATCCCTCGGGCGACATCAAGAAGATCTCCATTGAACAGCAGCCCGTATCGGCGCAACCCTTCAGCGGCGCCCAGTGCTGGCACATCGCGGCCTGGGACGACGGGACCACCGAGGGCGGTTCCTCCGGCAGCGGGCTGTGGGACCAGCACGGCCTGCTCGTGGGCCAGCTCTACGGAGGGCAGGCCAGCTGCAGCTACAACTTCAATGACTACTACGGCCGCTTCGACGTCAGCTTCCCGCATATCGACCAGTTCCTGGGCAACTGCGGCGACACCTTGACCGGCTTCGATCCGGGCGCCACCGGGCTGTCCGAGCAGGAAGGGACCTTCACCTTCGGGCTGGTGCCCAACCCCACCACGGGCGCCGTGCTGGTGACCCTGCCCGAGCGTGGTGCGGGTGTGGCCGTGCTGCGCGTCACCGACGCCCTGGGCCGCGTGGTGGCCGAACGGAACCTGGTCGCCGGCACGGTGCGGACCACGCTGGACCTCGACGGCCAGGCCGACGGGCTCTACCTCGTGGAGCTCCGGCAGGACGGGCACCGCGTGGTGCAACGTCTGGTGCTGGAACGCTGAACCACCACCGCATCCATCATCCGGAAGGCGACCGCGGGGTCGCCTTCCGCCTTTCCGGGCCGCCCGTACCTTTCGGCAACGCCGCGACCGTTCCGCTCGTCCTTCCATCGAACCCCGCAGCATGCACCGGACCACGACCCTGCTCGGCCTGCTGGCCGCCCCCCTGCTCGCTCACGCCCAACCCGCCTTCGGAGGCCGGCCCTACGGGCTCTCGGCCCCCAAGCACGGACTGCCCGCGCCGGCATTGGTGACCCTTCCTGCGGTGGACGTGGCCGCACGCCAGGCCGAGGATGCGCTCCACGCCCAGCAGGGCCGGCCGGGGCCGGCGCGGTTCGGCGTCGTCCATCCCACGGCCTTCGACCTGCAGCACCACGGCAGCTGGCACACCGTCCCCGACGGCACGCGCGTCTGGCAACTGTCCCTGCACTGCCCGGGCGCCGTGGCCGTCGGTGTCACCTTCACGGAGTTCCGCATCCCGGAAGGGGTGCGGGTCTTCGTGTACGACCCGCAGGGGCCGTACCGCGGCGGCTTCACGGCGGCCAGCGCCCCCGGGATGACCAGCATGGGCACCCTGCCCCTGGCGGGCAACACCGTGGTGGTGGAAGTGCAGGGACCCGCATCGGTGGCCGGCCTCACCCGGCTCACCATCGGCGAAGTGGTCCATGCCTATCGCGATCCCTTCGGTGGCGCCAAGGGCTTCGGCGACAGCGGCGCATGCAACATCAACGTGATCTGCCCGGACGGCGACCCCTGGCGCGACCAGATCCGCAGCGTGGCGCTGATCATGGCCGGCGGCGGAAGCTGCACGGGCCAGCTGCTGAACAACTGTGCCGAGGACGGCACACCCTATTTCCTCACCGCCAACCATTGCGTGAGCGGCAGCACGGCCAACTGGGTCTTCGTCTTCAACTGGGACAGCCCCACGTGCACGCCCACCAACAACGCGCCCGACAACCAGACCGTGGCCGGCAGCACCCTGCTGGTGAACGATCCGGGCACCGACGTGGCCCTGCTGGAACTGAGCGCGGCTCCACCGGACAGCTTCAACGTCTTCTATTCCGGCTGGGACAACAGCGGCGCGGTGCCGGACAGCCTGGTGGGCATCCACCACCCGCGTGGCGACATCAAGAAGATCAGCTGCGAGCTGGACCCGCCGGTGCAGGCCACCTTCGGCAACCCGCCCGCGCAGTGCTGGCAGGTGCAGACCTGGGAGCACGGCACCACCGAACCCGGCTCCAGCGGCAGCGGCATCTGGGACCAGAACAAGCGGTTGGTGGGCCAGCTCTTCGGCGGCCAGGCCGATTGCAGCAACAGCGTGAACGATTACTACGGCCGCTTCGACCTCAGCTGGCCCCTGCTGGAACCCCATCTGGGCAACTGCGGCCCCACCCTGGACGGCTGGGACCCCAACGGCACGGTGCCCACCACCAACGATGCGGCGGTGACCGCCATCTTCGACCTGCCCGAACAGCTCTGCGGCCTGGACAGCATCACGCCCTACGTGACGTTGAAGAACAACGGCACCGCCGTGCTCACCGCCGCCACCCTGCTGGTGGCGCTCGACGGGGGCACGCCCGCCCAGCTGCCCTGGAGCGGCACCTTGCAGCCGGGGCAGACGATGAACGTTCCCGTCGGCACCATCCCCGTCGGCAACGGCACGCACACGCTCACCGTGGCCAGCAGCATGCCCAACGGCCTGCCGGACGGCAACCCCGCCAACGATGCCAGCAGCAAGGAGTTCCTCGTGGCCTTCCCCGCGCAGGACGTCACCATCCTCCTGACACTGGACGCCTGGGGCAGCGAGACCACCTGGGAGCTCACCACGGACCAGGGCGCGGTCCTCGATGCCGGCGGCCCGTACGCGAACGGCGTGCCCGGCCAGGAGGTGGACCTCACCTACTGCCTGGGGGATGGCTGCTACGTGCTGTGGATCGCGGACGTGGCCGGCGATGGCATGTGCTGCGCGTATGGCAACGGTGGTGCCGAGGTGCTGGACGAGGACGGTGCGCTGCTCGGGGAGAGCGACGGCACCTTCACTGACCTGGAGGAGATCACCTTCTGCATCACGGGCACCGGGATCGCCGACCGGGAAGCCGCCCCGGCCATGCGCCTCTGGCCCAACCCGGCCGACCGATGGATCACCGTGCATTGCCCCTGGGCCGAACGGATCAGCGTGCTGGACCTGACGGGCCGCCCGGTGACGGACCTGGCCGTGCGCGCCGGCGACGTGCAGCACGAACTGGACCTCGGCACTTTGGCCTCCGGTGGATATCTGGTGGCGTGCGCGGGCGGCGGCCTCCGGCGTACGCTTCCGCTGCTCGTGCAGCGCTGACCATCAATACCGCCAGGCGTAGTACACCAGCTTGAGGTATTCGTTGGCCAGCATCACCAGTCCATCCTCGTAGCGCCACCAGGCCTCCTCGCGGAACAGCACCGCGGGGGCTCCGTGCAGCAGCACCGTGATGCCGCGGGCCTGCGGATGGCGGGCGAACACCCCGTGGATCCGCCGGAGGTGGAACTTGGAGGACAGCACGACGATGGTGTCGAACCCGGCGCGTTGCGCATGGACCAGGATGGCGTCCGCCTCCTCGGCCGTGCTGGTGCCGTAGCGAAGCACGGAGCCCTTCCCCCGGGGGAGGCCGGCCCGCACGGCGGCCTGCAGGGACACCTCGGCCTCGGGCAACGGCAGGCCCATCGACTCCAGCACGGTGGGGATGTTGGCGCCCAGGAACCAGGCGTGGTCGCACCAGCCGGCCTGCATCACGCGCGCCGCTTCACGACCGCGGTCCAGCGAGGCGCCGCCCAGCACGTACAGGGCATCGGCATGGCGCAGGGGATCCTCGCGGGTGAGAAAGCCGCCCAAGGCGCGCAACAGGGGCACACGCCCGTACCAGAGCCCACCGGCGAGCAGGATCGACACCAACAGCAGGACGAGGGAACGACGCGGCCCGGAGCGTTCGGCCATGGCTGCGGGATCAATAGCTGCCGCTGCGCCGACGCAGGGTCCATTCCAACGTGAGCAGCAGCAGGAAGAGCAGGAAGGGCCAGCCCAGGGCGATGAGGTCGGTGGTGCGGGCGTAGGCGTGGCTGCGCGGCGCGTACCGCGGATCGGTGAGCAGGGCCTCGCGCAGTTCGTCCAGGCCGCCGGGCCGCACCATGCGTCCGCCGGTGCCCGCCGCCAGATCGGCCAGCAGTCCGTGGTCCGCCACGGTGCGCACCTGCTCCACCTGCACGGGCTGCACGACGAACTCGCCGCTGGCCTTGAGGGGCGTGCCGTCGTACGTGGTGCTGGCCGTGTAGGTGTACCGGCCCGGTGCGGCCCCGTTGATCACCAGGCGATGACCGCGCCCGCTGCGGCTGAAGGCGTAGTTGCGCTCCAGGCCCTGCGCATCGCGCAGCACCAGGTCCACTTCCGCATCGTGCACCAGTTCGAAGGCTGCATCGTACAGTTCGGCCTGCAGCTCCACCGGCTCCTGGTCGTCGAACACATCGGCGTGCTGCACCCGGAAGCGGTCCGTGGCCGACCGGTTGGCCAGCAGTTGCACGAGCTTGCGGAAGAAGCCGTCGAAGCGGTCGGTGCCGCCGTTCTGCTGTTGATCCGCCAGACGCCAGCGCCAGAGGCCCTCGCCCGTGATCACGGCCGCACGCGGTCCGGTCTGCGGCCGCTGCACCAGCAACAGGGGTTGTTCGGTGCGTACCAGGCCGATGCGTTGGTGGAAGCACACCGCCGCGCCGGGACCGGCCCGGTATTGCGCGAAGGGCACCTGCAGGGGCGGGAACCGCTCGAAGGCCTGCGCGGTGGCGGGATCCACCTGGAAGAGGGCGAAGGAGGGCTCGAACAGCGGCTGCGCATCGGTGACCGCCGCACGTTGCGCGCCCTCGATGCGCAGGCCGAGGCCCAGGGCGTTCACCGCCTCGGGATCCACATCGGTGCCCAGGATGAACAGCAGGGGCACGTGGCGCTCCCGGCAGCGTGCGATCACCGCCTTCCCGTCGTGGCGCGTGCCGGGCAGCCGGTGCAGCACCACCAGGTCGAAGTCGGCCAGCTCGGCCGGTGCCTTGTCCAGGGTGGTGGCCGTGATGGAATAGGCCTCCGAGCCGGAAAGCGCGCGGGCCAGCGCCCCGATGTCGGGATGCGGTGCCTCGGCCAGCAGCAGGACGCGCTGGCGGTCGTCCAGCACCTGCACGGTGATCTCCGCCACGTTGTTGCGCTCGGTGTGTTCACCGGCCACGGGACGGAGCACCACGCGATAGCGCTGCATGCCCGTGGCGGTGGCCTTCACCAGCATGGGCACCTGCACCAGGAAGGGGTCGCCCTGCACCTCCATGTCCCGTTCGGCGAGCACCTGCCCACCCAGCTCCACCGCAAGCTTGGTGCGCCGGCCCCGGAGGTGGCGTGCCTCGATGCGGACCAGCAGCGGCAGCTCGTTGCCCAGGTAGGCCACGCGGTTGGCCTCCACGCCATGCACCAACAGATCGGGCCGCACGGTGGTGTCGCCCAGGGCGATGGTATGCACCGGCACGCCCAGGCGGGCGGCCTCGTGGCGCGGATCGCGCCCGCGGTTGATGATCCCATCGCCGTCGAGCACCACGGCGCAGAGGTCGGGCCCGGCGAAACGATCGTGCACCTGGCGCAGCAGTTCGGCCATGTCGGTGCGATTGGCCTGCTGGTCGTGGTGGATGCCTTCCTGCACCTCGCGTCCGTAGGTGAAGGTGCGCACGTCGAAGCGATCGGCGAGGGCCTGGGCGAGGGCATCGAACTCCCCCGCATAGGACCCGCGGAGGGCGGCGGTGTCGCCGGCCAGCAGCAGGGAGGCACTGCCGTCGTGTGCCAGGACGACGACCGGCTTGCGCACCTCGCGCACCCAGGCCCGCACCAGGGGGCCCAGCAGCAGGAAGGCGAGCAGGGCCACCACCAGGGCGCGCGCGGTGGCCAGGGTCCAGCGCAAGGAGCGGCCCCAGCCATGGCGGTCGCCGGTACCTCGGTAAAGCAGCCAGGCGTAGGCGATGCCCAGCGCAAGGCAGGCCGGGATCAGCCAGGGGCTGTGGGTGAAGGTCAGGTCCACGGGGTGCAAAGGTCAGGGTTCCGCCACCGCGCCGGGGTGTGGTGCCGGCCGGTGCGGGCCACCGGGGTGGTGCCGCGGCTTCAGGTGAGCATGCCCCCGCACACGTGCAGGGTCTGGCCGGTGACGTAGGCGCTGAGGTCGCTGGCCAGGAAGACGCAGGCGTTGGCCACATCGGTGGGCGTGCCGCCGCGCTTCAGGGGGATGCCCTCGCGCCACTGTTCCACCACCTTGGGGTCGAGCGCCCCGGTCATCTCCGTCTCGATGAAGCCCGGGGCGATGGCGTTGCTGCGGATGTTGCGGCTTCCGAGCTCCAAGGCCACGCTCTTGGTGAAACCGATGATGCCCGCCTTGCTGGCCGCGTAGTTGGCCTGCCCGGCGTTGCCCTTCACCCCCACCACGCTGCTCATGTTGATGATGCTGCCGCTGCGCTGTTTGAGCATGGTGCGCAGCACGGCCTTGGTCATGTTGAAGACGCTCTTGAGGTTGGTCTCCATCACCGCATCCCATTCGGCCTCGCCCATGCGCATCAGCAGCTGGTCCTTGGTGATGCCGGCGTTGTTCACCAGCACGTCCAGGCGGCCCCAGGCACCCACCACCTGGTCCACGGCGGCCTGGGCGGCCTCGCTTTTGGCCGCATCGCTGCGGATGGCCATCACCTTGCGGCCCGTGCGTGCGGCCAGATCGGCGGCCAGTGCATCGGCCCGCTCCGGGCTGCTCACGTAGGTGAACGCCGCGTCGGCCCCCTCCTCCAGGAAACGCTCCACGATGCCGCGGCCGATGCCGCGTGTTCCGCCGGTGATCAGGGCGGTCTTACCGTCCAACAATCCCATGTGTGGTTGTGCCCGCCCCCGGTGGGACCGGCGGTGGCTAAGGTAGCGGCGCGGGCGATCGGCCGTGCATCCGCCGGGGCATGGTGGGCTGACGGTGGTCGGTGCGGCCGCGTCCCCGCTGCCACGGACCCGGTGCCGGCACACCCCGAAGATCCGGGATGCCGTCCATGCCGGACGATCCGACGAACCGTCGTATTTTCACGGCACAAAGCCCCGAACGATGCATCGAACAAGACCCATGCGCCCCTTGGGAGGCCTTCTTTCCCTGGCCACCTTCCTGGCCTGGGGCATGCCCGGCACCGCCCAGGAGGTGGGCCGCAGCCTCCCCGCCCCCACCGCCGAAGTGAACGGAACGGCGCATGCCGCCGACCGCTCGCCGTTGATGACCGCCGCCCGCACCGGTGAAGCGCGGATCGACATGAGCACCACCCGTTGGGCCAACCGGGTGAGCCGGATGTCGCCCCGCAACCCGAGCCTGCCGGAAGTGGATGCCATCAAGCGTGCCAAGTGGCCCGCCAAGGTGGCGAGCTACCGCGGCGGGCCCGTGGAACAGGGACAGCCCAAGAGCGTGACACCCGCCATCGGCGTGGATTTCGAGGCCAACTGGAGCCAGGTGAGCACACCACCGGACAACACGGTGGCCATCTCCAACGGCGGGAAGATCGTGACCTGCAACAACGACGGCATCGAGCTGTACAACGCCAGCGGCCAGTTCCTGTCGTCCACCTTCTGGCCCGATTTCTTCAACGACCCCCAGCTGAACGCCAACATCTACGACCCCAAGGTGCTCTACGATCCGCAGGCGGACCGGTTCTTCCTGACGGTGCTGCACGGTACCACGTCGAGCACGAGCAAGCTCCTGCTCTGCTTCAGCAAGACCAACGACCCGCAGGCCGGATGGTGGACCTACCAACTGCCCGGCAACCCGTTGGGCAACGGCACCTGGTTCGACTATCCGAGCATCGGCGTGTCGAACAACGAGGTGTACGTGTCGGGCAACCTGTTCACCGACGGCAACAACCAGTTCCAACAGGCGATCCTGTTCCAGATCACCAAGAGCGGCGGGTACAACGGCGATGCGAACCTGAACTGGATCTACTGGTACAACCTGAGCAACCAGCCCTACGCGGCCTTCACGGTGGTGCCGGTGAGCGGCGGGCAGGCGAACTACGGCCCGGGGATCCTGCTGCTGAGCGGCAACAGCCCCGGCGCGAGCAGCCTGCGGCTGTGGGACCTCACCGACGACCTCACGGGCAGCCCCGCGTTGAACACGTACGACGTCAGCACCCAGCAATACGCCCCCGCCGCACCGGCGCAGATGCCCGGCTCGAGCGATCCGCTGAGCAACGGAGACTGCCGCATGCTGAGCACCTTCTTCATGAACGGCCTGGTGCACTACACCTTCTGCACCGACATCGGCGGCGGTTGGAACGGCCTGCGCTACGGCCGCATCGCCATCAACAACCTAAGCGACCAGCGCACCAACCTGGGCCAGCAGGGCAACGCGGACCTGTGCTATCCCGCCCTGGCCTCCTACTCCACCAGCAGCAGCGACCCCAGCGTGATGATCGTGTTCACACGCAGTTCGGCGCAAGTGTACCCCGAGGTGCGCGTGGTGAACGTGGATGCCACCATGCAGTGGTCCAACAGCACCCTGGTGAAGCAGGGCGAGACCTTCGTGAACTTCCTGCAGCAGGGGGATGAGCGCTGGGGCGACTACTCCGGCATGGCGCGCCGCCACAACGCCAACCCACCGCGCGTGTGGCTGGCTGCCTGCTATGGCTCCAACATCCAGGGCGGCCTGTCGAACACCTGGAAGACCTGGGTGGCCGAAGTGGGCGACACGGGCTCCTCCACCATTACGGAGACGCCCACCGGCATGCAGGTAACGGTGGCCCCCAACCCCACGGTGGACCTGTTCCGGCTGAGCTTCCACGTCGATGCCTTCGCCATCTACACGATCGAGGTGCTCGACATGAACGGACGTCTGGTGAAGACCCTGTACCACGACGGGCTCACCGCAGGGGACCACCAGCTGAGCTTCAACCGGAACGCCCTGAGCGCCGGTCAGTACGTCATTGCCATCCGCAACGGATCCAACCGCATCGCGCATGAACCCCTCGTCATCCATTAGTGTGCTCCTGGCCGCGCTGCTCATGGCCTGCTGTGGGCACAAAGGCAGTGCCGGCGGAGGTGCCACGCAAGGCGGGTCCGACAACCCCGGGAAGGTGGTGATCAAGGATGGTGAGCGCACCGAAGCGCCCGTTCCCGGCAGCAACGACCCGGCGAAGCTGGACAGCATCAAGCAAGAGAAGGCCCGCGAGAAGAACAAGCCTTGACGGCATCCCCCGGACAGGCGAAGACCCCGCTCGGCGAGCGGGGTCTTCGCGTTCCGGGCCTGCTGCAACCGCGACCAAAGCGTGGACAGGCCACAACGCCCCATCACGCATATTCGTGAGCGTGACCCGACCGGCCTGCGGTGCCCCCTACATTTGAAGGACAGTCGATCCGAACACGCACAACACCAGCCTCATGGGACACACATACGCCTTCCCGACGACCCGGATCTTCCGCACGACCCTGGCCACGGTGGCCCTGTTCGCGGCCACCATCGTCCTGCACGCGGCCCAGGTGCCCGAAGCCGTGACGCGCACGGTGGCCAGGCATGTGCTCACGGGCCGCACGGCGGGGTTGGACGGGCTGCGGTCCGAGGATCTCGTGCTGGCCCGGACCTGGAGCGAACCCGCCCCCGACGGGTCGGCGATGATCGACCTGATCCGGGTGTACAACGTGCCCGGGCAGGGCTTCGCGGTGGTGGCGGCGGACGACGTGGTGACGCCGGTGCTGGGCTATTCCACCGAAGGGACCTTCCCCACCGGCCAGCTGTTGATCAACGTGGCCAAGTGGTTCGAAGGCTATCTGGCCGAGGTGCGCGGCACCCTGGCCGACGGGCTTGCCGTGCCGTTGGAGGTGAGCCAGGCCTGGCAGGCGTGGATCGCAGGGCAGCCGCAGGCGCGCTCGGCGGACCGTGCCGTGAATCCCCTGCTCGCCACCAACTGGAACCAGTCGCCGCACGAGAACGCGCTGTGCCCGGGCGGCTCGGTGACCGGATGTGTGGCCACGGCCATGGCCCAGGTGATGAAGTACCACGCCCACCCGGTGACGGGCACGGGCTTCCACAGCTACAACGAGGACGACTACGGCACCCTTTCGGCCAACTTCGGCGCCACCACCTACGACTGGGCCGGCATGCCCAACAACGTCAACGCGCCGAACACCGCGGTGGCCACGCTGATGTTCCATTGCGGGGTGGGCGTGGACATGAACTACAGCCCCCAGGTGAGCGGCGCGTGGATGATCCAGTCCCACAGCCCGGGCACGAACCACAACTCGGAGTATGCCCTGAAGACCTATTTCGGCTACGACGCCTCCATGCAGGGCGTGGCGCGGGCGGCCTACCCCCAGCAGCAGTGGATCGGGATGCTCAAGGCCGACCTGGACGCCTCGCGGCCGGTGCTCTACGCCGGATTCGGGCAGGGGGGCGGCCACTGCTTCGTGGCCGATGGCTACGACAACAACGACTTCTTCCACTTCAACTGGGGCTGGGGCGGCATGGCCAACGGCTACTTCGAGATCAACGCGCTGAACCCCGGCTCCACCGGCACGGGCGGTGGATCGGGCGGCTACAACAGCGGCCAGGAGGCCATCTTCGGCATCCGGCCCTCCACCGGCGGGGGCGGCACACCGACCAGCAACGACATCCAGCTCTCCGACTACGTGATGCCCAGCGCCTCCATGCTCTACTATGGCCAGGGCTTCAGCGTGACCGCCAACGTGGTGAACAACGGCAGCAACACCTTCAACGGGGACTATTGCGTGGGTGTGTTCGATGCCAACAGCAATTTCTACGGCTTCGTTCAGACCCTCACGGGCTACAACCTCCCCGCAGGGAACACCTACACCAACGGGCTCACCTTCACCACGGCCGGGCTCTTCAGCATGCTGCCGGGCACCTATTACCTGGGGGTGTGCTACCGGCCCACCGGTGGTGAATGGGTCGCCGCCGCGAACGCGGGGCCGTACACCAACTTCCCGCAGGTGACGGTGATCAACCCCAACGACATGGAGTTGAACTCGAACATGACGGTGACCCCGGGCACGAGCCTCGTCCAGGGCGGTCAGGTCTCGGTGAACCTGGACATCGCCAACCTGGGCTTCAGCACCTTCGTGGGCGACTACGGGGTGGCGCTCTACAACCTGGACGGCACCTGGGCGCAGGACATCGGCGTGCTCACCGAATCCAACGGCCTGCCGAGCGGCTATTCGTACAGCCCGCCGTACCTCACCTTCGGTCCGGTACCGGTCACGGTGCCGCCGGGCACCTACCTGCTCGCCCTGCAGCACAACCCCGGCGGCACCGGCTGGCAGCTCACCGGCTCCACCTACTACACGAACCCCATCTTCGTGACGGTGACGGGCGCCACCCTTTCGCCGGACATGTACGAGGTCAACGACAACATCGGCCAGGCGTACACCCTGCCGGTGAACTTCAGCGGCAACACGGCCAGCGTGGCCACCACGGGCGCCAACCTGCACGTGACCTCGGACGGCGACCATTACAAGGTGGTGCTGCCTGCGGGGTACAACTACAGCATCTCGGCCCGGGCGCACGATGCCTACGACAGCGGCAATGGCAACCCCTACACGGCGGACGTGCTCTGGTCGTACAGCACCGACGGTTCGACCTGGAGCGCGGCCTACGATGCGGTGATGCCCGGCGCCATCAACCTGGCGGGCGGTGGCACGGTGAACTTCCAGGTCGCCCCCTACTTCGTCGGCGTGGTCGGCACCTATCTGCTGCAGCTGGACATCACGCGCAGCGCCGGTTCGGGCATCGCCGGGGAGGCGGGCACGACGCTCCGCGCGCTTCCCGTGCCGGCCAAGGACCTGCTGACCCTGGACCTCTCCGCCATGCCCGGCCCCGTGCGCAACGTGGACGTGCTCGACATGCGCGGGGCGCTGGTGCGTGAGGTGCCGCTGACGACCGGGGGCACCAGCGTGATCACGGTGAACGTCGCCGACCTCGCCGAAGGGCCCTACGTGGTGCGGGCGCGCACGGAGGCGGCCGTGTACACGACCCCGATCGTGATCGCACGATGATGCGCCGCGGATCCCTTGGCCTGTGCATCCTGCTGATGGGCTGCCATTGCAGGCAACAGGGCACCGCCGGCACGGCTGCGACCACCGTGCAGGACGTGCAGGATGTGCCGCACGTGCTGGTGTACAGGACCCGCAGCGACACGCGCGGCCTGGTCCCCGTGACCCTCTCGGAGGACCGCAGCCGCATCGTGGCCTATCCGCACCCGGGGGACATCGACCCCGTGCGGAGCGCGCCCGTGGAGCTGGCGGGCGGATGGCTGCTGGACCGGCGGGGCATCACCGCGCAGGTGGCCTTCCTGGGGACCACGTACGCGGCGTATGCCAAGTTGGAACAGGCACCGTCGTTGGAAGAAATGATGGCGGGGATCGCCGACCGCGACCCGTTGATGGACCTGTGCGATTGTGGCCCCCGCACGGCCTTCAAGGACGTGGAGGCCGAGGTGGGCGCCTACGCCGCGCGCAACGAGATCCATCGCCGCTGCAAGCGGATCCGCTGAGGAACGGATCGGCGGCGGCGACCGCTCAGGCCAGCACCTCCTTCACCTTGGCGCCGATGCCGGCCGGGCTGTCCACCACGTGGATGCCGCACTCCCGCATCACGGCCTTCTTCGCCGCGGCGCTCTCGTCGGCCCCGCTGACGATGGCCCCCGCATGGCCCATGGTGCGCCCCTTGGGCGCGGTCTCGCCGGCGATGAAGCCCACCACGGGCTTCTTGCAATGCGCCTTGATCCAACGCGCGGCCTGGATCTCCAGGTCGCCGCCGATCTCGCCGATCATCACGATGGCCTTGGTGTCCGGGTCGTTGGCGAACAGCTGGACCGCCTCCAGCGTGGTGGTGCCGATGATCGGGTCCCCGCCGATGCCGATGGCCGTGGTGATGCCCATGCCCGCCTTCACCACCTGGTCCGCCGCTTCGTAAGTGAGCGTGCCGCTCTTGGAGACGATGCCCACGGGCCCCTTGCGGAAGACGAAGCCCGGCATGATGCCCACCTTGCACTCGTCGGCGGTGATCACCCCGGGGCAGTTGGGGCCGATCAGGGTGCAGTCCTTCCCGCGGATGTACTCGCGGGCCATCACCATATCCTTCACCGGAATGCCTTCGGTGATGCACACGATCACCTTGATGCCGCCCTCGGCCGCCTCCATGATCGCGTCGGCCGCGAAGGCGGGCGGCACGAAGATGATGCTCACATCCGCCCCGGTGGCCTTCACCGCCTGGCTCACGGTCTCGAACACCGGGCGGTCCAGGTGCTGCTGCCCGCCTTTGCCGGGGGTGACGCCGCCTACGACGTTGGTCCCGTACTCGATCATCTGGGTGGCGTGGAACGTGCCTTCGCTGCCGGTGAAGCCCTGCACGATGACCTTGCTCTGCTTGTTGACCAGGACGCTCATGGGTGTGGTTGCGGTGTTCGGGGCGCCGAAGGTAAGGGCCCCGCGCAAGATCAAGCCCCGGCGTCCCGCACACCCCTTCCGGACCGCAGGTGGAGGACCACGGCCAGCATGATCGCACCGGCGGTGACATAAGGCAGGGCATGGCCCAGCGTGTAGAGCCTTCCCCCCAGGGCCGGGCCCGCCACGCGCGCCAGCGAGCCGAAGCTCTGGTTGACCCCCAGCACCTCGCCCTGCTCGTGCTGCCCTGCATTGCGGCTCAACAGGCTCAGCAGCGTGGGGTTCAGGCAGCCGCTGCCCAGGGCCAGCAGCGCGATGGACACCGCACTGAGCGGGATGAACCAGGCCCAGGCCGGGGGAATGAAAGGGATCATCGCCAGGCCCACGACCATGCACGCACTGCCGTACAGCAGCAGTTTCCGTTCCCCGAAGGTGCGCTGCAGCCAGCCGATCAACCCGCCCTGCACAATGGCCGAGGCGACCCCCACCGCCGCGAACATCAACCCCACCTGCTCGTCCGACAGCCCGTAATCATCGATCCACAGCAGGGCGATGGTCATCTGCATCATGCTGAAGGCCGTGATGAACACGAAGCTCATCACATACAGGTCGCGGAAGCGCACATCCTTCAGGGCGCGCAGCACACCGGAGACGGGCATGAGGCGGACCTTGCGCCCCCGGTCGCGCCGGGCGATGGACTCGGGCAGCCAGACCCACACCGCCCACAAATTCAGCAGGCAGATCGCGGCCGCCAGATAGCCCACCCACTCCACGCCGTACCGGGCGTAGATGAAGCCGCCCAGCGGCGGCCCGAAGATGAAGCCCAGCCCGAAGGCCGCGCCGATCAGGCCCATGGCCTTGGCGCGTCCCTCGGGCGGCGTGATGTCCGTGACGTAGGCCTGCGCCGCCGTGATATTGCCCGACCCAAGCCCGGTGAGCATGCGGCTCACCACCAGCAGCACCAGGGTGGTGGAGTGCGCGAAGAGCACATAGCTGGCGGCGGAGATGGCGATGGCCAGCAGGATCACCGGGCGCCGGCCGTATCGGTCGCTCAGGCTGCCCCACACCGGCGTGGCGATGAACATCATCAGCGAGAACAGGGCACCCAGGTCGCCCACCAACGCGTCGCTGGCGTGCAGCGCACGGGCATAGACCGGGATCACGGGAATGAAGATCCCGAACCCCATCAGGTCGATGAAGATGGTGAGGAACAGGACAAGCAGGCGCTTGTCCGCCCAGGCGGATCCGGAGGTCGGGAGGGCCATGACGGGAGCGGGGCGCGAAGGTCGCACGGATCGCGCGATCCCCGAGGACGCGACGGCCCTTTCCATCCCATTCACCAACGTCCCATCCCGGCCAGGCACGGCACCACACGACCCGGCAGGCGTCCCAGTAGGCCCCGCTTCCCCGGCCGGATCGCCGTCCGTTCGGATCGCCCTTCAGGCGCGTGGCGCATCAGCACCCGATCCATCCGCATGCCGCACGTACGGCCGGATGATCAGCCGGATGCTGTTCTTCCAACTGAGGTACTTCCAGGCCCAGTGGGTGAGCACCATCACGCGGCTGCGGAAGCCCACGATGCTCATCAGGTGCACGAACAGCCACATGAACCAGGCGATGGCGCCGCCGAACTTCACGCGGCCGATGTCGACCACGGCCATGTGGCGACCCACCGTGGCCATGGAACCCTTGTCCTTGTACCGGAAGGGCTGCCACGCACCGCCCGGGGGGCGCAGCAGGTTGGCGGCCAACTGCCGGGCCTGCTGGATGGCCACCGGAGCCACCTGCGGATGACCCTTGGGCCACGCCGGGTCCGAGCTGTCCAGGGCGACGTCGCCCAAGGCATACACGTTGGGGATGCCCTGGACGCGGTTGCAACTGTCCACCCGGATCCGGCCCGACCGCGGCTCGGTGGCGGGCTCGAGCCCGGGGAGCGGATCGCCCTTGACCCCGGCGGTCCAGATCACCGTGCGGCTCTCCATCGAGGTCCCGTCCTTGAAGGTGACGGTACGACCGTCGTAACCGGTGACCATCACCCCGAGCTTCACCTCCACGCCCAATTCGCGCAGGTAGCGCAGCGCCAACGCACGCACCTTGGGCGAGAAATTGCCAAGGACCTCATCGTTGGAGTCCACCAGGTGGATCCGCATGCGCGCCGGTTCCACCTCGCGGTACTCGTGGCGCACGATGGTCCTGCGGATCTCGGCCAGCGCGCCGGCCATCTCCACCCCGGAAGGCCCCCCGCCGACGATCACGAAGTTGAGCAGGGCGCGCTGCTCCTTTTCATCGGGGGTATACAGCGCCGCCTCCAATTCCTGTAACAGATCGCTGCGGATGTCCAAGGCCTGGCCGATGCTCTTGAGCTGCATGGCCTCCTGCTCCACCTGCCGGTTGCCGAAGAAGTTGGTCACCGTGCCCGTGGCGATCACCAGATGGTCGTAGGGCACGATGCCCCGGTCGGTGACCACACATTGTTCCGCCGGCATCACCTGCAGCACACGGCCCATGCGGAACATCACATTGGGCATGGGGCCCACGGTGCGGCGGAAAGGGTGTGCGATGTTGTCCGCGCCCAGGCTGCCGGTGGCCACCTGGTAGAGCAGCGGCTGGAAACAGTGGTAGTTGTTGCGGTCCAGCAGCACCACCTTGTAGCGCTTGCCGGCAAGGCGCTTCACCAGTTCCAGCCCGGCGAAACCACCGCCCACCACCACCACCACCGGATGGGTGAGGGCATCGAAGGCTTCACGGTCGGGCGTCGGCATGGGCGCAAAGATCGGTCAGGCGGCACGGTCCGGCGCCGGTGCCCGGCAACGAGCCGGTGCGCACCTTTGCGGCCATGGAGCCTGCGGACACCATTTGCGCACCGGCCACGGCGGCAGGGGTCGGGGCCGTGGCGCTGGTGCGCCTCAGCGGGCCGTCGGCCGTGAACGTGCTGGAGCGCCTGGCCGGCGGTGCGCGTGCCTGGCCGGACCGGCGGGCGATGCGGGTGGTCCTGACCGATGGCGACGGGGTCGTGGACGATGCCCTGGCCACGGTGTTCAGGGCCCCGGCCAGCTACACCGGCGAGGATGTGGTGGAGCTCGGTCTGCACGGATCGCCGTACATCGTGCAGCGCGTCCTGGAGGCGGCCGTGGCCGCGGGCGCCCGGCTGGCCAGGCCCGGCGAATTCACCCTGCGGGCCTACCTCAACCGCAAGCTCGACCTGAGCCAGGCCGAGGCCGTGGCCGACCTTATCGCCAGCCGGGGTGCGGCCGCCCACCGGCTCGCCATGCAACAACTGCGCGGCGGCTACGGCAGGCGGATCGAGGAGCTGCGCCAGAGGCTCATCGACTTCAGCGCCCTCATCGAGCTGGAGCTCGACTTCAGCGAGGAGGACGTGGAATTCGCCCGCCGCCCCGCGCTGCTGGCCCTGCTGGATGAAGTGCTGCGCACCACCACGCACCTCATCGAGAGCTTCCGCTACGGCAATGCGATGCGGATGGGCGTCCCCGTGGCGATCGTCGGTGCGCCCAACAGCGGCAAAAGCACCCTGTTGAACGCGCTGCTGCAGGAGGACCGTGCGATCGTGAGCGACATCCCCGGCACCACGCGGGACACCGTGGAGGAGACGATCACCCTGGATGGGATCCAGTTCCGGTTCATCGACACCGCAGGCCTTCGCGAGACCGGCGACACCATCGAACAGCTCGGCATCGCGCGCAGCTACCGCAAGGCGGCCGCTGCGGACATCGTCGTGCTCCTTGGCGATGCCTTGTCCATGGACGAAGAGGCCCTGCTCGCCGAAGCGGACCGGCTCGCCGTGCGCATCGGCAACGGCCCGGCGATCATACCAGTGCTGAACAAGGCCGATCTGACGCCCCGGAAGCCGTCACACATGCTCACCATCTCGGCGAAGCACAACGAGGGGCTCGGGCCGCTCAAGGACCGTTTCTTGGCGCATGTGAAGGACCTGAACACGACGGCGGGCGACATCGTGGTGACCAACGCCCGCCATGTGGAGGCCCTGACCCATGCCCGGGAGGCCCTGATCGCCGCGAAGTCCGGCCTCGAACAGGGCCTGGGCGGCGAACTCGTGGCCAGCGACCTGCGGCGCGCTCAGCAACAGCTGGGTGAGATCACCGGGCGCATCACACCGGATGACCTGCTGGGAAGCATCTTCGGTAGGTTCTGCATCGGCAAGTGATCACGGACAACGTCCGGCCGTGCGAAGCACCTGCTCGATGTACACGTACTCATCCGCACCGTCGCCTTCTGCGGCCGGTCCCATGCCCATGGTGCAGATGGCCTCCACCACCCACGGATCACCCGCGTTCTTCACGGCCTCGCGATAGGCTTTCTGCAGGTCGGCGTTCGTGAAGGCGATGATCGGTTCACCCTCCTCCTCCCCCATGTCCATGCCGGCGGCACACGGCCAGCTGAACTTCGCGCCGCAGGGCTGGAAGCTCTGCGCATCGGCCATGTAGGTGAAGGTGCCTGGAAGGCGCATCCGCGGTATGGCATCGCCGATCTCGTCGGCCAGCTTGTCGAGCGAATAGTCCAACTCGCTCTCGGCGTCTTCGCCCATCTCGTCCACCAGCAGCAGCCCATCCTTGACGTACCGGTAGAAATACGGCTTGTCCCCCGTGTAGCCGATGGTGATCAGCCCGTTCACCACGTGCCACTGGCCGATGGTGCCGTACGGTACCGAGTCACGCCCGAGGTAACGTTCCTGAAGGATGAACGTGCTGTCGCTGCGCACCCAGAGGTCGGTGAGGATGCCGGGGCAGTCCGCGCAGGGCAGCGTATCGGTGTAGTAGCCCGCCCAGCTGGCGGGCACTTCCGGGGGAGCGACCACTTTGACAGTGGTATCGGAGGTGGTTGATGGATCCTTCGGCGACGGACCCGAACATGCGGCGAGCAGCAACAGGCCGGACAAAGCGAGCGGGTTCCTTTCCATGTCCGCGAAACTATCCGGTTCCTCAGTTCGCCACATCGCATCTTCGTGCTCCCGATGGTCCCGCTCCTCTCCGCCTTCTACTTCGGAAGTGCCGAACACTACCGCCTGCTCGCCGAACACCCACGGGTGATCATCGATATCGGCGAGCATTACGAACGGCAGAGCTACCGCACGCGCACCGGCATCGTGGGCCCCAACGGACGGCAGGACCTGAGCGTGCAGGTAGTGCACGACCATGGCCACAAAATGCCGATGCGCGCAGTACGCCTCTCCTACGCTGAAACGTGGTCGCAGCAGCACCTGCACGCCATCCGCAGCGCGTACGGGCAAACGCCCTGGTTCATCCACTACATCGACGACATCGAGGCGGTACTGCTGAACAAGTACGAGCGCTTGGTGGACCTGCAGCTCGCCACCATCCACCTGGCCATGGGCTGGCTCAAGCTCACCACGGAGATCTTTGTGTCCGAGCGCTATGTCGAAGGCACGGAGATCCGCATGGGCAAGGGCGGCGTAGGGCCCGTGGACTACCTGACTCCGGCCGAAGAACGTTTCCCCATCGTCGATCTGCGCGCGGGCTTCCACCCCAAGAGACCGCTTCCGCCGGAGGTCACGCCCGTGCCGCCGTACACCCAGATCTTCGCGGACCGGCACGGCTTCCAGCCCCGCCTGAGCGTGATCGACCTGGTGTGCAACCTCGGACCACGCGCCCAAGAGCAACTTCGTGCCGGAACATGAGCATGCCCGGGGATCACCTTCGCTTACGGACCTGCCTTGATGGCATTCATCCCATGGCCGAAAGCGCCTGGCAGGACCTCACCGCACGCCTGCGGGAGCGGCGCTGGCCCAAGGGTGCGGTGATCACGGGCGTGGGCGATGTGCAGCGCGATCTGTTCTTCGTGCTCGAAGGGGTTCAGTACAGCTACTTCCTCAAGGACGACAAGCCTTATGTGATGGCCTTCACCTACCCGGTCGGCATCAGTGGCATCCCGGAGTCCTTCCTGGCTCAGGGGCCAAGCACGTACATCCTGGAGGCCATCAGCGACACGCGCGTGCTGGCCCTCGCCCATGCGGACCTCCAGCACCTGTACGACGCCCATCCCTCGATCGAACGTCTTTTCCGCAAAGTGGCGGAAGGGATGCTTATCGCCACCGCCCACGGCCGATACCGCCAGGTGAGCACCAGCGCCGAGGAACGCTTCCGGCAGTTCGCCGCGCAGAGCGCACACCTGTTCCAACTCGTGCCGCACAAGCTCATCGCCAGTTACCTGGGTATCCACCCGACCAACCTGAGCAAATTGTACAACCGCATTCGGATCTGAGAAGTTGGTCCGCACCAAGAACTTCGGATCGGGTCCATAGGAGCTTTGGGCCATGATCACCCACCCCGCTTGGTTGGACCGGAATGAATACCCCTTCACCGGTCGCACGTTCGTTCACCCCGATGGCCGCATCCATTACGTGGACGAAGGCGCTGGTCCGGTCATGCTCTTCGTGCACGGCACCCCGGACTGGAGCTTCGGCTTCCGGCACCTGATCAAGGCCTTCCGCTCCACGCACCGCTGCATCGCCCTCGACCACCTGGGCTTCGGACTGAGCGACAAGCCGGCGAACGCGGACTACACCGTCGAAGCGCATGCCCGGCGGCTCCAAGCCTTCATCGACCATCTTGGACTGAAGGACCTCACCCTGGTGGCCACCGACTTCGGCGGCGGTATCGGCCTGCCGCACGCCTTGAAACATCCACAGAACGTGAAGGGCCTCGTGCTCTACAACACCTGGATGTGGGACCTGATGCCGGACAAGCGCTTCAGCAGTCCAAGCGCGATCATGAACTCATGGCTCGGCAGGCTCCTGTACCTGCGATTCGGATTCAGCGTGAACGTGATGATGCCCAGCGCTTACGGCGACCGGTCGAAGCTGACGAAGGCGCTGCACGCGCACTACAAGAACGTCCTGCCCGATGCCGCTGCACGCACGGCCACCTTCGCCTGTGTGCAGGAGATCGCTGGCGCCGGACCGTTCTGGAACGAGCAATGGCGCATGATCCATCGGCTGCGCGACATCCCCACGCTGCTGTGCTGGGGCATGAAGGACCGCTTCTTCCCTGGCGACCTGCTTGAACGATGGAAAGAGGCCCTGCCGCATGCGCAGGTGGAGAAGTTCGCCAGTGCCGGGCACTTCGTGCACGAAGAAGCGGCCGACGCGCTGGCGCAAACGATCGGACAGCTTCCGGAGCTGATGCAGAGCCGATAACATCCGTGTTTGTAACATCGTTGTTACGAACATTGGTGTCACACAAGGCGCAAGGATGAGCGCGAGCATGCGCTCCCCGACGGACGATCGGGCTTGGAGGGCTACCGCAGGAACCGATGCGTTCGCATGGCAGTGCCCGTGCCCATGCGCACGAAATAACAACCGGGAGACAACTGTCCAAGCAGGTACGTTCCCGGTGCGCTCATGGGCAGGTCGATCCGACGCCCCAGGCCATCGATGAACCGGATGTTCCCTGCGGCGGTCGCATCCGCGATCATCAGCGTCTCCCCGTTCGACACGATCACCGCATCCTTGCTTCCGTCACCGAACGCGTTGATGCCGGTGCTGAGCGGCACTTCGACGGTGGTCGTGTCCGTGATCACCTGGCCGCATGTCGGATCGTACAACCGGACCTGATAAGTATGCCCGCCCGGCACGTTCCAGAACACGAAGGTGGTGCCCGAACAGGTCACCATGTCGCAATTGATGCATGGCGCGGTGCTCATCTCCGTCACGCCGTCCTGCACCAACCGCACGTATGTGAGCGCCGGATCGGGAATGCAGCAGGGCGTGTTGAAGGCGGAGGTGTTGCACCAGGGCACCTGCGCCCAACCGGATATGACGTATGCCCCGCCCTGCGGATAGGCCATCACGGAGACGATCGACCATTCAAGCTGCTGCACCTGCAGCGTGTCGGCCGCCACCACCAGCCCATTGTCATAGGCCTGGTAGGAATGGTCGCCTATGGGCAGGTCTTGCGCCCACATCCCCTGCCATCCGCTGGACCAGACGACGGAATCAATGCCGGGCGGGCAGGTCGACAAGACGATGTTGCCGAGGGCACAGGACCCGAACGGATGGCCTGTAAAGCTCAGACATGTCGTTTGTGATAGCGTTCGGTGACCCACAAGGCAGGCAAGAAATACGAAAAGGTTCGAGCGTACCATCCGATATTTCCCCTTCGTACCCATGACGATGGTGGTGTTCGTCGGTTGCTTTCGGAAACCGTTGGAGCGGTATCCGACTTTGTCCCGGGCGCGGTATGCGGCAGATCCTTGGCTGCGGGGCAGGAAAGCAGAATGCAATGGCCTCTCCGGAAATGGAGAAGACCATGAACGGCCCTGCACCGCAAGCCAGAGTCCATCCGCGCAAACGATCGGACAGCTTCCGGGACTGATGCAGAACCGATAACATCCGTGTTTGTAACATCGTCGTTACAAACATTGATGTTACACAAGGCGTAAGGATCGAGCCCAGGATCGTTCGCTGATCCCCACGAACATGGACAGCCGCACCGACGGCCACTCGATCGCGCAGCGGTACCGCGCCTACATTTACCCGCAAGACCCACTGCCATGACCGCCGACCTCGGCCCCACGGTCCTTTCCATCCTGCTGGGGATCGCCTTGGCAGCGGCCTGCGGTTTCCGCGTCTTCCTGCCGTTGTTCATCGCCGCCCTGTTCACCAGGTATGATGTGGGCGGCATCGGCCTGAACGAAAGCTTCGCTTGGATGGGCGAATGGCCCGCCGTGATCGCCTTGGGTGTGGCCACTGTGGTGGAACTGCTGGCGTACTACATCCCCTTCGTGGACCACGCGCTGGACGTGGCCGCGGTACCGCTGTCCACGGTCGCCGGAGCCATCATCGCCCTCGGCAGCTTCGTGGACCTGCCACCCTACGCCGCGTGGGGCTTGGCCATCGTGGCGGGCGGCGGCCTGGCCGGTCTGGTGAGCGCCGGTACCGCCACCACGCGCGTGGCAAGCACCACCACTACCGCCGGCCTGGGCAATCCGGTGCTGGCCACCGCCGAGACGGGCGGCGCGGTCGGCCTCAGCCTGCTCGCCTGGTTCCTGCCCTTGGTCGCCGGCGTCTTTCTGCTCCTGCTGGTCGTGCTGGCCGTACGGCGGCTGGCCCGTGGAAAAGGCTGAAACGACCTTGGACCGGCGCTGGATCAAGTTCGGCAGGTGGCCATGATCTGGCTGAATTGTATTGAAGTAACATGCTCAGGCGCAGCGTAGATGAAGCAGGCGGCGGTGATGCCGTTCGCGACCGCGGTTACAAAGAAGCAAATGCACTGAACCGCTACGACGGGACGGACGCGTCGTGATCACAACGTGGACTTCTTGTTGTGGTGATAAATCGCGCAGTACTTTCGCCTTTGATGGAAAAGAGGATCGATCCGAACGCCTTCGAGGATGAGTACGCTGACTTCATTGATCGTGCGGTGCGATACGCGGACGGAAAACCATTTACAGGCTTCGACCATCCCTTGGTATCTCCTTCAGAGAGCTACAAGAAAGAGGTCCATTCGGTCGCTCGGGGAAAACTGCTGATCCAATTCTGGAAGCCAACCGACATCGGCACCGGTCGCATCCATCGGGAGGTGCTTTCAGCGCTCAAGACCCAGGTCCGGCATAGGGGTCTGCATGTCGTCAACAACCTGTTGGATTGGCGCCTGAAGGATGATTTCGCGAAAGGCGCTAACACTAAAGCAATGGAGCAGGTTTTGTTCGAACTATTCAAGAGCAAGGCGAGTGACCAAGACCTGTTTGAGAAATTGCAGGTCATGGGTCATCAATATCAGTTCATCGCATACCTCTTCTTCTTAAAGGACAAGCAACGCTATCTTCCCATAAGTCAGCAGGGATTCGATCGGGCATTCGACTTCCTCGGTGTGGAGGACTTCAAGACTTCCGGCAACACATCGTGGTCCAACTACACGACGTTCATCGACCTAATTAAACAGGTACAAGCTCTGTTGATGACCAAGCTCAGCAAGCCCGTCGACCTCCTCGATGCCCATTCGTTCACATGGACCATCGGACACACCTTTCCGAAATGGGCTGGTGAAAGTAATGAGGACGAAGAAGAAAAGGAACAAGAAGGTGCGAATCCGACTGCGGCCTCTATGGGTGCGGATGCACCTTCGTCTGCCGCACCAATAGCCATCCAACCTGAGTTCGAAGCCGCCCTTTACCCAGAAGGGAGAGAGCGCTTCATCGAACACAGAAAAGCGGAACACATCCGCAACCCTGAACTTGTACGAGCGGCGAAAGAACAGTTCTTAGCCCGAGACCCCAACATGTGCTGCGAGGTTTGCGGCTACTCCTTCTTCCTGACTTTCGGAGCGGCTGGAGCCGGGTACATCGAAGCGCACCACACGGTTCCGGTCCACACCATGCAGCCCGGGCATAAGAGCCGCGTGGAAGACCTTGCCATGGTCTGCTCCAATTGCCATGTCATGCTTCACCGGATAGATCCTTTGCCAACGATAGAAGAACTCAGGCAGCGATTGCTCGACCAACGGCAGGAGTAACCGACTTGACGGGATTTATACTCCGCGTGAGGGGCCGAAGCGGCAGCCTGGCGCGGGCAGGGCCTTGCGGATGCGTGCAGCGAGGAGGCGACCGAAGGAAGCCACCGCAGCGCCGCAGCCGCTGGCCCTGACAAGTCCGGCTACAGCGCAGGACCCGACGGTGTGCTCCCGAGCGGAGGCGCTGCGAAGTGAAGGGCGCATACCGGCACGCCCGAACACATATCACGCTCACGGACAATTGAAGTTCACGTCCGATCTTCGCACCACAGCCCATCAGCGGATCCGCTCATCGGCTGATCAGCTGACCCTATCATGGCCGAGAAACAAGACATCGATTTCAACAAGAACGAAGACTTCAACAAACTGAAGCTGGGTGACCTCAACACCCGCCTCAGGAAGATCCACCTCGGCGGCGGCGAGAAACGCATCGCCGACCACAAGGCCAAGGGCAAATTGACGGCCCGCGAGCGCATCGACGCGCTGCTGGACCCCAAGAGCCCGCGCATCGAGATCGGTGCCTTCGCCGCCGACGGCATGTACAAGGAACATGGCGGCTGCCCCAGCGCGGGCGTGGTGGTGGTGATCGGCTACGTGAGCAAGCGCCAGTGCATCGTGGTGGCCAACGACGCCACGGTGAAGGCCGGTGCGTGGTTCCCCATGACGGGCAAGAAGAACCTGCGCGCGCAGGAGATCGCCATGGAGAACCGCCTGCCCATCATCTACCTGGTGGACAGCGCCGGCGTGTACCTGCCCATGCAGGACGAGATCTTCCCCGACAAGGAGCACTTCGGAAGGATCTTCCGCAACAACGCCGTGATGAGCTCCATGGGCATCACGCAGATCGCCGCGGTGATGGGCAGCTGCGTGGCCGGTGGCGCCTACCTGCCCATCATGAGCGATGAGGCCCTGATCGTGGAGAAGACCGGCAGCATCTTCCTCGCCGGCAGCTACCTGGTGAAAGCCGCCATCGGCGAGGACATCGACAACGAGACCCTCGGCGGCGCCACCACACACAGCGAGATCAGCGGTGTTACCGACTACAAGTGCAAGGACGATGCGGACTGCATCCAGAAGATCCGCGCGCTGATGGACAAACTGGGCAAACCCAAGGATGCGGGCTTCAGCCGCGAGAAGCCCGCCCCGCCCAAGAGCGAGCCGAAGGACCTCTACGGCATCATCCCCATCGAGCGCGCCAAGCCGTACGACATGCGCGAGGTGATCGCGCGGCTGGTGGACGGCAGCGAGTGGACCGAATACAAGGAGGGCTACGGCCAGAGCATCCTCACCTGCTACGCGCGCATCGACGGCTGGGCCGTGGGCATCGTGGCCAACCAGCGCAAGGTGGTGAAGAGCAAGAAGGGCGAGATGCAGTTCGGCGGCGTGATCTACAGCGACAGCGCCGACAAGGCCACACGCTTCATCGCCAACTGCAACCAGAAGAACATCCCGCTGGTCTTTTTGCAGGACGTCACCGGCTTCATGGTGGGCAGCCGCAGCGAGCACGGCGGCATCATCAAGGACGGCGCGAAAATGGTGAACGCCGTGAGCAACAGCGTGGTGCCCAAGTTCACCGTGGTGGTGGGCAACAGTTACGGCGCCGGCAACTACGCCATGTGCGGCAAGGCCTACGACCCGCGCCTGATCGTGGGCTGGCCAAGCGCCAACGTGGCCGTGATGGGCGGCGACCAGGCCGCCAAGGTGCTGCTGCAGATCGAAGTGGCCGCGCTGAAAGGCCGGGGAGAAGAGATCACCAAGGAGCGCGAAGAAGAGATCCTCGGCAAGATCCGCGCGAAGTACGAGGAGAGTACCAGCCCGTACTACGCGGCGGCCCGGCTGTGGCTGGATGCGATCATTGACCCGCTGGAGACAAGGACCTGGATCTCCATGGGGATCGAGGCGGCGAACCAGGCCCCGGCGACGCGGGAGTTCAACATGGGGGTGTTGCAGACGTAGGTCATTAGGTCGTTACTGCGCCAAATGCGCGCCGTCGGGCCATTCGCTCGTAGTCCTCGTCGGCTTCGTTCCTCAGCCGCCTGTGGGCTACCCGCTGCGATTGCTCACGCGAAAGATCGCAATACTCAGAGGTTCGTCATTGGCACGGTAGCATTAGTCCATACCCTCCGTGCAACCGAATAGGACAGAGTTTGCTGCGCAGTGGCCACACAACGATTCGCTGGATCTGGAATCCAATAAACCGTGTTCATCCCTGTTGTATTGAAATTCTCCAAAACCGCCAAGATGTAACCGTCATTGTAGACAAGAGCCTGTTGCCATTCAAGAGCAGTCAAAATCGGAGAACAAAGACCCAATGAGCTTTTCACCTCGACGAAAATCGTCCGAAGACCCTTTTGAGCGATGATGTCATAGCCCCGTCCAAACCTGCTTACCACATTGGCATTCCATCCTGCCGCATCCAAAGCAGACTTTACATACTGCTCCGCATCCCAGCCAGTGTTGACCGCGGGCGGTGGAACTGAAGTCGGCATCAACAACTCTTCCGTGCTCAATTCTCGAAGGGCACGAGTGCGAGGCTGGGGAGCTAGAACATGAGGGCCACTGCGCGGCACTGCCACCGGGGCATTACGAGCAATCCCGAGAACTACCGCATTCCGTTCGTTGTCCACGCTATCATCGAAGTAAGCATCGAACTCTAAATCAGATAGATTGAAATCCGCCATGAACTCTGCTCTACCCACTTGATCCCTCGCGCCAGTTACAAGCCCCGGATATGCGTCATGGTATATCGCAACGGCGAATGCCCAGAATGGAATTCTCACGCCATCAGGTGCCACATACTGCTGGAAGTTGGTCAGGTTCTGTAGGTCCACGACTGCAAGCCCTAACTGGTCTTGACCAATCTGCAGCCACTTTGGATGTTCTTCATTGCGATACTCTGCACCTGAACCAAGGGCGCATTTCGCACCGCTCAAGGTGCCAGCCGTAGTCGGCCGCAAGTGACGACAGGCCAATCGTGATTGGCTGAGAAACGTAGGACTTTCGAGGTCTGATTTAGGAGCATAGCATCCAATTCCTTTTTGAAGGTGAAAGTGATTGCGCCAAGTATTCGTGGGGTAACTGTTTCCAGGCTTGGTTAGCCCGGTTCGTGCCAAGTAACGGCCTTCAAAGGGCATCAGAACACAATCATTCGCAGCTCGCGATGCCTTGGAGTATAGTTCATCAAGCATAGACTCCAAGACTTCAGACGGAAAGTAGGTGCCCGAAAAAATGCTCGACAACCGGTTCTGGTTGAACTTCATTCCAAAGTAAAGGAGGGTGAAGCGGCCCTTGAACTTCTGCCCCACATCGCTCTTGTGTCCGCGAAGCTGAACCAAGCTTTCGTCGAATAGTGCTGGATTACAGACGTCAATCATTCTCAACCAGTTCTTGTTGGCGAAGAAGAGCTAGATAGTCCGCAGGCGAAATCAGACCTCGCATGAGCCTCTGGTAGTTCGTCAGAGGTTCTGAACAGTAGCCGAGCCCGGACCCATCTTGGCCTTGACTCAATGCTGGAAGATCGGACAACGCTTCCTTAACCGAAATCGCATTCGGCAATGACAACGGGATGTCGTCGCGCTTAAGCAGTTCAGTTCCTTTTCCCGGTGATTCAAGCGTCCCCCAGCGTTTCGGCGTGCTGAGTAATATCAAACGCGTTCTTCGTTGTGGTATGCCATACTCTTCGGACCTCAACAGCCACTTCGTAAGTGATCGTCCAGGAGTTACAAGTCTGCGATGAATGTGTTGGAACACTGCCCCACCCTCCATGTTGAGAAGCCCAGGGACATTCTCGAAGACAAAGCCATCTGGCTTCACCGCACTGACAAATGCTCTATACTCATTGAACAAGTGGTTCCTTTCATCATCCTGAGTCCGCCGATTACCCGCTGTGGAAAAACCCTGGCATGGTGGCCCTCCGAGTACGAACAAGGGCTCATCCGCCTTTCGTGAATCCTTTACAGCTTCCACCAATCGCTTGAACACAGACTTGTCTCGTATGTCGCCCACGATTGTATTGGAATGGATATTCGAAGCATAGGTCTTAAGGAAGCTGGGATCTATGTCGTTTGCGACAATGGGAGTCCAGCCCGCCCATTTGAACCCTAGTGCAAATCCACCGGCACCACTGAAAAGATCCACATACGCTCCTGTATGGGGCAACTGACCAGCAATCTGATATGCCAGCAACGGAGGGACCGCATTACCAATCTGCTTTTGAATCGAACCATGGTTCCCGTGAAAGACAAAGCTGTCTGGAAATGACTGCAAGCGAGCCGCCTCTCTTTCGGATAGCACCCGATGTTGACCGCCTTCAAAGTCATAGTGCAGATGGCAACCGTTACCCGGACGATTGAAGTATGTGTTGATGGTGTATGCGGGGAAGTCCGGATGCAGTCTCCCATAGTACGTCGATCTACTGCCGGATCCTGCAGCGTAGCTCGCTCGAATCGATTCGAGGCGTTTGGAAGGAATATGATGTGGAACGTTCTTCCAATTGCCTCCTGGTGGCACACTAACACCAATGGCCATGTCCAACTCACTCAGCTTTGCAGAGTAGTGGTTCGGAATCAGAAGACGCGGTCGCTGTGCCATTCGTACAGTCAGGGGCTTTACTTGGCCCTCTGAAGCTTGCAAAGTACGGCAGCTTTGTAGTCACTCGAAACGCCAGTGAAAGTGTCAGCTATCCCCCTGTACTTCTTTACCGAAAGTCCATAGGCCTTCGCTAGCAGGACATCAAGGTCTACTTCAGCCGTCGCATCCCCGTTTAGAAGACGATCGACGATGGCCACAGTGCGCTTCACGAAACCCTGATCATTCAAGTCTGGAACACAAACGGAACGCACCGTCCCCAAAGAAACATGGCCGGTGCCGAGTTTATTCCGAAGCTGGAACTCGAAAACCATAGAACTGATAACGCCCAGCAGGGACTTTGTTTTTTGTACATCCCCGTCAGTGTAGTAGGCGACCTGAAGCGAGTTGCCCGTTACAACCCCAGATGGTATCAGGGAGGCAATGACCCGGCGGACTTGAGAACGGCGTGACACATCCCTCCATGCAACTCTTGCATAACGATGTGATTCAGGGATCGTGAGCGACCCCGGGACAATGAACTGCCCTGACTCTGTGTGCCGAAATCGTTCGACATGCCTGCCCTTCATAAAGGGAACGATTCCGCTATCACAAACGAACTTCTTGTATCCGGTTTCATCTAACTCACGGCCCATCCAGAGTTTCCCACCACGGGAGACATCAAAGTCCTGAAGAAGCGGAAGACGCCGGAATCCAATGAGTAGATCCGCCTCGGATTGATTGAGCTCAATCGGAAGACGATGGTTCAATGCAGCCAAGTCATCCTTCGTAAGAGCAAGTCGCCCAGCAGAGACGATGCTTCTATTGCGATCATGCCGCACTACCAGAGGTGAAAATCTCTTGCCTGCAGGTCGGGTCAACTGGATGGATACGCATGGCTGGTCAACCGAGTCAAACGGCTTTGCCTCTGCCGGATAGTAGTCGATCTGAACCAACTGCGCAGCGTCGAAGAGCCAATGTCTAAGGCGTGCACTTGCTTCGTCCGACAGGATGCTTGACGGAAGTATCACGCCCAGAACACCGTCTGAGGAACAGACATTGACAGCGAGTTCAAGTCCACAACGGGACAAGTTTGTTCCCCAGCCATAAGTCTTAGTCGATGGCTGCGAATGCGGAAGCACCATCTTTAAATTGCGATCGTACTCCTTCAGCTGTGCTTCATATTCGACCCGAGCAGACTTTGACATCTGATTCAGTTCTCGTGAATCCGGCTTCAACGCTTCCCACGGTGGATTGGTGAAGACCAAATCAAAGACCCCACGTTCATCGGTGGCAAGAAACGTGTCGCGTTGATGCACCAACACGACACCCTTAAGGCCGGCTTTTGACAGAGCGCTACGCACATTGCTCATTGCATCGACCAGCGCAGCACCATCATTATCCCAAAGGTGGAATTCCCATTTTCGGGACCTGAGCGCTTTGCTCTCACCAATGCTCTCAACTAGCGCAGCCAGCAATCGGCCATCGCCGGCGAACGGGTCAAGTGCTTTGTACGCCCTTTTCTCCGGTAGTCGTGCTACGAGTTGAACCGCGAGCTCTCGAGCCATCCAGTGAGGAGTGTAGAAACGACCTGCCGCACGGCGCACAAGGCCCTTTTTGTCCAAGACTGGTTTGTCGAACAGATCCAACGCCTCGAGGTGTAGCATTTCATGTCCTGACGAAAAAGTCGTCAGTGCTCTTGCGCGCAAGGTATGCCCATGAGAACTTCACTCAACTGGTTGTTCATACTTCTCCTAACAACTTGATGGTGATGACTAGATTCACTCATGCACCTCTCACATGCGCGCAACGCTCATGCGCCGGAATCCCTCTGACCGGTCAACCCCGCATTTCGCGTGACTCTTTACTCGCACCTCGGTGAGTTACTTACCGGTGCTACTGATCCCCGAAGGGAACTGGGCGGAGTGACAGGTGAACCAATTCGCGTGATAGGCTTCAGACCTAAATCCCTTATCGGTACCTGTCCCACCCTCGGACCCGTTGCTCAGATAGAATATGAGTCACCACCCTCACCCGCGTTTGCAACGCGGGCGCCACCACGGTCACACTTGTACTTCAACCCATTGGCTACAGGTCCGGTATGGACCGTCCGAGTTGCAAACCATCCGCGTTGCAAACGCGGACGAAGGGAAATTGTCCTTGATGTATTTCGCGATGCGCGCCCATTCACCGCCATCGCGGATGATGCGTTCGTAATAATTGCGTTGCCAGATGGGTGTGCCATGCGGCACTAACCCATCGCGGTACGCCATGCGTGTAACGGCGGATTTGAACGTTTGCATGATGTGGCCCAATGAATTTTTGGGCATGATGGCGATCGGCGGGCGGCGGGGCGTGTCGGCGTCATTCGATTTCGGTACATCAATGGGATCATCAACCGGGTCGGGGATCCGTAGGGTCGGCGATTTCGCCGACCCTACCCCGCCGTCCGACGATGACCCGTGTGGAACCGATGGTCCCGACACCGGATCCGTGATCACCACGATCCCGTGCACATGGTCAGGCATCACCACGAACGCATCGCATACCACCATGGGCATGTGTTCCGGTATCGCGTACCAACACCGTTGCACGATGTCGCCCATGGGCGAATTGCGCATGGCGCCATCCGTGACCTGTCCGAACAAATGCACGCGTTCATGCGTGCACACCGTCACGTAATACGCGCCGACCTGTCGGTAATCGTATCCGCGCAACCGGATGGATCGACGATGGAAACGTTCGGACATGGTGTACCGAATATCGGCACCGCCCGAATATCATCACGCATTGCGGAGAATACCGTCCATATTCTCCGCAAATTCTGCGGAGAATAACGCGCCTCACCTACGGCAACAACGCCAAACTGGCCGAGACCTCGCAGGACACGGCCGCCCGCGACCTCACCGACCTCGTAGCGAAGAAGGTCCTGAAGAAGGGCAAGGCCGGTGGGCGGAGCACGCATTACGTGCTGGGGTGCTCAGCGCATTCACCGCACCCGCATCTCCTCCAGCCCCTTCACCCCTTTCACGATCAACTCCTCCAGCACCTTCACATCCACATCGCCCAGGCGCTTGATGTAGAGGCAGCCCTTGCCGGTGCTGTGCTTGCCCAGCTTCTTCAACTGCGCCGTCGACTTGTCAAGCCCGGTGAGGATATACAACGAGAGGTTGGCTTTGCGCGGGCTGAAGCCGGTGAGCATCCATTCGCCTTCGCGACCGCTGGCGCCCTTGTACCGGTATTTGCCGAAGCCCACGATGCTCGCGCCCCACATCCGCGCCTCCTCGCCGGTGGCCTTGCGCATCAGTTGCATGATCGCCCGGCAGTCGGTGGCCACGGCGTCGGGCTGAGCCGCAAGGAAGGCTTCCACGCTGGCGTCGTTCTCCTTGGTCTTGAGTTCGGCTTTGGCCATGAGGTAGCAATGGCATCACAAAGATGCTCACCCAGCCGTATTCGCCGTATCCTGTACGTTATGTTCGCCTGAGCCCCCTCAGTCCTGCGTCTTCTGCACTTGTTTCCCGGCGGCATCGTACGCCACCTTCCAGTCGGGCTGGCCCTTCAGTTCCAGCTCCACCACGTAGGTCACCACACCGTCCACGGTGATCCGCTCCGCGTCGTCGATGGTGTATCCCGGGAACTCGGTGCGGACGGCAGTGGTCACCGCTGCGGGCAGGTCGCTCACGGAGATCTCCTCCTCGTGGCGGAGCAGCTTGCCGGTGGCATCGTACCAGGCTTCATGATCGGTGAAGAAGACACCGGTCTCGAATTCCACCTTGTACTGGGTACCGCGCTGCTTCCACTCCACGTCCATGGCGTTGGGGAAGGCCTTGTTGAAGGCGGCGGTGACGGCCTCGGGCGGGCCGACCGGTTGCATACCCTGCGCCTGAGCGGCCGTCAACAGGGTCCCGGTGGCGATGATGAGCCCGCAGGCCCGTGCGATGATGCTGGTGTGTTCCATGGTGCGTTGTGTTTTGATGCACCAAAGGGAAGCCCCTGATCTGGAAAGAATTGGGAACGGACCGAAGCTCACGCCCGGTTCAGCCGCATCACATGCGCACCCTCGTACGCGTAGTTCAGTTGCAGCCCGTACATCTCCGCTATGGCCTTCGCGATCGCCAGCCCCAGGCCGGTGCCACCATCCGCCGTGGTCTCCTTGTGGAAGCGGTTGAAGATGAGCGCGGGGTCCAGCGGCTTCTCCGCGCCGCTGTTCCGGACCGTGATGCCGCTGGTGTCCACCTGCACCTGCACCGAACCGCCGCGCACGTTGTGAACGATGGCGTTCTTCACCAGGTTGTTGGCCAGGCTGCGCGCAAGCCCGGGGTCCATGGTATGTTCGAACGCCGCGTCCACACGCAGATCCAAGGAGACCCCGCGATGCCCGGCAAGGTCACCGAACTCCTCCACCACCTCCTGCATCAACGGCCCGAAGACGATGGACCGTTCATCCGGGAACTGGCGGTTCTCGATGCGCGCCAACAACAGCAGCGACCGGTTCAGGCGGGTGAGCCGCTCCAGCGATGTGATCACCTCGCCGATCGCCTGCATGCGTTCCTCCTCCCCGACCGGTCGCTCGGCAAGCAACTCGAGTTTGTTGATCGCGATGGCCAGCGGCGTCTGCAGTTCGTGCGCGGCATTCTCCGTGAAGGCGCGCTGGCGGTCGTAAGTGGACGAAGCGTGAAGGACCATGGCATCCACGGCGGTCTTCAGGTCCTTGAACTCCTGGATGTCGGTGCGCACCGCCGGCAGGGACCGGTCGCGACCGAGGCGGAAGCCCTTCACCTGGACCAGAATATTGTGGAAAGGCCGCCACACACGGCGCAGCACCACGTTGTTCACCACCACGATGGTGATCACCAGGGTGAGGTAGAGCCCCACCAAAGCGAACAGGATGGCCTCGATCAGGTCGTCCTCCTCCACCGTGCTGGTGTAGATCCTTAGTTGCTGGTATCCGTCCCTGTACTTGAAGGTCCTGGTGAGCAGCCGCACGGGTTCCACCTCCCCCTCGCTGGGCACGAACAGCATCGTGTCGATGTAGCTCTTCTTCACTTTATCCGGCACGGGTGCGAAGGCGAATCCGTACAGGCCGAGGTCGTGCACGTGCAGCAGGGTGCTGTCCTGCTCCAACCGGTAGCGGATGATCTCCTCCTGGTCATCCAGGCCTTCGTCGATGCTCTTCACCACGGCATGGCGCACGATGAAGAAGAACAGCACCGCCCATGCGGCCAGCACCAGCAACAGCACCAGGGAGAGCTGCAGGAGCGATCGGTTCAGCAGCCTCATGGCTCCACCAGCTTGTACCCGATGCCGTACACGGCCTGGATCTCCAAGGTTGCTCCCGCCTGCTTCAGCTTCCGACGCAGGTTCTTGATCTGCGAGTAGATGAAATCCAGGTCGTCGCCACCATCGGCGTGGTCGCCCCACACGTGTTCGGCCAATGCCCCGCGCGTCACCAGGCGGTCCTTGTTCAGCAAAAGGTGCTGCAACGTGTCGAACTCCTTGCGGTTCAGCGCGACCTCGGCACCATCCACCTGCACACTGCGGCCGTCCACATCCATGCGCAGGTTGCCCGCCGAGATGCCGTTGCCGCCGCCCAGCGCCTTGCGCCGCAGCACGGACCGTACACGGGCGTTCAGCTCGGCGAGGTGGAAGGGCTTGGTGAGGTAATCGTCCGCGCCCAGGTCCAGGCCGGTGAGCTTGTCCTCCAGCGAATCCTTGGCGGAGATGATGATCACATTGCCCGGTGTGCCCTGTTGCTTCAGCGCCCGCAGCACGTCCAGCCCGCTGCCACCGGGCAGCATGATGTCCAGCAGGATCACATCATAGGCATGGTCGGCGATCTTCAGCAGGGCCGAGCGGTGGTCGCGCGCCAGTTCCACCACGTAGTGCTCGCGCTCCAGCGAGCGTGTGATCACGTCGGCCAGGCCCGCTTCGTCCTCCACCACCAGGATCTTCATGGCTTCAAAGCTATCGGCCGGAATTGGGAAGGATCCGGGATGGATGGCGATCCGGATCTTTCCAAGATCTCATTCGTCTCTTTGCACCATGCCACACTTCATCCCGCACCGCACCCTCCCTCTCCTGCTGCTCGCCTGCATCCTTCCGTCATGGAGCCACGGCCAGGCGACCGACGACCGCACCATCGCCGACCTGGTGCGCGAGCGCTGCCCCAGCGCCGACATCCTGCGCATCGAACGCTCGGGGTCCGGACTGGTCGAGGTGGAATACCTCTGCGGTGCGGAACTGGTGGAGGCGGGCATCCACAACGGTCGCGTGAGCTATGAGGAGCGCGAGGTGAGCCCGGAGGCCGACGTGATGGAACGGATCGACAGGGCCCTGGCCAAGCAATACGCCGGCTGGTCGTTGGACGAGATCGCGTTGGTGACCACCGCCGACACCAGCTTCCTGAAGGTGGAGGTCCTGCAGGACGGTGTGGAACAGAACCTGTACTTCACCACCACGGGCCGCAAGTACAAGCCGGTGGACCTGCTGGCCTCGGACAAATGGACCCTGGCCACCCTGCACGGTCTGGAACTGCCGCGACTCGGCTACGACCTGCTTGATCCGGACACCGTGTTCGAGATGCCCGATCTGCTCCGCGAGATCTCCGGTATCGCGCTGGTCGACGAGGGCCGTGTGCTCTGTGTACAGGACGAACTGGGGGCCGTGTTCACTTACGACCTGAGCGAAGGGCGGATCACCGATGTGCTGCGTTTCACCGACATCGGCGATTTCGAGGACATCGCCGTTCATGGCGACACCATCACGGTGCTGCGCAGCGATGGCCACTTGGTGCATCTGGACCGCCGGCGCCGCATCCGGATCAATGCGCAGATGCCGGCCCTGGCCTCACTGAACCAGGAAGGCCTCTTCCTCGACCCATCCACCGGGGACCATGTGATCGTGAGCAAGGATGCGCCCGTGACCGGATCTGCGGACGAGCGGCAGGTGCAGCGCATCGGTCGGGACGGGAACGTGACGGTCCAGCGCGTGCTCAGCAATGCGGCCGTGTCGCAGGCCCTCGCGCGCGACCTGCCCACCTTGGCGACCGGCGGGGTGCTCTTCCAGCCCTCGGCCGCGGAAATACACCCGGTCACCAAGGCGCTGTACGTGCTTTCCGCCAGCGACCGCCTGCTGGTGGTGCTCCATGGCGGGACCATCAAGGTGCATCCCCTTCCGTCCGAGATCTTCTTCAAACCCGAGGGCCTCGCTTTCCTGCCGAACGGCGACATGCTCATCTCCTCCGAGGGGGACAAGAAGGGTATTGCCAAGGGGAGCATCATGCGGTTCCGGTACGCGGCGGGGAAGTGAGGCGTGAGTGTGGTGGTGTGATGAAGGAGGAGGCGCAACACCTTCACCATCACCTCGTTGGGAAAAGTGCTGGCCAAGGGAAAGAGGTTGATGGAGATGTACTTTGTGCAACATCCTTGTACTCTTTCCATGCACAAGATCCTGGTCTTCTTTCTGATCGGCACGGCATCGCCCGTTCTTGCACAGGACCAGCACGTCATCGATAGCCTGCGCCATGTACTGGCCACGGCGACACAGGACACCATCCGCATTAAAGCACATCTGGACCTGGCGGGCGAATGGCTGGGTAACAAGCCCGACTCCGCCCTGCGATACGCCTTGGCCCTGGAGCGCGTGGCCAACAGCAACGGCTCGGAGCACTACCTCGCGGAGGCATGGCATCTCCAAGGTATGGCGCAAGAAGAGCTGGGCCGAATGGAGAAGGCCATCGCGCTGCTCGAGCGAAGCCTTGAGTCATACACAGCCTTGGGCGATCAGCGCGCCACGTGGACGGTGCTCATCGATCTGGCCAAGGCCCATTGGTCCAAAGGCGACTTGGAGCAAATGGTCATCTACACCGAAAGGGCTTTGGCCATTGCAGAAAGAATGAAGGATCGGAAGCGGACCGCTGAATCATTGGTCATGCTTTGGACCATTTCCTTCAGCCGCGGTGACTACGCGCAAGCGCTGACCTACGCCACACGCAGCCTACGCGTGAACAAGGGATGGGGAGATGCGGCAGCGATCGCCATTTCGCACGAATGTATCGCAATCGTCCACCACGAATCGGGCAACTACGAAGAAGCCGCTTCACATTATGCGAAGAGCTTGAGCATCATGAAGGAGCTAGGCAACCAGCGCGAGATGGCCAGGATCCTGTGCAATATCGGCGACCTTCGGGAACGACAGGGTCACCTACAGGATGCCATGGACCACTACACCCGCAGTCTGGCCATTCAACGGGAACTGGGCGTTACCGAGGAGGATGACCAGCCGCATGTGGGCATTGCGAGCGTGGCACACAAACTGGGTGATCTCGACCGGTCCCTCACGGAGTACCGGCTGGCATTGGACATACTCGGACCCTCGGGCCCACCAAGGAACCGCGCCGATGCACTGAATGGATTGGCGGAGACCTATTTGGCAATGGGTGACGCGGCACGGGCCATCGAGGTCGGTGAGCGGGGATTGGCATTGGCCCGGCAAGTGGAATGGACATTGATCATCCGCGACGTGTCCCGGACCCTCTATGCCGCGTACAAGGAGCAAGGCCGAACAGGGCGTGCCATGGAGATGTTGGAATTGCATACCACCTTGAGGGACAGCCTGAAGAATGAAGAGGTCCGACGCGAAGCCCTTGATCAACGATTCCAAGCGGATTTCGAGAAAAAGGAGGCGCTCCTGCAGGCTGAACAAGAGAAGAAGGACGCGGTGGCTGCGGAAGAACTGCGGCGGAAGAATGTGCAGCGCAATGCCTTCATCGGCGGCTTCGCGCTCACGCTACTGCTGGCGGGTACCTTCTTCATCCAGCGCAACCGCATCAGCAAGGCCCGAAAGCGCAGCGATGAGCTCCTCCTGAACATCCTGCCGGAGGAAGTGGCCGGTGAGCTGAAAGTGAAAGGCGAGGCCGAAGCGAAGCACTTCGACAACGTCACCATCCTCTTCACCGATTTCAAGGGGTTCACCGAGGCCAGCGAGAAGCTTTCACCCAAAGAACTGGTCGAGGAACTCAACATCTGCTTCAAGGCTTTCGACCACATCATCACCGCGCACGGCATCGAGAAGATCAAGACCATCGGCGACGCCTACATGTGCGCGGGAGGTTTGCCGGACCCTACTTCCTCATCCCCCGCTGACGTCGTTCACGCCGCACTGGAGATGCAGACCTTCATGAAGAAGCGCAAAGCGGAACGGGATGCAATGGGCAAGCCGGCCTTCGAAATGCGTGTCGGCATTCACACAGGGCCGGTCGTCGCCGGCATCGTGGGCGTGAAGAAGTTCCAATACGACATCTGGGGCGATACGGTGAACACAGCCAGCCGCATGGAGAGCAGTGGCGAGGTGGGCCAGGTGAACATCAGTGAGGCGACCTACCGGTTGGTGAAAGATGCGGAAAAGGTGAGTAGTAGTTGGCGAATGGCGAATGGTGATGATGACGCGGGCCATTCACCAACTCCCATTCACCATTCACCCTCCCCGGCATTCAAATTCACTCCCCGCGGAAAAGTGCAGGCGAAGGGCAAGGGGGAGATGGAGATGTACTTCGTGGAGCGCTGCTGATCGGACCATTCCGATTGAAAATGAACCGATGTACAGTGCAACTTTGTGGCAACATCCCGGCACGATGCCAGCCCGCACCACCATGCCAAAAAAGCAACCGACAAAGCCCGGTCCCAGTGGAAAGATCAAGCTGCTTTCCGGCGGCAACCCGCAGATCGCCCTTGGCCATGGCGATGAAACCGTACAGGCCTACATCGCGGCCATGCCCGGTTGGAAGCGTGCGGTGGGCGAACAATTGGACCGCCTGATCACCCGCGCCGTGCCCAAAGTGACCAAGGCCGTGAAGTGGAACACCCCGCTCTACGGGCTCGACCGTGACACCCGCTTCATGGGCTTCCACTGCACCACCAAGTACGTGAAGGTGGGATTTTACAGAGGCGGTCTCCTGGACCCCATGCCTCCCGAGGCAAGTACGGTGAAAGAGGTGCGCTACCTGCACATCCACGAGAACGACAAGCTGGACGAGAAGCAGTTCACGCGCTGGGTGAAGGAGGCGGCGCAGCTGCCTGGAGTGAAGATGTGAGCCACCTGTCCTACCTGAGCCACGGTATAACACCATGAACCCCGCGGTCGACTGGTTCTTCAACAAGAAAACCCCGTGGCAGGAAGCATACGGCCTTTTGCGCGACATCGCATTGGACAGCGGCCTCGCCGAAGAGTTGAAATGGGGCCATCCCTGCTACACGCTCAACGGGAAGAACATCTTCTTGATCCATGGCTTCAAGGAGTATTGCGCATTGCTCTTCCACAAAGGCGCGCTGCTGAAGGATGCGAGAGGACTCCTGGTTCAGCAGACCAAGAACGTGCAGAGCGCCCGGCAGATCCGCTTCGCCAGCGTGAAGGCGATCGAAGAACTGACGCCTTTGCTGAAGCGCTACATCCGCGAGGCGATCGCCTTGGAGAAAGCGGGCAAGCAGGTGGTGCTGAAGAAGACGGCCGAGTACGATATGCCCGAGGAATTCGCCACGGCGATGAAGCAGATGCCCGCGTTGAAAAAGGCCTTCCACGCGCTGACACCGGGCCGGCAACGGGGCTACCTGCTGTACTTCGGCGGTGCCAAGCAGAGCACGACGCGGATGGCACGCATCGAGAAGAACGTGGACCGCATCATGGCCGGTAATGGGCTGGATGATTGAACCCTGGTCCGCCCATGCTCACCTCCGTTCACCCCAAGCTGCCGATGCGCGATCAAGTCGTGACCCGCACCTATTACTCCGAAGCCCTGGGGTTCACCATTGCCGGCGAGTACGACAACTACCTCATCCTTCGCCGCGAAGGCATCGAACTGCACTTCTTCCTTTCCAAAGACCTTGATCCGCTGACCAACGATGGGCAGGTGTACATCCGCACGACGGATATCGATCGCCTGTACCGCACATTGCAGGAGCGCGGCGTGGCCATTCACCCGAACGGTGGGCTCAGTGCCAAACCATGGGGGCAGCGGGAGTTCGCCCTTCTGGACCCGGACCACAACCTGTTGACCTTCGGGGAGGCGGTCCAACGGAACGGTCCGAAGGTCGCACGACCTTTGTCACCGACCATGAGCACCTCCCATGGCGCCATTGACCGCGCCACCCTCCGCTTCCTCGCCGACCTGAAGAAGAACAACGACCGTGACTGGTTCACCGCCCACAAGGACCGGTACGAGGCCGCAATGGCGGACATGCGCGCCTTCGCCGACGCCCTGATCGAGCGGATGCGGCGACACGACAAGATCGCCACGGCCGACGGCAAGGAGGCGATGTACCGCATCTACAACGACCTGCGCTTCCACAAGGACAAGCCGCCGTACAAGGAGCATCTGGCGGGCAGCTTGGCGCGCGTGAAGCCCGCCCTGCGCGGTGGTTACTACTTCCACATCGCACCGGGCGCCAGCTTCATCGCCTGCGGCTTCTGGGCGCCGGAGCCGGACGACCTGAAGAAGATCCGCACGGACATCCTGTACGATCACCCGGTCTGGCGGAAACTGCTCGGCGCGAAACGCCTGCGTGACCACTGGGGCGAACTGGAGGGCGAACAACTGAAGACGGCGCCGCAGGGCTTCCACAAGGACCATCCGGCGGTGGACCTGCTCCGCTACAAACAGTTCATCTTCAGCCATGCCTTCTCCGACAAGGAAGTGCTGGCGCCGGATCTCGCCGACCGCGTGGATGCGCACTACCGCGCCATCCGCCCCTGGCTGGACCACCTGAGCGAGGTGCTCACCACGGACGGGAACGGCAACCCGCTCTAAGCCGGAGAAGGCGGATCAGAGAAGCACTCGAGGGGAAAAGCGGCGGCCGGAGAACGCACTACCTGCCAGTGGCCTGAACCCCGCCGCCTTGCCGGGAGGCCTCCGTCGGTGGCATCCTCGTCGTCCCGGCCAACGGTCCGCCGCCGGCGGCGGTCATGCGCCGTTCACATCCAGCAGGGCTCCCCGATGAATGGTCGAACAACGAACTCCCATGCGCACCCGACCGACCCTGCCCCTCGTGCTTCCCCTGGTCCTGATCGCCTGCGGACAGGCTGGAGAGGACGAACGCCACGACGCCAGCGGAGCCGACGAGCTGGCCACACGCGTTTCGACGATCACGGGCCGCGACGGCTACGCCACGAGCGGGCCGGATGGCGATGATGCCGCCATGCTGCACGGGAGCGACGATGCGGACGGCTATCGCACCCTCACGGTGAACAATCCCCAGTTCAACGTGCCGATGTTCCACCTGGACCTGCCCACCCGCTGGCCCGTGCGCACGGCGGCTTCCGGCGATTGGGAGGTGGATGGTGAGGGGCTGCGCGTGAAGCACATGGCCGGATCGAACTTCACCTATGCCTCCGGCCAGATGGCGGGTTTCTACCAGCAGTCGGGCATGCAGCTGCGCCCGGCCATCCCCGCCGGCCAGGTGGTGATGGAGGACCTGGTGCCCCTGATGCGGCAGCAGGGCTTCGAGCTGGCAGGCCACCAGGACGCCCCCGCCGTGGCCCAGGCGGACCAGCGCGGGCTGGAGGGGCTCTACAGCGTGGGCCGCACGCGCAAGGTCTGCCAGGCGAACATCAGCGACTGGCGACGCGGGGAGGAACGCCTCGGCCTGGTGATGCACTGGTTCGCGATGGACGGCGGCGACCTGATGAACTGGGGCTACTACTTCACCGTGCTGGAAGCGGACCCCGCCCGCTACGAACGGGAGAAGGTGGCCCTGCTGCACGCGCTCGCCTCGGTCCGCTACGACCCGGCCTACTTCGCCGCCTATGCCCGCAGCGAGCAGCAGAAGGAGCAGCAGAGCTGGGCCGCGCACAACAGCCGGATGCAGGCCAACCAGGCCGCCTTCGACGCGCAACAGGCCGCGCACCGCGACCGCGTGAACAGCGTGAACGACGCGATCATGGGCACCTGGCGCAACACCAGTTCCACCATGGACCGCATGCAGGAGGCGACCATCAACGGCATCCGCGGCGAGCAGAACGCGGTCGACCCCTACACCGGGGCCGCCATGAAGCTCCAGAGCGGCTACGACCGGTACTGGATCAACAGCAACGGCGAATACTTCGGCACCAACGACCCGACATACGACCCGAACGTGAACGCCGACCACGTGGACCAGTGGCGCCAGGTGCCGACCGGACCGTAGGGCACCGACCGCGCGCTCGCTTCCAACAGCAATGTTGAGATAGCCTCTACGCCTTGCGTACGTAGATGCTCTTCAACCCCATGGCCCCGAAGCCGTCGATCTTGCAATCGATGTCGTGCCCCGCGTTGCCCGCGCCGTCCACCAGCCGGATGTTCTTCACCTTGGTGCCCGCCTTCACCGGCTTGGGCATGCCCTTCACCGGCAGGTCCTTGATCACCACCACGTCGTCACCGTCCTGCAGCACGTTGCCGTTGGCATCCCGCACCTGCGCCGCCGCCTCCAGCTCCTCCGGGTTCCACTCATGGCCGCACGCACCGCACATCTGTGAGGTGCCGGTGGGATAGGTGATCGTCGACGCGCACTCGGGGCACTTGGGGTTCTCGCTCATGATGCGGGCAAAGGTAGCCGGGCCGGCCGGGCCGACGCGCTCCGCGACCGGCACCACCTGTTGTGCAGGTCCAGGCCCCCGGCCTACCTTTCCCGGAAAGACCACCGCATGCATCCCCTTCTCCGCAACAGCCTGGCCGTGGTCGCCGGCATCCTCCTGGGCAGCCTGGTCAACATGGGCCTGATCCTGCTGGGCGGTACGCTGCTGCCCCCACCACCCGGTGTGGATGTGAACGATGTGGCCAGCATCAACGCCCATATCGGCGAATACAGCGTCGCCCAGATGATGGTCCCCTTCCTGGCCCATGCCCTCGGCACGTTGATCGGCGCGTTCACCACCGCCCGGATCGCCGCCTCCTGGAAGCTGACGCTGGCCCTGACGATCGGCGTGTTCTTCCTGCTCGGCGGCGTCATGGCGGCCCGGATGATCCCGGATGGTCCGCTCTGGTTCACCGCGCTCGACCTGGGCGTGGCCTACCTGCCCATGGCCTGGCTGGGGCACCGGCTGGCGACCGGAAAGAGCGGCATCCATCGAACATGACCACTTCCGTCGCATCTTCGCGGTGGGCCGACCCACCGCCCTCCCACGCAGCACGATGAAAAACACGATACACCTCGACGAGAAGCTGGAAGGATCCAGCCCCTTCACGGCCGCCGTGGAGGCCAATGGCTTTGTCTTCATCAGCGGCCAGATCGCGTCCGTGAAGGGCACCCGCACGGTGCTCACGGACAACATCACCAAGGAGGCCGAGCAGGTGATGGCCAACATCGGCGAGATCCTCGCCGCCGCCGGCCTCGGGTTCGACGACCTGGTGAAGTGCACCATCTACCTCACCAACCTGCAGTACTACACGGCCGTGAGCGCCGTGTACCAGGCCTGCTTCAAGGGCAAGCCGCCCGCCCGCGAAACCGTGGGTGTGAAGGAGCTGCCCCGGGGCGCCAATGTGGAGATCAGCGGCATCGCCGTGAAGCGATGACCCCGTCCGGTCCGCGCCACCCGTAGCCGGTGACGCTTTGCCTTGCCGATATTCACGGTCCGAGGAATACGCACCATGCCCCGTGCCCCGAAGCGCACACGCCTGCTTTGGTCCCTCCTGGTGACGGCCGGACTGCTCGCCCTGGCGGTCTGGGCGGTCCATCGTTGGGCGCGCCAGGCCTTGGAGATCGTGGCCGAGCGGGCCGCGCACCAGCGCTATGAAGTGGCCTTCAGCGATGTGGACATCACCTTGTTCCCGCAGGGGATCCGGATCGATGGCCTCCGGATCAAGCCTGGTGCGGCCGCGTTGGCCAATGGCTCGTCGACGGTCGCGGTGAGCGCCAGCCGGGTCGAGCTGGATGATGTGGACCTCCTCGCCTTGATCCGGTCGAAGGCGTTGAAGGTCGGCACCGTGCGCATCGTCGCTCCGGAGGTGGACCACGCCCACGGCACGCGGGCAAAGCACCGACCGGAAGCCAAGGACACCACCGATGCCGCCCAGCTGCCGGAGAAGCTCGCCTTCCTGCGTGTGGACACCCTGTTGATCATCAACGCCAAGGGCAGCACACGGGACCTGAGCGGCGTGCACCCGAATGCCTCCGTGGCCGGTCTGGACATCCGGCTCACCGGCATCCGCATGGCGCCGGGACAGGAAGGACGGCCCTCGGTGCATCTGTCCTCGGGCGAACTCGCCATCCGCGGCGCGGAAGCCCGCATGGCTCCGTTCTACACCGCGCACATCGACTCGGCCCGGGCCCGCTATCCGCAGAACACCATGCGGATCCACGGCTTCAAGCTCACGGCCGATGTGGGACCGGACCGCTACCACCAGGTGAAGGACGCGCCGCGCGAGCTTTACGGGGTGCGCGTGGACAGCATCCGCGTGGACGGTTCCGACCTGGGCGCCCGGTTGGAGCACGGCATGGTCACCGCCCATGAATGCATCGTCTCCGGGTTGCGGCTGGACATCCACCATGACCGGTCCGTGCCGGACAGACACCGGCCGCGGTCCCCCCTGCCTGCCGAACGGATCCACCACGCACGGGTGCCGATCGACATCGGCAAGGTGCAGGTCCGCGATGGGCGGGTCACCTACCATGAACGGCTGAAACAGGGGGATGCCTACGGTTCGGTGAGCTTCACGGGGATCAATGTTGTGATGGCCGGCCTGGGGAACATGCGCGCCGACAGCGTCACCGACCTGCTCGTCACCGGTCGGCTGCGCTTGTGGGATGCGGCACCCACCGAGGTCGAAGTGCGGCAGTCGCACGCCACCGCCGGCGCACGGATCTCCGCACGCGTGCATCTCCGCGACCTGCCCGCACCGCGGATGGACCGCCTCACGGGCGAACTGATCAAGGTGAGCGCCACCGAAGGCCGCATCCATTCGGTCGACATGCACATGGAGGGCAATGACGTCTCCGCGAAGGGCACCGTCCACATGAACTACGAGGGTCTGAAGCTCAAGCTGGAGCCCACGATGCGGCACGCCAAGATCCTCTCCGCGGTGGCGAACGTCGTGGTGCACAACAACAACATCCCGGGGCACCGGAACTACCGCACCGGGGAGGCCCGGGTGATGCGCAAGCAGGAGGCCTCGGTGTTCAACTACCTGTGGACCGTGTTGCGCGAGGGCATGCTTGACATCCTGCTGCCCGACATGGTGCTGAAGCGCATCCATCGGCAGCGCGAGCGGCTGCACCACGAACACGCCATGGAGGCCGCCAAGGCCGCGAAACGTTCCAAGTGACGGGCCTCGCCAGCGGCGCGTACGCGCTGGTGTTCGCGAAGGCATCCTCCGCCTGGGAAGGGCTCATCGTGACCCGATGGGGCGCCCACCGTTCGTCCCGGTGACAGGACGTGTGTCACCTACGGGCAGCGTGGTGCGTCCCATGGGCGTCCTCATGCGGATGCCCCGAACTCGATCGTTCTCCGCCGTCCGCTTCGCATCCCGGGGAAACCCGGAGCACCTTGCCATCGCCACCGTCGCACGGCAGGTGTTGTGCGCCGCGGATGAGCGGAAGTACGGCCGAACCTCGCCGAAGGGGCCTTCCAGGAATGACCTCCGGACCCTCATCGCTCCACCATGCGCACCACACTGACCCTTGCCGCTTCGATCGCACTGCTGTCCCTCCGGGCGCAATGTCCCTTCGATCCCACCATCCAACCCGACCCCGTGATCCTGTGCCCGGGCGGGATCGAGGTGTTGACCACGCAGACCTATGCCAGCTACCAGTGGTACAAGGACGGACAGCCGGTCCCGGGCGCCGTCCAGCAGGGCCACGTGGTGAACGCCAACACCGACGGCGGCTCCAGCTTCACCGTGGAATGCACCTTGGACGGATGCACCGAGATGTCGCCACCCGTACTGGTGGACGGCTGGGTCTTCCTGCTCCCGTTCGTGATGCATGAAGGCGATCCCTCCTACGGCATGGGGCCGAACGGCGAACTGCTGTTCTGCGAAGGCGACACCCTGATCCTGCGGCTCATGCCGCCCTACGACACCAACATCCAGTGGACCGACGGCGGCATCCCGATCCCGGGCGCCACGGGACCCACCCTGGTGGTGACGGCGAACGGGTCGTATTCGGTGAGCGGCGCGCCGGCCATCTGTCCGAACTTCATCCAGCAACTGGGCGTCACCATCGCCACGGCATTCACCGTCCCCGCACAACCGGTCATCACGCTCAACGGCACCGACCTGTGCGCCAGCCCGCAGGGCCTCAGCTACCAATGGTATCTGGACGGACAGCCGGTCGGGGGCAACACCGTGTGCATCACCCCGACGCTCCCCGGCGATTACACGGTGTTCGTGGACCAGGGCCTGCCCTGCCAGGTGCTTTCCGACCCTTACGGGATGAGCACCGGTGTCCCTGAACAGGATGATCGCGCGGAGGTGGTGATCTCGCCGAACCCGGCCAGCCACTCGGTGCGCTTCGCCTGGCCGGGCACAAGACCCGCCACATGGACCGTGGTCGATGCGGCCGGTCGGGCCGTCGTTTGGGGCGAGGTGAAGACGGTCCGGACCCAGGACATCGACGTGAGCCGCTGGCCCGTCGGCACCTACCTGCTGCGCACCGTGGACGCGAAGCAGGTGGACGAACGGCCCTTCGTCGTGCATCGGTGATCGCCCCATCCCGGGGCGGCAGCGCGGTGGACGCCAACGCGTTGCGGACAAGGCCCGGCACGTCGGCCGCCCTGCGTACGGGCGACCGTCAGGCGGCGGGCACTTCCAGCAACACCAGGCTGTGGTCCGTCCGCTGGAAATGATCCACCAGCAGGCCCCGCCGTAACGGGCCGGCCGGCCGCTCCCGCAACAGGGCCTCGGGCGGCAGATGCCCGGTGCGCATGCCCGACCAAAGCAGCCAGAGGCCGAAGGCGTTGGCGGTGAAGTATTCGCCGCAGAGATGCTTGAAGGCCGCGTGCCCGGCGTGCGGCAGCGCCTCCTCGACCGGCTTGTACGCGGCATCCTGGGGCCCATCGCCGTTGCGGCCGACCATCAGCAGGTCGATGTCGCCCGCGGCGAGCCCGTTGCGGTCCAGGAAGGCCAGCACCCGGTCGCGCAGCGAGCCGGGACCTCCGCGAAAGCTGATGTCCACATCCACCACGCGCACCGCGGACCCCGGGCCCGGGGTGTCGCCAAGCACGAAGAAGGCGGCGCCCTCCCCGCAGAGCGCCCCGCCATCGGTGGCCCGCAGCACTTCCAGGTTGGGCACGTCGTGCTGCTTCCAGATGCCGCTGCGGCGCTGCACCAGGTAGTAATCGGGGGTGATCGATTCGGCGCCGCCCACCAGCACCGTGCCCCTGCCCTCCAGCCCCACCTGGACCCAACCGTCGAGCAGGGCGCTGGTGAAGGAGATGCCGCGGTGCAGGTACGTGAAGTTGTAGCCGGTGCAGCGGGTCGCCAGGGCGATCTGCCCGGCGACGTTGTTGTGCGTGCTCTGGATGAAGGCCGTGGGGTTGGGCACGTCCTCGTTGTTGTGGAGCAGGGGCACGAAGAAGCGTTCGGTGCTCTCCATGCAACCCAGGCCGGTGCCCACGATGATGGCCTCCGGTGCGGCCCCGCCGGCCCGGTCCAGGGCGTTCAGCGCGGAGGCCAGCCCGATGCGGGCCACCTTCTCCATGCGCCGCCCGCGCACGGGGTCCACATACCGGCGCAGCTCGGGCACCACGGCTTTCAGCGGATGCCCGGCGTAGGCCGCCACGCGTTCCAGCCGGTCGGTGTCGAACACCGGCTGCGGCCCGATGGCCGAGGCTTCGCGGATGTACACCGGCCGCTTCATGGCATCGAGGCCGGTGCGCTCAGCACCAGGCTGGTGTTGTTGCCGCCGAAGCCGAAGGAACTGCTGAGCACATGGCGCACCGGCACGCCCCGCTCCGTGCGGGTCACGGGCACCAGCGCCGCTTCCTCCAGGGGCGTGCGCCAGCGCAGGTTGGCGAAGTGCACCCCATGGCGGATGGCCAGCACCGAATACACGGCCTCCACCGCACCCGCGGCCCCCAGGGTGTGACCGGTGAACGACTTGGTGCTGCTGAACGGCGGCACGGCACCGCCGAAGAGGCGGGCGAGGGCAATGCCCTCGGAGGCATCGTTGTTCAGGGTGCCTGTGCCGTGCACGTTGACGTAGCTGATGTCCTGCGGTGCGAGCCCCGCCATGGCCAGGGCCTGCCGCATGGCCTCGTAGGCACCCGTGCCGTCGGGGGACGAGGCCGTGGCGTGGAAGGCCTCGTTGGTGTTGGCATGGCCCCGCACCACGGCGAGCACCTCGGCACCGCGCGCCCGGGCATGGGCCTCGGTCTCCAGCACCAGGTAGGCGGCGGCCTCGCCCAGGTTGAGCCCGGCGCGGTCGCGGTCGAAGGGGCGGCAGGGCTCGTGGTCCAGGATCAACAGCGAGTTGAAGCCGTTGACGGTGAACTTGCACAGGGCATCCGTGCCCCCCACCACGGCCACGTCGGCCAGGCCGTGCCGCAACAGGCGATCGCCCAGCATCAGGGCGTTGGCGCTGCTGGAGCAGGCGGTGCTGAGGGTGGTCACCAGGTCGCGGAAGCCCAGCTCGGCGGCGATGCGCTGCGCGTGGTCACCGGGGTCGTGCGTGCCCAGGTACTGGGCCACCTCCTCGGGGATCTCCGGCAGGTAGAACCGGTCGTACACAGGCTCCGTCTTGTCGATGCCGCCGGCGGTGGTGGCCGATAGGAAGGCGGTGCGTTCCGCGGCGGGGTCGATGCCGGCCTGGGCCAGGGCCTCCTTGACGGCGCACAGGCCGAGCAGGGCGGTGCGGGTCCAGCTGCGCAGGCTCCGCGGCGCGGCCAGGGCACCGAGGGCCTCGTCGTCCAACGCCACCTCGGCCACGGGAATGGCGCCCCGATGGCGCGTGGGCAGGATGGTGATGGGGCCGATGCCGGAGCGCTCCTCAAGCAGCGCGCGGAGGTTCTCCGCCACGTTGGTACCCAGGGCGCTGACCACGCCCATGCCGGTGATCGCCACGCGGTCGCTCATGTTCAACGCGAAGAAACGACCCGTTCGGCCACGACCGACAAAAGGAGGCACACCCCGGCGAAGAGGAGCAGCGGCACGAGGTGCACCGCCAGCTCCGCCAGGTCGCCCCGCCGCAGCAGCACGGTGTTGAAGGCCTCCATGCTCCAGTGCAGCGGCGAGAGGCGACCGACGGCCTGCATGGCCTGCGGCATGATGTACAGCGGCACCCAGATGCCGCCGATGGCGCTGAGGAGCACCACGGTGGTGCTGCCCAGGATGGCGGACTGCTGCTGGGTGCGGCACACCGAACCGATGAAGGTCCCGAAGGCGGTGGCCGCCAGACCGACGGTGAGCGCGGCGGCCAGCAGCAGCGGCAGCATCGCCGGTGGTCCGGGATCGAGGGCCTGCAGGCCCAACAGCGGGAGCAGCGCGAGCCCGGCGCCGAGCAACAGGACCAGCTGGGCCAGGCAGACGAGCAGGTAGGCCGCGATGCGGCCCACGATCCGTTCGGCCGCGCCACCGGGCATGGTGAGCAGGCGCACCATGCACCCCGAGGTCCGCTCCTTCACCATGTTGCCCGCCAGCAGCACCACGGTGAAGAACATGGCGAAGATGGTCCAGGCCGGTACGTTGTGGGCCGTGGAATCAGCCGCCACCCGGCCGCCGTGCAGCTCGCCCGCCGCCAGCTCCTGCGCCACCCCCACCAGCGGGCGTCGCAGGTCGAGGGCCGGCAGGGTGTCGCCGGTGAGGGCTTCGATCCGCGCGCGCATGTCGGCGAGCAACCGTTCGGAACCGATGCCGGCCAGGATGCGCTGCAGGCTGCCGCGCACGAGGTCGCGGAACATGTGCTTCACCGTGGGGTCCACCACCATGCGCACGCGGGCGCTGTCCGGCACGTTCGCCGCCGTGCTGTCCCCGGTGAGGGGGTCGAACAGCAGGGCCATGGCATGGGCCGAGCCTGCGGCGACCACTTCGCTGGCATTGGCGGGCACCACCACGCCCACCTGATGCCGCCCGCTGCGCACCCGGTCGCGGAGCTCCGCTTCGGAAAGCGATCGCCCGTCGGTGATGGTGAAGCTGCCGGTGGCCTCCAGCCCCTGGCGGATGGCCGCACCCACGGGCCCGTCGTCGAGGTCCTGGAACAGCACGCGCACCTGCCGGTCGCTGAAGTCCCTGAACGGGGCGTCCTGCACCACGGCCATCACGGTCACCAGCAGCAGGGGCATGGCGAACACGAGCAGCAGGCCCGTGCGGTCGCGCAGCAGCAGGAGCAGCTCCTTGTGGGCGTGTGCACGGATGCGCTGCAGCATGGGTCAGTCGCGCAGGGCGTGTCCGGTGAGGCGCAGGAACAGGTCCTCCAACCGCTCGCGGTCCTCGCCGCGCTGCATGTCGGCCACCTCGCCCACCCGGCGGCCATGGTCCATCACCACCACGCGGGTGCACAGCAGCTCGGCCTCCTCCAGGTGGTGGCCGGTGTACAGCACGGTGGTGCCGGCGGCGTTGATCTCGCGCAGCAGTTCGCGGATGGCGGCCCGGCTCTGGACGTCGATGCCCACGGTGGGTTCGTCCAGGAAGATGATCGGCGGGGCGTGCAGCAGGGCGGCCACGATGTTGAGGCGCCGCTGCATGCCGCCGCTCCAGCCGCGCACCTGCTCGTCGGCACGCTCCCGCAGCCCGGTGCGTTCCAGCAGGGCCTCGGCGCGCTCGTTCAGCACCTCGTGCCGCAGGCCGTGCAACCGGCCGAAGTAGCGCAGGTTCTCACGTGCGGTGAGCGTGTCGTAGAGGGCGATGTCCTGCGGCACCAGGCCGATGAGGCGGTGCACCCGTTCGCGGTCCTTCACCACGTCCAGCCCACGCACCAGCGCCGTTCCCGCCGTGGGGGCCAGCACGCCGGTGAGGATGCCGATGAGGGTGGTCTTGCCGGCGCCGTTGGGACCCAGCAGCCCGAGGAACTCACCGGGGCGCACCTCCAGGTCCATGCCGTCCACCGCAGGGCTTCCGCTGCGCCCATAACGTTTCACCAGGCCCTCCACCCGGATGTCCGGGGCGGTCATAGCTGCCTGGCGAGCTGGTGGAGCTGCTTGAAGAAGGCGGTCTCCTGGCGACCGATGGCGCTGAGCTTGTCGGCCAGGTGATCGTAGGTGATGTGGGTCGCAGCGCGGCCCTTGCACAGGCGGCCGGCCTCGTAGGCGAAGTCGCGCCACTGGTCGCCGATGCGGGACATCTCCAGCGCCTTCTCACGCAGCACGGGGGCCTGCAGCAGCTTGGCGGCCTCCATCAGGAAGGCGGCGAAGATGAAGCGGAAGCCGGCGCCGCCGGTGCCGATCTCCTCCTGCATGCGGATCAGGTTGCCCAGGGCCAGCCGGGCCTCCTTCTCCCCCATCTTGCGCTCGTAGTGGCGCAGCTTGCCGGCCAGGTAGCCGATGCCCTTGCTGCCGAACATGGGCAGCGGCGTGGTGCTCATGTCGCGGGCCGTGCGCCGCAGGCCCTTGAGCGCGGCCGCACGCAGGTCGGCATCGGTGGGCACCCGGGTGGGGAAGTACATGCGGCCGCTGGTGTTGGGCATGCCCTTGGCGAAACGGGCGCGCATCAGCGCGGAACGGTGGATGCGCGTGGTGCCGTCCATCACCGGGTCGCTCACCAGGTACTCGTCGCCTTCGCGGCCGAAGACCACGATGTTGTGCGCGTTGAAGTGGAAGCGGAAGGCCTTGGGCAGGTAGGGCAGGTAGAACACGCTGGTGAGCATGCCCACCGGAAGGCCCTGGTCCAGCACCCGGTCCATCTCGGCCATGGCGGCCAGCGGTTCGCGGAACTTCATGCGCTTGATGCCCACGCCCACGTTGCGGGCGAAGCGCTTGAAGATGTGCCCCGGCAGGATGCGGTAGCTGGTCACCGGGATGCCGTTCAGCTTCAGGAAGGGCATGTGGCTGTAAAACAGCCCCGAGCCGATGCCGAAGGCCATGGGCTCGCTCACCGGCAGGCCGTGGAAGCGCATCAGGTTGCTGATGACCCCCGTTTCGCAGTGGGCGCTCTGCTGGTGGTCGAACGGGATCACGAGGTCGCGCTGGCTCATCGGGGCACCTGCTTCAGCTCATCGACGGTCACCAGCAGGGCCTCGGCATAACGTTCCAGCAGGGCCTGGTCGAGCTCCCCGAAGCCGGCGGGCTCCAGGTGGCGCTTCACCCGGCGGGCGGGAAGGTCCACGTGCCGGGCCAGCAGGTCGGCGTCCATCATGTTCTTCTCCATGTGGTAGGCCAGCGGGCTGCGCTCGCCCCGCAGCACCTGCTGCCGCGCGGCCTCCACACGCTCGTGGATCACGTCCCAGGCCTGGCTCAGGGCCACGTTCTCGGGCTCCCAGCCCACGCTGGGCACCTTCTCGAACTCACCCTCGTCGTTCAGGGCGTATTTCACCACCCTGAACTTGCCTTCCAGCATGTTGGCGTCGTCCTGGGGCACGTCCTGCTTCTTCATGGCTTCGGGTCCGGAGGTCGTGGCGGGGCCGTTCCGGGGATGGACCGCGAAGATAGCCAGCCGCTGGCCGAGGGCGGGCCTCACACGGCCGTGAGCAGGGCGAAGGCGTAGCTGAACCGGGCGCTCTCGGGCACCATCAGCAGCACCTTCTGGCCCTTCTTCACGTGGCCTTCGGCCAGCAGGTCGTGGAGCTGCAGGAAGATGGAGGCCGACCCCACGTTGCCCACGCGGGGCAGGTTGATGAACCACTTGTCCAGGGGCACACCGATGCCCTGAACCACCATTTCGTCGTGCAGCTTGTCGCGGAAGAACATGCTGCTGAGGTGCACGAGCATGTGGTCGATGGCGGCGGGGTCGAGGCCCTGGCGCTCGAAGGTCTCGCGCAGGAACCGCACGCCAACGGGCACGATGTTGCGGCCCAGCAGCTTCACGTCCTGCTTCATGGTGAAGATGGAACGCCCGGCCAGGTCCTGCGGAGGGAAGTGCTTCCAGCCCAGGAAACGGCCTTCCTCGTCCTTGTCGCCCCCGCTGTACATGCACACGTCGAGCTCGTGGGCGAAGGAGCGGCTCACCACCCATTCCACACGCAGGCTCAACGCCCCGCGGGGCGCGGGTTCCATCAGTACGGCGGCGGCGCCGTCGCTCAGCATCCAGCGCAGGAACTCCTTCTCGAAGCCGATGATGGGGTCCTGCTCCAGCTGGCGGTAACGCTCGGTCTCGCTTTCGAAGTTGCCGGCCCGCATCATGGGGCTCACCAGCTCGCTGCCGGTGGCCACGGCATTGCGTGAAAGGCCCGCGGCCACGCTCATGTAGCCGTATTTCAGGGCGTGCATGCCCGTGCAGCAGGCACCGGCGGTGCTCACGATCTCCAGCGGGTGGCCGAGCGCGCCGTGCACCTGCGACGCGTGGGAGGGCAGGAACTGGTCGGGGCTGCTGGTGCCGCAGGCCAGCACCTCCAGGTCGCCCACGGCCAGGCCGTCCCCCGCCAGGCCCTCCACGGCGCGGGCCACCAGCTGGGCGTTGCTGTGGGTGATGCGGCCCTGGCGGTCCAGCGCGTAGTACCGTTGCACGATGCCGTTGTTGCGCAGCACGATGTGCTGGGCCCGCGACGGTTTCCCGTCCACTTTGCCCAGCAGTTCGGCCATCTCCGCGTTGGAGACCGGTGCGTTCGGTAGGAACCCGGAGACCCGGGTGATGTAAACGTCGTGCAAAGCCTTGTGCGCTCCCCTTTTTCGATGCGACCGGCAAAAGTAACCGGTCGGGGCTCCGGCCCAAAATAACCCGCAACCGCCGGGCCCTGGCGGGTCAGTAGGTGGACAGCCGCTCCACCTCCGCCCTGAGCTGGCGCCGCTTCACCAGCGAGAGCAGCGCGGTGGTGAGGCTGGTGATGGGGCCCAGGATGAAGACGCCCACGGTGAGCACCACGCTGAAGACCTTCACACGGCGCAGGCGGCTGGCCGGGTCACGGTCGGCCTTGGCCAGGATGTACCGCCGGTACTTGCCGAACAGGAAGGTGGCCCGCTTCTCCAGCATCAGCAGGCTGGGCACGATGCGGATGGAGCCTTCGCGGCGCAGCGCCGCGTTCAGCCCGCCGAGGTCGCCGGCCGCCAGATGCCGGGCCAGCACCCTGCCGAAACGGGCCGAGGCCTCCATGTCCTCCGCCCGGATCCCCGCGGCGGGAAAGATCAGGAAGGGGTCGCGGCGGCCGCGGAACATCCAGCGGATGATGGTGATGACGCTCACCAGGTTGGGGCTGCGGTCCACCACGGTGACATGGCCCACCAGGCGCCCGCGCAGGGCCGCCACCGACCGCCGCATGTGCTCCTGGGCCAGCACCCACATGTTGCGCGCGCCCACCACCGTCACCACCGGCCGGTCCGCCAGGTAACGCGCGGCGTCGGGGTGCTTCAGGAAGCTGGTCATGGGGATGCTGGGGTTGAGGAACCAGATGGTGTAGCCCAGGACCACCAGATCGTACGGCCCTTCCGGCGCCAGCGCCAGCGGCTCCAACGGCACGGGGTCGTGGCCCACCGCCTCGGGGAAACAGTTGAAGAAGCTCACCCGCGTCCATGGGAAGGGATAGGGCGTGGCGGGGCGCAGCGGCAGGTGGTCCACGGCGATCCCCGCCTCGCGCAGCGGCGCCACGATGCGGTCCAACAGCGCGGTGAGCTGGCCGGTCTGCGAATAGTGGATGACGAGCACGCGCTTCATGGGGCGGAAGGCAGGATGTATTGCGCCAGTTTGCGCAGGGGCTTGCGGAACGCCAGCAGCGGCGGCGGCTTCAGGCCGTTGGCACGCCAGGCCTCCAGCACTTCGCGGTTGGCCTTCCACACGTGGCCGAGGCTCTTGTTGCTGGCCCCGCCCAGGCGGAAGCGCACGATGGTGAGCGGCACGTACCGGGCCCGCAACCCATGCTTGTACAGGAAGCGGAACATGAGCTCATAGTCCGCGGCGATGCGGAACCGCAGGTCGAAACCGCCATGCGCACCGTAGGCCGCGCGACGGATGTAGGTGCCGAGGTGCGGCGGCATCCAGCCCTTGCGGAAGTTGTCGCGGTGGTAGGCACCGCCCTTCCAGAAGCGGCGCACCATGCGGATGTCTTGCGGGTCCACCATGTTGGCATCGCCGTAAAGCACATCGGCATCGCCGTGCGCGAACTCGGCGGCCAGGGCGGCGATCACCTCCGGCCCCTCCAGCAGGTCGCCGGCGTTCACGAAGCCGACCACCTCGCCGGTGGCGCGGGCCAGGCCCTTGTTCATCGCGTCGTACACCCCCCGGTCGGGCTCGCTGATCACCAGGGCGCGCCCGTCGTCGATGCGGCGCAACACCTCCTGCGTGGCCGCGTCGGGGCTGGCCCCGTCCACGATGATGTGCTCGATGTCGGGATGGGTCTGCGCGCGCACGCTGTCCACGGTCTGGGCCAGTTCGTCGCCCGCCTTGTAGCACACGGTGATGAGCGTGAACTTCATGCGACCGCGGGTTCGCACGCCTCGGTGCGCTGGCCCGGGGTGGTGCTCCTGATGACCATGTCGATGGCTGCCTTCACGCCGGCGCATGCGGATGTGCAAGGGCAAAGAACGCAAAGCCGGCGGTACGCCGCTGCAGGCACCCGGTCCACCGGGGAGCGACCACGGGCCACGGCGGGGCCCTGTAACGAAGGTTCTATTGTGCATGCGGCCCGGGCACAGGTGCTTTGCCCCAACGAACGATCCACCATGCGCCACACCCTGCTCCTGCTCGCCATCACCACCGCCACCACGGCCATGGGCCAGCCGCCCAACGACCAGTGCTCCGGCATCACCCCGTTCAACCTGCCCGTGGGCACCACCGAGGTGCGTACCGGCACCAGGACCGGCGCCACCACGCTGAACGACGGCGTGCCGACGAGCATCCTGATGAACACCCCGAACGTGGCGACCGTGTGGGAGGCCTTCACCACCACCACCTGCAGCAACGTCACCGCGCTGTTCTGCAACACCCCCTTGCCGGCCACCACCATGTGGACCTTCCTGGCCACCACGTGCCCGGCCGACACGCAGATCCCCTTCAGCTTTGCCAACTTCGGCATCTTCTGCACCAACGGGCAGTTCGGCATCTCCTGGCACAACCTGCCGCCCGGCACCTACTACCTGCCGATCTACTGCACCACGGCCGGAGGCGCCTACACCGTGGAGATCACTGCGGCCGCATGCAACCCCGGGCCCGCCAACGACGACTGCACGGGGGCCACGCCCCTGACGGTGCACACCACCTGCACGCCCACGGCCGGTTCCGTGGAGAACGGCACCTTCTCCTTCCCGGCCCAGACGTGCAATGGCGCCACCGGCGACCCCAACGACGACGTCTGGTTCTCCTTCGTGGCCACCGGCGCGGACCATACCATCACCATGGATGCCGATGGCAACGGCTTGGACGCGGTGATCGAGCTGTACGGTGGCGACTGCACGGCCCCCACCTTCATCGCTTGTGCCGACGCCACGTTGAACGGCGGGACGGAGACCCTGGTGGCCAACGGGCTCTCGCAAGGCGAGACCTACTGGTTCCGGGTGTTCCATTACTACACGCCCCTGGCCACCGACCCGGGCTTCACCGTGTGCGTCGTCGGTGATGTGGGCACGGCCGTCGAGGACCGGGATGACCGCGTGCTGACCATCAGCCCGGCCCTCACCGACGGGCCTGTCGCGGTGACCGGTGGGCCGGCGGGTGGCGTGTTGCGCGTGCTGGACCGGATGGGCCGCACGGTGCGTACCGACCGGATCGCCGCGGAACGCCACGTCCTCGACCTGGCCCCGCTGCCGGCGGGCAGTTACGTGATCGAGGTGCGTACGGCCGACGGCGTAGCGGAACGCGCCACAGTGGTCCGGTATTGAACCTGCACGGTAATGGAACGGCCCTCCGCGCTGCGGGGGGCTTTTCCATGCAGTGCGGACCGCAGCGCCCGGTGTTCGCGCCCGGAGCCCCGGTCGCCGGTCATTCCACCACGCGTTCGCGGACGGGCTGCGCGGGGTTCCCCTGGTGGATGGTATAGGCCTCCAGGTCCCTGGTGGCCACGCTGCCCGCGGCCAGCACGCTGTGGCTCTTCAGGGTGACACCCAGCATCACCATGGCACCCGCCCCCACCCAGCTGCCTTCCTCCAGCACCACCGGCCCGCTCATGGTGGGGTAGTCCACCTTCTTGTAGTTGTGACTGCCTTGGATGATCATGGCGCCCTGGCTGATCACCACGTGGTCGTGGATGGTGAGCCGGTCGATGTTGTCCAACCAGGCACGCTGGCCGATCCACACGTGGTCGCCGATAATGAGCTTCCAGGGGTACTTGATGTTCACCCCGGGATGGATCACCACCCCCCGCCCCACCCGCGCCCCGAAGAGCCGCAGCAGCGCAGGCTTGGGCGAACGGAACGGGAACAGGGGGTTTAGGAAGAAGAGCGCGTTGGTGAAGTACCACAACGTCATCTTCACCGCACCCGCCCCCTTGGGGAAGTCGGCGTTGGTGAAGCGGCTGAGGTCGACGCGCTTGCGTTCGGTCATTGCACCAGGAGCTCCAGCGTGCGTTGGGCGGTCGCGGGATCGTCCAAATATCGCCTGCCCAGCGCGAACGCGCCGCGTGCAAGTGCCTGCAAGGCTTCCGCCTCCATGTGCACCAGCTGCTGCAGGGCCCGCGTAAAGGCCTCCGGCGTGTCCAGGCTCAGGTCCCAACCCGCTCCCTTTCCTTCCAGGTCCTTCCACGGTGTGCGGTCGCTGATCACCAGCGGCAGGCCTGCGGCGAGCGCCTCCACCATGGTGTGCCCGAAGTTCTCGCCCTGGCTGGGCATGAAGAGGGCGTGGTAACCGGTGAAGAGCGCGGGCACCTCCGGCGGCGCGACCGTGCCCTTGTGCGCGACGACGATGGACGGCGGCAGCTGTGCGATGGCCTCGCGGCATTCCGACCAATACCCTTCGTCGTAGATGGGTCCGTACAGGTCGAAGGTCACCCGGCCCTGCACATGCTTCAGGCATTCGATGGCGAACAGGGTGTTCTTCTCCACGGCGATGCGCGCCACGCTCACCAGGCGCAGCGTTCCCTCCTCCTTCGCCCGCACGGCCGGTGATGCCGCAGGCAGCCTGCGGCCCAGGTTGGGCACCAGCCGCACCGTGGCCTTCCGCCCGATCCAGCGCTTCACGTCCTCCACCTCCTCGGCGTTGGTGGCCTGGAAGGTGACCTGCCGGTAGCAGCCGAGCAGCCGCATCACGGCCAGGAACGCACGTTTCTTCAAGGTCCCGTGCTTCATCATGCCTGCGGCAAGCATGCCGCGCACGGCCACCACACGGCGCTGTGCCGATCCCTTGAGCAACCACAGGGGCATCACGCTGAACCAGCGCGAGTACATGCCGTTGATGTACACCGTGGACCAGCGCTCCTGCGCGAGCAGCTTCCGCCAGGTGGTGGTGTTCACGCCGCGGCGCGAGGCGTACCACACCTTTTCCCCGCCCGGCATCACGGTCCAGCGGTCGGGCACCACGCCCGTGTAGGGCACGCTTTCGGTGTAGTCCGTGTCCGTGGTGACGATGTGCAGGTCGATGCGGTCGCGCAGGTGGTCCACCAGGTTGGCCAGGCTGCGCACCGGTCCGCCCGCCTTGTAGCCCGGCAGGTACCAGTCGATGAACACGAGCACCTTCGGCTTCATCGCGTGCCGATCAGGTCCATCACCACCCGGGACCAGTCCGCAGGGGTCCAATCCGCACCGAGCGCGCGGCTGTGCCCGCCCATGGTGAGCAGGGCGGCATCGTCGGTCCGGAGCACACGCAACAGGGCCGCACGCAGCGCCTCCGCATCACCCGCGGTGAACCGGGACCCGTTCCGCCCTTCACGCAGGAAGCGTTCGCCGGCGCCCACGGCGCTGCTCAACACCAAGGGCATGCCGGCACAGGCCTGTTCGTGCACCACCACGCCCCAGGGTTCGTAGGTGCTCGGCAGCACGAAGGCGCCGCACGCCTCCAGCACCTTCGGCATGTCGTCGGCCTGCACGAAACCCAGGTGCCGGATGCGGGCATGCCGGCCGGCGGGCGAAGCGGCGACCTGCGCGTGCAGTTCGCCCGTGCCGGCGATCCACAGCTCCCAGTCGCCCGCCAGGCCTTCGTCGCAGAGCCGCGCGAACACGTCGCACAGCAGCTGGTGCCCCTTGGTGGGGATGTAACGCGCCACGCAGAGGAAGCGATGCGGCCAGTGCGCGGCGCGTTCGTGCAGCAGGCGCGCGCCCAGGGGCAGGAAGCGGTCGGTGTCGGCGCTGTAGAACCCGGTGCGCACCCGGGCCTCGGCGAACCCGAGGTGGCGTGCGTAGCGGGCCTGCGGCGCCCCGGTGACCCAGGCGTGGCTGAAGGTGCGGTGGAGCCAGAGCCGCGCGGCGACCACGGCGGCCCATTGGCGGGCATCGCCACGCCAAGCGGTGTCGCTGCACATCACCGTGGGCAACCCGCGACGCCGCAGCGCCCGGCATGCCTTGAGGTAGCCCTTGTCCACCCAGCCGCTGGCGAAGGCGATGGCGGGGTCGATGTCCTGCACCAGTCGCAGGAGCCCCGCGTCGTCGAACGCCTCGCGCGCATGGACCTTCACCCGGTCGGCGAAACGCAACGCGAAGGGCGCCTCGCGGTTCACGGGCCAGCGCACGATGTGCACCTCCACCCCGTGGTCGGCCACCAGCCGTTCCACCCCGGCCAGAAAGTAGGGCGCCAGCTCGGTGTACAGGAAGAGGACCTTGCGGGGAACGCTCATGCTACCTGTCGCGGGAGGTGGGCCACACCGGCAGCGAGCAGATCGCCGAAGGTGGTCATGGGCAGGTCGTCGAACACCCGCCGCATCTTGGGTTCGGTGGTGCGCAGGTTCACGTAGGACATGAAGCGGCGCTTGGCGCTCATGGGCAGGCGGGGGTGGTCGGGGTCCACTTCGCGGGGATGGAGGTAGAACACCACGGGGCGGTCCTCGGCCAGCACGGCACGGGCGCGGTCCCGGATCAACGGGTAGGGGAAGAAACGCAGGTAACCGCCGCCGAAGAAGTACAGGTCGCGGCCCAGTAGACGGCCCATGCTGATGGGGAACTCCACGAGATCGCCCTGCGCGGTGGGCACCACATGGGGCACGGGCAATGCGCCGGGCCATCCGCCGTGGTTGCGGTCGCCGGGCCAGATGCTGCTGTCGTAGGCATGGCCCGTGGCCGCGAGGGCCTCGAAGAACCAGGGCGTCTCCCGCGTCACGCTGAAGCCCGGTGCCCGGTAGCCGCGCACGGGGACCCCGGCCGCATCCTCGATGATCGCCTTCGCCTTGCGCACATCCTCGGTGAAGTGGCGGCGGTCGTGCTTGTACACCAGCTCGTGTGCGTAGCCGTGCGAAGCGATCTCGTGGCCCTGCGCCGCCGCGTCGCGCACCAGCTGCGGAAGGCGTTCGGCCACCCAGCCCAGGAAGAAGAGCGTGGTGCGTACCCGCTTCTCGGCGAAAAGGTCGAGCATGCGGCGGAACGAGGCCTCCACGCGCGATTCCTGCCGGTCCCACATCCCGATGGGCGGTGTGGAGGGCACGTCCAGGATGTGGAACCATTCCTCGACGTCCACCGAGAACACGCAGCGTGCCGCCATGCGGCAAAGGTACCCGGGCGGTTCAGCGGATGCGCAGACGGCCGAGGAAACCGGGACGTTCGCCCCGGTCGAAGCGGTTGCGATAGTGGCGGGTCCATACCAGCACCAGCGGCACACCGACCAACAGGGGCCACAGCCAGCGGAGCCAGGCCGGCTCGATCATGTCCAGGTTCGCCGCGCTGAAGGCCGAAACGGTGGCGATGTAGCTGCCCAGGAAGCCGCCCATGTGGATGTAGAGCCACTCCTGCTTGTCGTGGTGGTTGCGGTGGAAGCGACGCACCTGCAGCAGCACCACCACGCAACCCAGGGCTCCGAAGGTGGTGGGGATGAGCGCGGCCGGGCCGCCATCGCCGTGGAGCAGATGCACCACGCCCCAAAGCAGCAGACCGGTGTACACCACACCGGCAGCACCGTGCATCAGCAGGTCCCAGCGGCCCGGGCGCTGGCCTTTGTGCAGCCCCTTGAGGTAGAGGCCCCGGTAGCCGGTGGCGGCCAGGTGGAAGCTGAACAGGGCCACCAGGACCAGGAGCGGATCGAAGCCCTCAAGCCCGGCGAGCAGGGCGCTGATGCAGGTGAGGGTGATGGCCCCCAGGAAGACCAGGCCCCACCGGCGGTGCCATCGCCCCCCCTTGGCCACGGCCATCGCCAACGGCGCGGCGCCCAGTGCGAAGGCTCCGGCGGCCGTATGGACCTTGAGGAGGAGGGTGTGGAGGTCCATGCCGTACCGAACGCGACGATCAGGGAACGATGCAGAGCGGCGCCACGACGCGACGGCCGTCCGCCAACGCCACGCAGAGCCGGTAGATGCCGGGGGCGAGCGGCGGCAGCGGCAACGGCTCCGACGCGGATGCCGCCGGCCAGTGCGCCACCGTGCGCCCCTGCTGGTCCAGCAGCTGGGTGGTGTGGCGCGTGGGCGCACCCGGCATGGTCAGGACGACGGCCTCACCGGGACGGGCGGGGTTGGGCCGCACATGCAGGCCGCTGTCGTCCGGCCGCACCTCGGGGACTGGAAGGGGGTCGAAGGTCGCGGTGAAGCCTCCGCTCAGCGGGCTCCCGAAGTGCTTGACGGCCGCCATCGCCTGCGGACCGGGGCCCGTGGTGGTCGTGCGGCCGATCAGGACATAGCCGCCATCCAGGGTGGCCGTCACGTCGAAGGCTTCGTCCTGCTCCAGGCCGCCGAAGGTGGGCCCTTCGAGGTAGGCACCCGTGGCGGTGGTGTGCCACATGTACATGTCCTTGCCGCCCGCGCCGAAGGCATCCGTGGAGCCGGCCATGCAGAGCTCGCCGTTCGCCAGCTCGATCACCCCGTGGCCCTCCCAGTGGCCCTGGCCGTAGGTGACCTCGGACCACAGGGCGTTGCCGCCACCGTCGAACTTGAGCAGCAGCATGGTCCTGTACGGCATGACCCCTTCGGTGATCCCGCCCACGACGAAGCCGCCATCCGCGGTGGCGGACAGGGAACGGCCTTCATCGATCGCGGTACCGCCCCAGGTCGTCACCCCGTCAACGGTGCCGTCGGCGGCGTAACGCAGCAGCACGATGTTGCGGTCCGCGGCCTGTTCGGTGTTGGCCAGCACCACACAGCCCCCGTCGGGGGTGGCCACCACGGCCGTCGCCCACGCCTCCGGCCCCGGTGCGTAGGCCCGGGTCCACAGCGTATCGCCCTGCGCGTTCAACCGCAACACCCAGGCCGCGCCGCTGCCGATGCCGTAGGTGCGCCCCACCACGAACCATCCGTCGGCCGTGACCGCTGCGGCGTGGAACAGATCCCAGTCCGTGCCGCCCATGGCCTTCTCCCAGACCGGTGCGCCTTGTGCATCGGTGCGCACCAGGAGGCCGTCGTACCCGGTCTGCGGATCGGTGTAGGTGGAGCCCACCACGAGGAAGCCGCCGTCCGCCGCAGCGACCAGGTCCGCACCGCGGTCCACACCGGACCCTCCGAAGGACCTGGACCAGAGCAGGGCGCCGGCGCTGTCCACACGCACCAGATAGGCGTCGCCCCCGGAGCCGAAGCTGCCCGTGCTTCCCAGGAAGGCGTACCCGCTGTCCGCGGTGGCCACCACCGCCATGCCCTCATCGGAACCGTACCCGCCGTAGGTGCGCTGCCAGGTGAGCTGCGCGAACGTCGCAAGGGCCATGAAGGTCGGCACGGCAGCGAGCAGGGTCCTGGGCAGGGCGTTGCTTTTCATCATTGGCACCCCGAATATCGGAACACGCACCGCACAGGGCCTACTTTTGACCCTCCGTGCGGCCTCCGCGTTGCCCACGGCCCAAGCCGAACGACCGTGACCACCCGTGGGATCCTGGGCTTCGCCATCTTCCTCTTCGTCCTCGCCCTGATCGACCTTTACGCCTACAAGGGGGTGAACACGGCGATGGCGCAGGCCGGCCCCGGGCTGAGGCGCTGGGTGCGGCTGGGCTACTGGGCCCTGTCCATCGGCATGCTCGCCCTGTTGGTGTGGGTGGCGGTGAGCATCCAGGACCTGCGCAGCACGCGGAACCATTCCTTCATGTTCTCCCTGGCGGCGCTGTTCATGCTGTTCCTGCTGCCCAAGGTGGTCATTGTGCTCTTCCACGGACTGGAGGACCTGGTGGAGGGCGGACGTTGGCTGTTGGGCAAGCTCACGCCCGGCGACCCCGTGGCGTCCGGTGACCCCATCAGCCGCCTGCGCTTCCTGTCGCAGGTGGGCCTGGCCCTGTCGGCCGTGCCGTTCGTCGGGGTGCTCTACGGCATCACCCAGGGACGGCGGAACTTCCGCGTGGAGCGCGTGCGGCTCACCTCGAACAAGCTGCCCGTGGCGTTCGACGGGCTGCGCATCGTGCAGATCAGCGACCTGCACCTGGGCAGCTTCCCCGCCAGCACCGACATCGTGCGGCGTGGTGTGGACCTGATCAACGAGGAACGGCCGGACCTGGTCCTGTTCACCGGCGACCTGGTGAACGACTACGCCGATGAGGCCGAGGCCTGGGTGAACACGCTGAAGGACCTTCAGGCCCGCCTCGGCAAGTATGCCATCCTGGGCAACCACGACTATTCGGACTACGCCCAGTGGGACCGGGCGGAGGACAAGCGCGCCAACCTCGAGCGGCTCAAGCGGCACCACGCGGCCATGGGCTTCCGGCTCATGCTCGACGAGCACACCCGCATCGAGCGGGACGGACAGGCCATCACCCTGCTCGGCGTGCAGAACTGGGGACGCCGTTTCCAGCAGTACGGCGACCTGGCCAAGGCCATGCAGGGCCACGACCCCGGCACCTTCCGGATCCTGATGAGCCACGACCCCACGCACTGGGAGGAACAGGTGCTGGGCACCGGCATCGAGCTCACGTTGAGCGGCCACACCCACGGGGCACAGTTCGGCATCACCATCGCCGGCCAGACCTACAGCCCCGCCCAATGGGTGTACAAGCGCTGGGCCGGCCTGTACAGCGAAGGAGCCCAGCAACTGTATGTGAACCGGGGCTTCGGCTACATCGGCTTCCCCGGGCGCGTGGGCATGCCGCCCGAGATCACCGTGTTCGAGCTGCGGTGCCGGGCCGAGGCGCCGGTCGCGTGATGACGGGCCCTGCGCACCTTGGTGGCGCCCGGCGCCGGTGGACCGGACGGTGGGCGGGGGCGCGCCTGGGGCGCACCGGTGGCCTGCTCCTGCTGCTGGCCCTGCTGGCGGTCCAGGGCTGGGTGTACCGCTATCCCGAAGTGCTCTTCAAGCGGCCGCAGGGCTATCACGCCTGGCGCCAGAGCGACTGCCTCTCGATGACCTGGCACTACATGGAACAGGACCTCCCGCCGTGGGAGGGCCGCATGCACTTCCTGGGGACCGACGGCACGGGCCGGGCCCTGAGCGAACTGCCCCTGCTGCCCTATGGCATCGGCCGGCTGTGGCGCCTCACCGGCCCGCAGGAATGGCTCTACCGTGCGGTGGTGCTGCTGCTCTCGCTGGGCGGCATGATCGCGTTGTACCGCACCGCCCATCTGCTGCTGAAGGACGGTGTGCTTTCCGCCTGGGTGGCCGCCTTCCTCTTCACCTCGCCCATGGTGGCGTACTACGCGAACAACTTCCTGCCGAACGCCGCCGCGCTGGCCCTCGCCCTCATGGGCACCTACCCGGCGGCGGCAGGCCTGGTCCGCGGCGACCGCAGGAAGACCCTGCTGGCGATCGCGCTCTTCACGGCGGCGGGCCTCCTCAAGGCCACGGCCGCCCTTGGCCTGCTGGTGCTCCTGGCGCTCCACGGCCTGCAGCTCATCACACGCCGGAACACCGCGACCGGCAGCGCGGACAGGCGCGCCCATGGCGTGGCGCTCCTCGGCGGTGGCTTCGGCCTGGCCCTGATCGCGGCGTGGTACGGCTACGCACGCGCCTACAACGCCGGGCAGGCACAAGGCATCTTCCTGATCGGTGTGCTGCCCTGGTGGAGTGTGCCGCCGGACGAGGCCCGCGCGGTGTGGCAGGGCTTCCTGGACCATGTGCGCCGCGACTACCTGCGTCCCGACCTGTACCTGGTGCTGCTGGCCGTGCTCGTCCCGGCCCTGCTCGCCCCGCGCCGGGTGCCGCGCCTGCTGTGGGCCGCCGTGGTGCTGCTGGCCTGCGGCACCGTGGCGATCGGCGTGCTCTTCTTCGGCGCCCTGCGGGACCACGACTACTACACGCTGGACCAGGCGATCCTGTTCCCCGCACTGCTGCTCACGGGCCTCGCCGCCCTGGTGAAGGGCCACCCGCAACTGTGCCGGTCGTGGCCGTTCCAGGTGATCCTGCTGGCCGTGCTGGTGCACGGCACCGATTTCGCCCGGCGACGGATGGCGGACCGCTACGGCACGTGGATGAACCACGAATACCTCGCACAGCACGAACCGCTCGGCCGCATGCAGCACGAGCTCCTGCGCATGGGCGTGGACCGCGACGCTCGGGTGCTGTGCTTCCCGGACATCAGCTTCAACCGGAGCCTCTACCTGCTGCAACGTTCGGGGTGGACCGACTTCGGGGCGCTCAGCGACGACCCGGAAGCGATCCGTGCCAAACAACGGCTGGGCGCATCGTTCCTGATCACCACAAGCGACAGCGTGCTGGGGAAGTCCACGCTCCGGCCCTTCCTGAACCGGCCGGTCGGTCGCTTCGAGAACGTGCGCGTGTTCGACCTGCGCCCCGCGCCGTAGGGGCTCGTGCGACCTCCCCGCAGGGCCTTTGACGGCAGGCGGGGCAACGCCCTTCAGCCCTTGCCCACCGCGCCCAGCAACGTGTGCCCTTCGGTCCTGGCCACATAGGTGGCGGCGGTGATGTCGCCCACCACGTTCACCGCCGTGCGGCACATGTCCAGCAGGCGGTCCACGCCCAGGATGATGGCGATGAGCGCGGGGTCCACGCCCAAGGAGGCGAGCACCACGATGACGTACGGGATGGAGCCGCCGGGTACGCCCGCCGTGCCGATGCCGCCGAGGATGGCCAGGTAGGCCACGGTGAGCTGCGTGGCCAGGCTGAGGTCCGCACCCGCCAGCTGGGCGAGGAAGATGATGGTGACGCCCTCGTAGAGCGCGGTGCCGTTCTGGTTGGCGGTGGCGCCGATGGTGAGCACGAAGGAGTTGATCTCCTGCGGCACGCCGAGCTTCTCGCGTGATTCGCGCAGCGCCGTGGGCAGCGTGGCGTTGGAGGACGATGTGGAGAAGGCCGTGATGGCCACGGTCTTCACCCGGTTGAAGAATTCCAGCGGCTTGAGGCCCGAGAGGAAACGCACGCTGAGGCCGTAGACCAGGATGCCGTGGATGAGCAGGCCACCGAGCACCACGGCGATGTACCAAAGCAGCGCCACCAGCAGGCCGGTACCGAAGGAGGCCACGCTGCTGAACACCAGCAGGGCCACGGCGTAGGGCGCGCCGAGCATGATGCCGTTGATGATGCGCACGGCGACCTCGTACAGCGCCTCGAAGAAGCCGGTGAAGGGCGCCACGGTCTCCTTGGGCACCAAGGTCGATGCGATGCCGAGCACCAGGGCGAAGAACATGATGTGCAGCAGATTGGGCGTGCCCACCATGGCCGACACCGGGTTCACGGGCACCAGGCGGTCCACCACTTCGGTGATCACGGCCACGGGCTTGTCCTTCTTCTGCTCCAACGCGGCGGTGGTGGCGCCCACCTGTTCCTCGGCGCTGCGGCCGTACTCCGCCTCCAGCGCGGTGGCCGTGGCCGGATCGATGCGCTGGCCGGGCTTCACCAGGTTCACCAGCAGCAGGCCGATGACCACGGAGATGGCGGAGATGCCCACGGTGTAGCCCAGCGTCTTCAGGCCCACGCGCCCCAGCTGGCGCACGTCGCCCATGCCGGCCACGCCCACCACCAGCGCGGAGAAGACCAAGGGCAGCACCACCATGAGCAGCAGCCGCAGCCAGAGGTTGCCCAGGGGCGAGGTGATGTTGGCCACCAGCCAGGTGAGCCGCGCATCCTCGGGGCCCAGCAAGGTGCTGGCCAGGAAGCCCGCCACCACGCCCACGAGCAGGCCCCAGAGGATCTTGGTGTGCAGGGGGCGCTTCTTCGGGGACGTGTTCTCTTCCATGGGGAGTGCAAGAAAAGACGAACGCGGGCAAGGGCCAAATGCCGGGGCGGTGGGGACGATCCCTTGGGCCCGCCCCGATGCACGTGGTCGCGCCCGCATCCGGACCGCCGGCGCCCGCCATGGTCCGGCCGCATACCTTTGCGGCCCCAAAAGAACCGCATCCATGGCCCGCGAAGTCGTCATCGTTTCCGCAGTACGCACCCCCATCGGCAGCTTCGGTGGCGCCCTCGCCGAGGTGCCCGCCACTCAGCTCGGCGCCACCGCCGTGAAGGCTGCGGTCGAGAAGGCCGGGATCAAGCCCGAGGACGTGAACGAGGTGATCATGGGCAGCGTGCTGCAGGCCAACCTGGGCCAGGCCCCCGCGCGCCAGGCCGCCCGCTTCGCCGGTCTGCCCGACGGCGTGGCCTGCACCACCGTGAACAAGGTGTGCGCCAGCGGCATGAAGGCGATCATGATGGCCGCGCAGGACATCCTGCTCGGCGATGCCGACGTCGTGGTGGCCGGCGGCATGGAGAGCATGAGCCGCACGCCGTACTACGTGGAGAACGCCCGCTACGGCTACCGCTTCGGCAACGGCCAGCTCATCGACGGCATCGGCAAGGACGGCCTCACCGACGTGTACCACCAAACGGCCATGGGCGTGAGCGCGGACAACACCGCCCGGGAGCACAAGATCACCCGCGAGGAACAGGACGCCTTCGCGATCGCGAGCTACGAACGCAGCGCCGCCGCCTGGGCCGCCGGCAAGTTCAAGGACGAGGTGGTGCCCGTGACCGTGAAGACCCGCAAGGGCGACGTGGTCGTGGACCACGACGAGGAGTACAAGAACGTGAGCTTCGACAAGATCCCCGCCCTGAAGCCCGTGTTCAGCAAGGACGGCACGGTGACCGCCGCCAACGCCAGCACCATCAACGACGGCGCCGCCGCCCTGGTGTTGATGACCGCGGACAAGGCCAAGGCGCTCGGCCTGAAGCCCCTGGCCCGCGTGCTGAGCTACGCCGATGCGGAACAGGCCCCCGAATGGTTCACCACCACACCCGCCAAGGCCGTGCCGCGCGCCGTGGAAAAGGCCGGGCTGAAGATGAGCGACATCGGCTTCTTCGAACTGAACGAGGCCTTCTCCGTCGTGGGCATCGCCAACACCCGCCTGATGAAGCTCGATCCCGCGAAGGTGAACGTGAACGGCGGGGCGGTGTCCCTCGGCCATCCGCTCGGATGCAGCGGCGCGCGCATCGTCGTCACCCTCATCAACGTGCTGAAGCAGAACGGTGCCCGCTACGGCGCGGCCGGCATCTGCAACGGCGGCGGTGGCGCCAGTGCGATGGTGATCGAAGCGCTCTGATCCAATCCCGGCTCGCGCGCGTTGCGTATGGACGCGATACGTGCTGCGGGTTGAAGACGCCGCAACACGTTCCGCGCAGCCTGCCAACACGCAACACCCATGTCCTCCGTCATCTGCCCACTCTCCATCGTCCCGGTGCGCAAGGAACCGGCTGACCGGTCGGAAATGGTGACCCAGTGGCTCTTCGGCGAAACGGCCGAGGTGCTCGAACACACGGAACGCTGGAGCAGGCTGCGCTTCGACCACGACGGCTACGAGGGCTGGGTGGACAACAAGCAGCTCCTCCCCTGCCCCACGCCCAACACCGAACCCGACCTGCGCGTGCTGGACAACGCCTCCATCGTGGACCTCGGCGATCGCCAGGTGATGCTGCCCTACGGCGCGGTGCTGCCGTTCCACCAGCAGGGGACCATCCTGTTCCAGGGACGCCGGGTGCCCGTCAACGCCGTGACCAACACGCTGGATGCGCGCGGCGACCGGCAGGTGCTGGTGGAGACCTACATGCATCCCTTCCTCGGCGCACCCTACCTGTGGGGGGGCCGCACCCCCTGGGGCGTGGACTGCAGCGGCCTCACCCAGGCCATCTTCATGTTCATGGGCATCTACCTGCCGCGCGACGCCTGGCAGCAGGCCGGCGAGGGCGATCCGGTGGAATTCGTGGAGCTCGCCGCGCCGGGCGACCTCGCCTTCTTCGACAATGAGGAGGGCCGCATCATCCACGTGGGCATCGTGCTCGCCGACCGCCGCATCGTGCACGCCAGCGGCCGCGTCCGCATCGACCTGCTCGACCAGCAGGGCATCTTCAACACCGAGGAACAGCGCTACACCCACCGCCTCCGCCTGGTGAAGCGCGTGGCTTAGTGGCTATCCCAAAGGTGCTTTTGGAAGCGGGAGAGTGGTATCTCGCGTCCAGGCGAGGCGTGAGGACCGGGCATGGCCGGTGGCTCTGTCAGGCTTTTCACAACGAAACATGGGCGCGAAAGGCCCTCGTGCAGCCCAAAGGTTTTGTTGAGATAGCCCTGGTATGCTGTCCCCATAGTTCATCGCCCTCCTCCGGACCTCTTTCGTCTTCCCGCCGCGTCGGATCATTTCGCCGTAACGCCCGCTGCACCACGCAGATCACGCTTTGCATGAGGACGGGACCGGGACGGATCTTCATTGGACCGACTTCGGGGGCACCACGCATGCCCGGCACGCTCATCGCGTCCCGGCGAGGATCCGCGCCAGCGCCTCCCGGGTGGATACCAGCGCGTCAATCCTCCCGTAGTTGCTGTTCACGGCATACACCACCGTGGTGCCGTCGTCCGGGAAGTACAGCATGTTGGCGTAGTAGCCGATGGCATCCCCGCTGTGCATGTAGGCCGTGCCCTCCGGGGTCTCGACCTTGAAGATGCCCAGCCCGTACGCGATCGGGAAGAACTCCGGGTCCGGTGCGCTCTCGGTGCGCCAGGTGAGCATCTCGGCCAGCGACGCCGCGTTGATCAGCCCGCCGCTCAGCAGGGCCCGCAGGAATACGCTCATGTCGTACGGGTTCGAGATCAGCCCGCCGTCCGCCGTGTGGTAGTCCCAACCGCTGTAGTAGGTGCTCTCGATCACCTGCAGGTTGCTGTACAGGTCCACATAGCCCCGCACGATGCCGTCCGGCACCGGGTCCGCACCCGCGAAGCGCGTCATGGTGAGGCCCAGCGGCTGGAAGATCCGCTCCTCGAAGACCCGCGCGAAGGGCTTGCCCGTGACCTGCTCGATGAGCAGGCCCAGCATGATGTATCCGGTGTTCGAGTAGCGCACATCGGTGCCCGGCTCGAAGTAGGCGTTCTTGCCGTAGGCATACGCCAGCAGATCGTAGGGCTCCCACTCCCGCACCAGGTCGTTGAGCGATGCGGTCTGGAACGCCGTGCTCTGGATGTAGTTGTAGATCCCGCTCGAATGCTGGAGCAACTGCCGGATGGTGGCCCGGTCCGCGTTCTCGATCCGGTCGATCACATCGCCGCTGAGGTACGCGGCGATCCGGTCGTCGAGGTCGAACAGGCCATCTTCTGCAAGCATCATCACGGTGGTGGCCGTGAAGGTCTTCACCGTGGAACCCATGCGCGAGATGTTACACGCCTTCATGGGCACCCCGTTGTGCAGGTCGGCCATGCCGGCCGCACCGGTCCACATGCCGGAACCCGGGTGGTACACGGACATCGTCACCCCCACCACACCGCCCGACACCATGCCGTCCAACACCGCCTGGTACGCACCACCGGCCGGATTCGTCGCACTGCTGTCGGTGTGGCTGAACGCGCAATCGTAGAACGCGGCCGGGATGTCCTCCCCTTTCCGGCAGGCACCGAGCACCAACGCGCACGCCAGCCACAGGACGGTCCTACGCATCGCCTCCTTTCCGTTGAATGATGAACCGCACGCCAAGGTGCAGGTTGATGTGCGTCATGACCGGGATGAAGTCCGGGGAATACGGGTACTCCACCCACGACTGGTACCGCAGGAAGAGCTTGGGTGCATTGCGATCCCCCGGCCGCAGGTACCAGCCCAGGTCCAGGGAGAACGACGGAGTGAAGCGTGCGTTGCCGCGATCGCCCTTGCGTTCGTACCTGCCGTTGGCGAAGGTGAACTCCTCGGCGGTGGTGAAGGTGTGGGTGTAGCCAAGTCCCAGGCGCGTTTCGGCGACCAGGCCCCGCCACACGCGGTGCTCATAGCCCAGCTCCGTGCCCAGCCCGATGCCCTGGGCGAGGTGGCCATGGTAGAAATAGTTCAGGTATGCGCTCTGGAACAGCCGTGAGCGCGCCCGTGCACGATGGTCGTATTCAGTGCCCGCCTGGATGCCCGGATGCACCGGCGTGGTGAAGAACCGGGTGTAGGGCACCGCCGTGGACGTGTTGAACACCGAGACCGCCACCGGCCACGACCGCGCCTGGCCATGGAGGGCAAGCGTCAGCACGACCGAAGCGAGGACCAGCACGAAGCGCATGGGCCGCCGAAGGTAGGGCGGTGGGGTGGACGACCGCCGCCGGCCATGTCGAGCCGTTCACAAGGTCCGGTCCGCGGTCGAGCCCCGCGATCCTCGCGCCACCACGCCGGACCGAAGCTCACCGCAACAGCTGGATGGTGCCGTGTACGCTGCGTCGTTCGCCGGTGAAGGTCACCAGCTCCAGGATGTAGAAGTAGGTGCCCTCCGGCACGGGCTCGCCGCTGAGGCCGCTGCGCCCGTTCCATGCCACGTGCGGAGCGCTGGCCACATACAGCCGCTGCCCCCAGCGGTTGAACACCTGCAGGGTGAGCGTGCCGCCCCACGGAGCATCCAGCACCACCGCATCGTTGACGCCGTCGCCGTTGGGGCTGAACACGTTTGGTACGACGAGGTCGCAGGGGTCGAAGCGCACCACCATCGTGCCGCTCACCGTGCAACCGTCCGGGCCGTATGCCGTCATCGTGTACGTGCCCGGGTCGGTCACCAGCACGCTGTCGCCCACGGCGCCGTTGGACCACATGATGCCGCTGAGGTCCGGGCCGGCCACCAACCAGACCGGCGTTCCGGCACAGCCCACGAGCGGTTCGAAGTCGATGATGCTGCCGGGCATCAGCTCCAGCCGGCCCGTGGCGGCGGGGCCCGTGCACGCACCCACGGTGATCGTGCAGCTGTACGTGCCGACGTTGTCCGGGCCCGCCTGCGGGATGGTGACCGCCGGGCCGCTCGCCGCGCCTTCGGGCGTGGCCCACACAAAGACGGCGCCTGCAGGGCCTTCGGCCTGGAGCACGGCCTGGGCGCCCACGCAAAAGACCCACGGCGTGTCCAGCACCGGCGCCGACGGGGTCGGCAGGGCCAGCACCTGCACGGGCAGGAGTTCGGACATGCAGCCCTGGGCTCCCTGGCCCACGTACACGGTGAGGCCTCCGGCAGGCACAACGACGGGCAGTGCCTCCCCCGTGCCGAGCGGCTGCAGGCCGGCGCTGTCCGCATACCATGCGAGCGGCCCGCTGCCGCTGGCCTGCACCAGCACACTATCGCCCACACAGCCTGCGGTGTCGGTGGCGGTCACAGGTTGGTCGAAGGTCACGGCGCTCACCGTCACCGTGTCCGAGATCGCCGAGCAGCCGCCGCCATCGAAGACCACGGCGAACCAGGCACCCGGGGCGGTGACCCAGATGCTGTCGCCCACGAGCCCGCCCGGCCACCACAGCGCACCACCCCCCAGGGGGACCACGGCCAACGGCACGCTGTCGCCCGGGCAGATCGCGTAGGGCCCGGGGGTGAGCAGCTGCGCCACCGGCGGCACCAGGCCGATGGGCGCCTGCAGCGTGGTGGTGATGCCGCACGAGGTGACCTGCACGTTGTAGAGCCCCGGCTGGTGGACCACCTGGATGGGGGCGTTCCCGCTCAGCGGCGCTCCCCATGCGATGTCGGTCACCGCATCGGCGGACACCTGCAGCAACACGCTGTCCATCGGTCCGCACAAGGTGGAGTCCGGCAGCAGGTTCAGGAAGGGCGGTGCGTACGGCAGCACTTCCACCGGCGGGGATTGCACCGCGCACCCCAGGTCGGTCAGCACATCGCAGTAGTACGATCCGGGGTCGGTGACGTAGGCGGTGAAACCGCTGTCCGGCAAGGCCCCGTTGGGACCGTACCAACTGTACGTGCCGGGCACCGTGCACAGGAGGGTCACCCCGCTGTCCGGGCACAGCACCTCGGGCACCACCAGCACCTCGGGGATCGGCGGCGGGTCCAGGAACACATCGGCGTAAGCCTGGCTCGGGCATCCGTTGCTGTCCACCGCCGTCACCAGCACGGCGTAGTAGCCGGTCATCCCCACCTGGGCGCTGTCCTGATCGAGGCTCAGGAATTGCTGGCCCACCCAGAGCCAGTCGAAGCACGTGGGGCAATCGGCCACCAGCCAGGCCGTATCGCCCGGGCACAGGAAAGGCGGCGCGTGCAGCGTGAGCGACGGCGGCGGCGGATCGGCGAAGACCAGATGGATGCTGTCGGTGAACAGGAAGACCAGGCTGTCCGGACACGGGTGGTTGGTCACCACCACACGCGTCTCCAGCACGAACCAACCGCTCTGCTGCGGCGGAAAGATCCCCGCGCTCACGTCGTTGGTGTCCTGCAGCGCCAGCTGCAGCAAGCCCAGCGTGGAAAGGGTGTAGTTCAACGCCGGGTCGAAGCTGAAGGGCATGCCGTTCTCGGTCCACGTCAGGTCCAGCGCGAGGTCCAACAGGCCCGTGCCGCACAACACCAGGCTGTCGTTGTGGTCCAGGTCCTGCGGGAACAGGTGCTCCAGCGCCAGCGACAGGGCGGGCAGCGGGTCGTACGGCACCACGGCCACGTTCACCGCGTTATTCGCCTCGCAACCGTTGGGCAGCTCCACATGGAAGGCCCAGAGGCCCGCCGTATCGGTGACAATGGACTGCTGCTGGATCACCGAGCCGCCGTTGGTCCAGTAGCTCCACGGGCCACCCTGGTAGTTGTCGCACGTGAGCGTCACACTGTCGCCCGGGCACAGCTCCACGAGCGTGCTGGCCGGGTATGCCGTGATGTTGTACCCGTGCGAATCAGTGATCAGCGGTGCGTCCGGGGTCGGCAGCACCTCGGCGAGGACGCTGGCGGCCAGGGTGAGGCATCCGTTGCCGAAGGTGGCCGCCAGCGCCACGGGACCGGATGTGGCCACGTACGTGCTGTCCGCCGTGCTGCCCGTGCTCCACTGGAACTGCATCGCCGGACCGATGTCGAACGAACCGTCGAAGTCCTCGGTCGTATAGCTGAACGTGGTGTCGATGCCGAGCCAGAAGGGTCCGCAGGACGTGTGCGCCGTGAAACACGTGTCGGTCATGTGCTCATTGGGCGGCAAGAAGGTGCCCACGCACAAGGGGCCGGCGCTGCGGTCGCAAGGACCGGCGTTGCGCGCCCAGATGTCGTAGGGTGCCCGGCCGCGCACGAACCCGCGCGCCACAAAGCCGTCCAGCAGCCCGGTGCTCAACTCCCCCGCATAGCGGCCGTAGTCCGCGTCGCCGCAATAGCCCGGCGGCTGGGGCGATACCACCAGTGCGTCCGGCGACGACAGCGATGCGCTGAAGGTGCCGTTCGCCGGGAACACCAGCAGGTGGTCGAAGGAGCCGGTGAACACCAGCTGCCCGTCGGCCTGCGCGGCGATGCCTCCCGCCCGCTTCCCGCCCACCCCGCCGAACTGCTGCGCATCGATGAACGACAGGTCGGCCGCGCCGTGCCGAGCGATGAACAGGTCCGGCGTGCCCACCGCGAGGAACACGCCATCACCGTACGGCTGGGACAGGTCCGCGAACCGGCAGGCGAACGTGCCGTACACCGCCACCGTGTCCGCGGTCACCACCAGGCGTGCGGGGTCCACTTCGGCCTGCGATCCGCGGCTCACCGCATCGATGAACTGGCCCTGGTCGTCGGCACGCAGGATGAAATAGCTCTCCGGGTCAGGCTCCGTCACCAGGTCGGGGCTGCCGTCCTCGAAGCTCATCACGCCCTGCAGCTCGCCCAGCAGGAACAGCCCCTGCCCCGGCCGCCAGCGCAGGTCCGCACCCCGGTTGTACACCGCCCCACCGCAACGCCGGAACCACTGCTCCTGCCCGGTCCCGTCCATCTTCAGCAGGAAGATCGCATCATCCCAGGTGTTGAAGTGGGGCTGGTCGAAGACGATGGTGTCGCTGAACTGCCCGAGCACGTGAACGTTCCCCGCTGCATCGTGCACCACGGCGGTCGCCGCGTCGTCCGCCGGGGCGACCCCCTGCCTGGTCCACAGCGGTGCGCCCGCGGCCGTCATCGCTGCGATGAAAACATCGGTGCCCGGCAGCAGGGTGCCCGGATCAAGAGTGCTCTGGAACGTGCCGCCGTTGAAGGTGAACGCGTCGCGGAACTCCCCCACCAGCACCACGTCGCCGTTGGGGGCCACCGACACGCCCCCGGGGCGCTCGTACCCCGTGGGGCCCGCCCCATGCACCACCCACTGCTGCTGGCCGGTCGTGGCATCCAGGCTCGCCACGAAGAGGTCCACCGAACCGCCCATCGAACTGAGCTGCGTCCCTTGGAATTCGGCCGTGCCCATGAACTGGCCAGTGACGAGCAGCCGACCGTTCGCCCCCAACGCGAGCCGCAAGCCGCGGTCCAACCCAGGCCCGCCCGCCTGCTTCACCCAGAGCGGATCACCCGCGGGACCCAGACGCGCCACGAACACGTCCGTCGCACCCACTGCCGTCAACACCTGGCCACCGAGCGTCGCCGTCCCGCTGAACTCCCCGGTGATGAACAGATCACCGTTGGGTGCCGCCACCACATCCGCAACGTGATCCACGCTCGGCGACGCGACCGTGCGCGACCAATGCGTCTGCCCATCCATCCGCATCGACAGACCCGACACGATCGCCAACAGCAGCCATTTTCCCCCGTTCACCATCGCAGTCGAAGGTAAGAGCCGCCCACACCCGCACCGCGCCCAAGCTGACGATCGTGCAGTCCGGCTTACGCCCCACCGCCATCCCGTCAGAAATGCACGCGCCGGCGCTGTCAACCGGGCAGCGCCAGCGTCCCGGAACTTCCTTTGAGCGTAGCGGGCGTCGCCATCAGCGCCCATGGCCCTGGACAGGCGACGAACCAACACGGACGCGAACCCCCATGGACCTCAACAAATTCACCATCCGCTCCCAGCAGGCCATCCAACAGGCGCAGACCATCGCCACGGGATACGGCCAGCAGATGCTCGAGAACGGCCACCTGCTCAAGGGCATCCTGGAGGTGGATCCCGACGTGACGCCCTTCCTGCTGAAGAAGCTCAACGTGAACGTGCCCGCCATGACGCAGGCGCTGGACCGCATCGTGCAGGGCTACCCGAAAGTGAGCGGCGGGCAGATCAGTCTTTCCCGTTACAGCAGCGATGCCCTCACCAAGGCCCTGGCCGCGCTGAAGGAGTTCGGTGATGAGTATGCCAGCGTGGAGCACCTGCTGATCGGGATCCTGGACAGTGGCGACACCGTGAGCCAACTGCTGAAGGACAGCGGCGTGAGCAAGAAGGACCTGGTGGCCGCCATCAAGGAACTGCGCAAGGGCAGCAAGGTGACCAGCCAGAGCCAGGAGGAGACCTACAACGCCCTGAACAAGTACGCCAAGAACCTGAACCAGCTGGCCAAGGACAACAAGCTGGACCCCGTGATCGGCCGCGACGAGGAGATCCGCCGCGTGCTGCAGATCCTGAGCCGCCGCACCAAGAACAACCCGATCCTGATCGGCGAGCCCGGCGTGGGTAAGACCGCCATTGCCGAGGGCATCGCGCAGCGCGTGGTGAGCGGCGACATCCCCGAGGACCTGCAGGGCAAGCAGGTGTATGCGCTCGACATCGCCGCGCTGATCGCCGGCGCCAAGTACAAGGGCGAGTTCGAGGAGCGCCTGAAGGCCGTGGTGAAGGAGGTGATCGCCAGCGAAGGCCGGATCATCCTCTTCATCGACGAGATACACACCCTGGTGGGCGCGGGCGGTGGCGAGGGCGCCATGGACGCCGCCAACATCCTGAAGCCCGCCCTGGCCCGCGGCGAGCTGCGCAGCATCGGCGCCACCACGCTGAACGAGTACCAGAAGTACTTCGAGAAGGACAAGGCCTTGGAGCGCCGCTTCCAGAAGGTGATGGTGGATGAGCCCTCGCGCGAGGACGCCATCTCCATCCTGCGCGGCCTGAAGGAGAAGTACGAGAGCCACCACAAGGTGCTGATCAAGGATGCCGCGATCATCGCCGCCGTGGAGCTGAGCACGCGCTACATCGCCGACCGTTTCCTGCCGGACAAGGCCATCGACCTGATCGACGAGGCCGCCAGCAAACTGCGCATGGAGATCAACTCCAAGCCCGAGGAGCTGGACGAGATCGACCGCCGCATCATGCAGCTGGAGATCGAGCGCGAGGCCATCAAGCGCGAGAACGACGATGCCAAACTGGCCGAGATCAACAAGGAACTGGCCGAGCTGGGCGGCCGGCGCGACGGCTTCAAGGCCCGCTGGGAGAGCGAGCGCCAGCTGGTGGAACGCATCAACAGCGCCAAGGACCAGATCGAGGAGCTGAAGCACCAGGCGCAGCAGGCCGAGCGCGAGGGCGACTTCGGCCGCGTGGCCGAGATCCGCTACGGCCGCATCCAGGAGACCGAGAAGGAACTGGCCACCGCCAAGGACGAACTGCTGAAGGTGCAGGCCGACAGCAAGATGATCAAGGAGGAGGTGGACGTGGAGGAGATCGCCGCCGTGGTGAGCCGCTGGACGGGCATCCCCGTGACCCGCATGCTGGAGGCCGAACGCACCAAGTTGCTGCACCTGGAGGACGAACTGCACAAGCGCGTGATCGGCCAGGACGAGGCCGTGCGCGCCGTGGCCGACGCCGTGCGCCGCAGCCGCGCCGGCATGGGCGATGAGAAGCGCCCCATCGGTTCATTCATCTTCCTCGGTACCACGGGCGTGGGTAAGACCGAGCTCGCCAAGGCGCTCAGCGAGGTGCTCTTCAACGACGAGCACGCCATGACGCGCATCGACATGAGCGAGTACCAGGAGCGCCACAGCGTCTCGCGCCTCGTGGGCGCGCCTCCCGGCTACGTGGGCTACGACGAGGGCGGCCAGCTCACCGAGGCCGTGCGCCGCAAGCCGTACAGCGTGGTGCTGTTGGACGAGATCGAGAAGGCCCACCCCGACGTGTGGAACATCCTGCTGCAGGTGCTCGACGACGGCCGCCTCACCGACAACAAGGGCCGCGTGGTGAACTTCAAGAACACCATCATCATCATGACGAGCAACATCGGCTCGCACATCATCCAGGAGAACTTCGAGAACCTGGAGCACAAGGATGTGGATGCCGTGGTGGAGAAGACCCGCAGCGAGGTGATGGACCTGCTGCGCAAGACCGTGCGCCCCGAGTTCCTCAACCGCGTGGACGAGCTGATCATGTTCCGCCCGCTGAGCCAGAAGGATGTGCGCGAGATCGTGAAACTGCAACTGCACCTGCTGCTCGCCCGCCTCGAAGAGAAAGGCTACCTGCTCATCCCGAGCGAAGAACTCATCGAACACATCGGCTCCGCTGGTTTCGACCCGCAGTTCGGCGCGCGGCCGATCAAGCGCCTCATCCAGAAAGAACTGTTGAACGAGATGAGCCGCCAGATCATCGGTGGCACCTTGGAGCAGGGCGTTGAACAGGTCATCGACGTGTTCGATGGGAAGATCGTGGTGCGAAAACCGATCGCGGAGCGGGAGAAGAACGGGAAGGCGAAGAAGCCTGTCGCGTCATAGCGCCCGGTGGTGTCCTGTTCCAACGCACCCTGACAAGACGGGATCAGCAGCACCGGTTCCGACTCGCAGATCCTGTCCCGCCGTAGCGGGATCGGCGCACGCCCCATAGCGCATGATCCAGAAGGAACTGCTCAACGAGCTGAGTAGCGCCGATCATCGCCGGCACATTGGAGGCCGGCAAGCCGCAGGTGATCGATCCCGCTGGGGCGGGACAGGTCGTGTTCGACGGGAAGATCCCCGCTAAGGCGGGGCAGGCTGTGCTGCGGAAGCCGATCGATGAGAAGGAGCAGAACGGGAACGGCGCAAGCAAGGGGAAGAGGGAAAAGGCCGGGGTGTGACGTCCCGTGCTAGCGTACCTTCGCTATGCCATGAGCACCGAAAGCCTGCGGAACGAACTGATCGCCTGGATCAGCAAGCTGGACGACCGGGGCCTGCTGAATGCGTTGTGGGGTTTCAAGAAACTGCTGCAAGGCAAGAGCGGCCAGGCGTCGTTGACCAACGAGGAGCGTGAGGCCATCACATCACGGATCGGCCCGGGGTCTGATGAAGCCGACCGCGCATTCTGGCAGCGCCTTTCCTCCGCAGGCCTGGAACGTGCCTACGGTATGAGCGAGCCGGACATCAGCGGCATCACCTTGCTCGAACCCAACCCGGAATACGGCAAGTGAAGGCCGGTGACGTGGTGCGCGTGGCCCTGCCACAGAGCGATGGGCAACACAAGCCACGCCCTGCCGTGCTCGTTGCTGCCTTCCCTCCCTTCGGCGACTGGTTGGTCGTGGGTATCAGCGGCAGCCTTGGGCTGGCCGTGCCGGACCTGGACATCGTGATCGACCGTGGGCATCCTTCGTTCGATATGGCACGGCTAGGATTCCCCGGCGTCATCCGACTTGGTCATGCGTACGTGGTGCCCGTTACCTGAATCGAAGGCCTGATCGGCACCATCGACCCGGACACACTGCAGCAGATCCGCGAGCGGCTGGCAGTCTGGATACGGCGGGTCAAGTAGGTGAAGGGTATCGATCATTGCGCTTGTCCTTGAAGCAAGACCTCGCTACGGAGAGTCTGTTCTTGTTCGGCTGCCGGATCGAATTCCGCAAGCCGATCGCCGAGCGGGAGAAGAACGGGAACGGCACGAGCAAAGGGAAGAAGGAAAAGGCGAGCGCGTAACCGTCACTGTACAGCATGAACACAGGGCTCCGCAAGGGGCCTTGTGTGTTCGGGGCGTGCCCCTCGCATTATCTTCGTGTACTCATGCACGCCTCCGAGCACAACCTTCCGGTCTCCATCAGCCAGATCCTAGCCTTGGTGCGGCAGTGCTCCACCCAGGAGTAAAAGGTGCTGTTGAAAGAACTATTGGAGGACACCGCAGCGCTGACCATCGCCAGCGAACCAAGCCTGAGCAAGGATTGGGAGGGCGAAGAGGAAGACCAAGCGTGGGCGGGGCTATGAAGGGCGATGTGGTCGTCATCCCCTTCCCATTCTCGGATCTGAGCGGCAGCAAACGGCGTCCGACGCTCGTTGTCGCCGACTGGGGTGGAGACGACATCATTTTGTGCCAGATCACCAGCCAGTCCAAACGGGACGGACTTGAGGTGCCACTCTCAGAAACAGACTTCGATACAGGCCGCCTGCCGATCCCCAGCCACATCAGACCGAACAAGATCTTCACTCCGGATCGGCGGATCATTCGCACGGTAGCCGGGAAGGTGAGTGACACCAAATATCGACAGGTGGTGACGCGCATCACGGCGTTGATCTCCTGAGCCGACGGCTCAACTGAAGCCGGCAAGCCTCAGGTGATCGATCCCTCCGTGACAGGACGGATCGGGTTCGACGGGAAGACCCCGTCCACGTGCTGCCCCCGCCATCGCTTGCCGGTGCAGCGCGGGTGTGTGAGCCGTTCATCCACAGCCCCACCGGTTGAGCGTCAGGGGATCGAGCGTCGGATCGTGCATAAAAACGTGTCGCAGCTCATTCCCCATATTGCCGTGCGGGCCTAGTTTGCCCCCGGAAGAACCTGTCGAGGACAAGAAGTGATGACCTTCACCGCACAACTGGACGACCTGTCCACCACCCTGCGCCGCACGCGTTCGCGCCTGCTGGCCCCCGTCGACCACCGCCAGCACCAACTCCCCACCGACCCCGAGGTCTTCGTGGAGGATGTGCTCCTCTTCGTCATGGACCAATGGGCCGACGACCTGCGTGAGCAGGGTCATGTGCTGGAGGAGGACGACTCCTGGAAGGACCCCGTGAACCACTACCCCCACTACGTGCTGCGCATGGCCGGTGGCGAACCGCTGGACCTTCACTTCACCGGCGACTACCCGGACACGCTGCACCTCACCATCAGCAAGGCCGGCCGCCGCAGCACGCAGTTCAGCGATGCCCACGCCGTGCAGGTGCACCTGCGCCCCAGCATGGACCATACGCTGCTGCTCAACGGCCTGGTGGAGGGGCTGAAGCGCTACCACGCGCATTGACCCTTCCGCGGCCATGCGCACGCTTCTGCTCACCCGGCACGCCAAGAGCAGCTGGGACCATCCGGAGCAACGCGACTTCGACCGTCCCCTCAACGCCCGCGGCGAACGCGACGCACCGGCCATGGCGCAACGGTTCGCCCGCCGCGGCATGCCCGCCCCCCTGCTGGTGAGCAGCACCGCCCGCAGGGCCTGGCGCACCGCCCAGGTCTTCGCCGCCACGCTGGGCATCCCGGAAGCCGATATCGTGCCCGTGCCCAACGCCTACCACGCCGACGAGGACACGCTGTTGGACATCGTGCAGGCGCTGCCCGATGCCGCCCCCAACGTGATGCTCTTCGGCCACAACCCGGGCATCAGCACCTTCGCCCACGCACTGTGCCGCGCCACCGGCGAGATGGCCACCTGCCACACCGTGTGCCTGGAGCTGGACGTGGAACGCTGGGCCGACGTGGGCCGGGCATGCGGCCGCCTCCTGTGGGAGGACTTCCCGAAAATGGGCTGAAGTCCGGCGCGTCAGCCCACCGGCACCATCCAACCGTAGGGGTCGTCCACCTGGCCACGACGGATCGCGTCGAGCCGCTGCCCCACCAGGTTGGCCAGTTTGCGCACGGCCACTTCCGGCAACTCGAACTCCTCGTCGCCGTAGGCGATGGAGGCGATGTTGGCGATGGTCGCCGCAGTGCCGGCACCGAAGGCCGATCGCAGCCGGCCGTTCCGCGCGGCGCTCACCACCTCCTCCACGCTCACACGCCGCTCCTCCACACGGATGCCCTCGTCGCGCGCGATCCGCAGGATGCTGTCCCGGGTGATGCCGTGCAGGATGGTGCCGTCCAGGGCCGGGGTGATCAGCGTGCCTTCGATGTTGAAGAACACGTTCATCGTACCGCTCTCCTCGATGTACTGGTGCGTAAGCCCATCGGTCCAGATGAGCTGGTGGTAGCCCTGGTCCTGCCCCAACTTGGCCGGATACAGCGCACCCGCGTAGTTGCCGCCGCACTTCGCCTCACCCGTGCCGCCCGGGAAGGCCCGGCCGTATTCCGTCTCGATCTTCACCCGCACCGGCTCGTTGTAGTAGCCGCGCACCGGGCACAGAAAGATGATGAAGCGGTACCCGTCGCTGGGCTTCACGCCGATGTACTCATCGGTGGCGAACATCACCGGGCGCAGGTACAACGCGGCGTCATCGCCCTCCGGGAGCCAGTCCTGGTCCATCCGCACCAGTTCCCGCATGGCCTCCAGGAACAGGTCCTCCGGCAGCTGCGGCATGCACATGCGATGCGCGCTGCGGTTCATGCGGGCGATGTTGGCCTGTGGCCGGAACAGCTCCACCCCACGCGGCGTGCGGTACGCCTTGAGGCCCTCGAAGATGGTCTGCCCGTAATGCAGCACCAGCGCCGCCGGGCTCATCGTCAGGTCGGCGAAAGGGGTGATGCGCGCCTCCTGCCACCGGCCGTCCCGGAAGTCCATCACGAACATGTGGTCGGTGAACACCCGGCCGAACTTCACATGGCCCAGGTCGGTGTCCGGCAGGCGCGATGCCGCGGTGCGGTGGATGGCTATCTTTTGCCCGGTGGTGATCATGCAGCACGGTGCGTTGATGCGTCCAAAGGTAACCATCCCCCATGGCGGCGGCGCCCTCGCCGGCGAGCCCGCGCCGCCGCACGACCTGCACGACCTGCTGCGCAGGCATTGGGGGTACGACCGCTTCCGCCCGCTGCAGGAACAGGTGATCCGTGCGGTGCTGGAGGGCCGCGACACCCTGGCCCTGCTGCCCACCGGTGCCGGCAAGAGCCTCTGCTACCAGCTGCCGGCGCTGGCCCTGGGCGGCCTCACCATCGTGGTGAGCCCGCTGATCGCCCTGATGCGCGACCAGGTGGACCACGCACGCCGACGCGGCATCCCGGCCAACGCGGTGATGAGCGGCATGGCCGCCTTCGAGATCGACAACGTGCTGGAGGACGCCGCGCTGGGCCTGCTGCGGCTGCTGTACGTCTCGCCCGAACGCCTCGGCACCGACGCCTTCCGCGGCAGGTTGCCCCGCATGCCCGTGAAGCTCATCGCCGTGGACGAGGCGCACTGCATCGCCCAGTGGGGCTACGACTTCCGGCCGGCGTATATGCGCATCCCCGTGCTGCGCGAGACCATTCCCCAGGCGCCCATCGTGGCCCTCACGGCCACCGCCACGCCGGCCGTGGCCGACGACATCCAACAGCGCCTCGGCTTCCGCGCACCCAACCTGTTGCGCTCGCCCTTCCACCGCGAGGAGCTCACCTTCTGGTGCAGCCGCGGCGAGGACAAGCTCGCCAGGCTCCGCCGCATCACCGAACGTGTCCCGGGATCGGGCATCGTGTACATGCGCGACCGGCGCGGCACGGTGGAAATGGCCTCCGTGCTGCGCAACATGGGCGTGGCCGCCGATGCCTACCATGCCGGCATGGCCCACGCCGACCGCCTGCGGGTGCAGCGCGACTGGCAGGAAGGCCGCCTGCGCTATGTGGCCGCCACCAACGCCTTCGGCATGGGCATCGACAAGGGCGATGTGCGCGCCGTGGTGCACCTGGGACCGCCGCCCGATCTGGAGAGCTACTATCAGGAGGCCGGCCGAGCGGGACGCGACGGCGCGCCCTCCTATGCCTTTCTGCTGCTCGACGATGGCGATGCCCCCCGCCTTCTCCAGCGCGTACAGGACGGTTATCCCACCACCGCCGAGGTGCGCCGCACCTACCAGGCCTTCGCCGACGGTCACCGCATCGCCCTGGGAAGCGGCCTGCACGAAGCTTACGCCCTGGACCTGCGCGACCTCGCGCACCGCTGCGGCCTGCGGCCCACCACCGTGCTCGGCGCCTTGAAAGCCTTGGAGCTCAACGGCGACCTCGTGCTCAGCGAAGGGGTGCACACCCCGTCCCGGGCGCTGCTCATCTGCAGCCCTTCCACCGTGCACGACCTCCGCCTGCACGACAACCGGCTGGGTCCGCTGCTGGAGGTCATGCTCCGTTCGTACGGCGGGCTCTTCGAGGCACCGGCGTCGATCGAGGAGGAACGGATCGCCCAGCTGCTCGCCACCTCCACCAACGCCGTGCGCGATGGCCTGCGCGAACTGCAGCGCATGGACGTGCTCCGTTACGCGCCCCGCACCGACGATCCGCTGGTGACCCTGATGACACCGCGACGCGACGCGATGCGCCTCACCCTCGAACCCGAGGCGCTCGACCTGCGCCTGCATGGCGCCCTGGAGCGCGCCAAGGCCATGGTGGCCTGGTCCGCCTCAACCGCCGGATGCCGCGAGGCGGGACTGCTGACGTACTTCGGTGAGCCCGATCCCAGGCCCTGTGGACGCTGCGACCGCTGCCGGTCCCTCCCCACCGCCGAGGCCACCCTGGCCGTGGACGGCCCCGATGCGGAGCTGCTGCGCTGGGTGCGGAGCGAGACCTGAAGCATGCGCCTGGACCGGGACTTCTACGAGCGCACTGACGTGGTGGCCATCGCGCGCGAGCTCCTCGGCATGGTGGTGCACACCCGCATCGGCGGAAGCCATGTGGCCGCGGCCATCACCGAGACGGAGGCCTATGCCGGTGTGAACGACCGCGCTTCGCACGCCTTCAACGGCCGGCGCACCGCCCGCAACGAATGCCTTTACGCCCGGGGAGGAACGGCCTATGTGTACATCTGCTACGGCATCCATCACCTCTTCAACATCGTGACCCACGCCGAGGGTGTGCCCCATGCCGTGCTTGTGCGTGGCGTGCAGGTGCTGGAAGGCCGCAGTGCGGCCGACCGGCGGCGGGGCCGGCCGGGGGCCGCCACCGACGGGCCAGGCACCGCCGCCCAGGCACTGGGCATCCGGCGCACGCACGACGGCACCGACCTGCTCGGGGACCGCATCTGGATCGCCGACGAAGGCCGCATCATCGACCCGGCGACGGTCCGTACCGGTCCGCGCATCGGCGTGGACTATGCCGGGCCCGACGCGCTGTTGCCCTACCGTTTCCGCATCCATCTTCCGTGATGACCTTCGCGCCATGAGCGCACCACGCATCGTGTTCCTGGGCACCCCGCCCTTCGCCGTCACCTCCCTGGGAACGCTGCACGCCGCAGGCATCCCCATCGCCGCCGTGGTCACCGCCCCCGACCGGCCCGCGGGCCGGGGCCGGCAGCTGCGCCCATCGGCCGTGAAGGAGGCGGCGCTGCGTCTGGGCCTGCCCCTGCTGCAGCCCGAGCGTCTGCGCGAGGCCGGTTTCCTGGACGACCTGCGCGCCTGCGGCGCCGACCTGTTCGTGGTGGTGGCCTTCCGCATGCTGCCCGAGGTCGTGTGGCGCATGCCTCAGCTCGGCACCATCAACCTGCATGCCTCCCTCCTGCCCCAGTACCGCGGCGCCGCGCCGATCAACTGGGCCGTGATGCATGGCGAACCCCGCACCGGCCTCACCACCTTCCTGCTGCAACAAGCCATCGACACCGGCGACGTGCTCCTGCAAGAGACCCTGCCCATCGGCCCCGACGAGACCGCCGGTGAATTGCACGACCGCATGGCCACCCTGGGCGCCTCCCTGCTCACACGCACCGTGCTGGACCTGGGTGAGGGCCGCCTGGAACCACGCCCCCAGAGCACACTGGACTCAGGCGCCGCCTTGCGCCAGGCACCCAAGCTCACACCCGCCAACTGCCGCATCGATTGGTCGCGACCGGCCGCGGCGGTGCACGACCACGTGCGCGGCCTTTCCCCACTGCCCGGCGCGTGGACCGAACTGGTGCGCGACGATGGCGGCACCGAACACTTCAAGGTGCTGCGCACCGAACGCGTGGAGACCGCCGGCCAGGCCCGGCCGGGCACCGTGCATCCCGATCCCGACGGCCTGCTGGTGTATTGCGGCGATGGTGCACTACGCCTGCTGGAGGTGCAGCCCGAAGGACGCCGACGCATGTCCGGGCCCGCATTCCGCGCGGGTTTGCGGGGTTCCATCCGCCTGCAATGACCGGGCCGTGCCCCCGCGCGGAAAAATCGTTGGGTCAACGGATGGACATTTTCGGCACACCCCCCTCCTCCGCAAACCCTTACTGGGGGCGGGATACAGACGCACTTATCAACAAAACCCCTGATTTTTCAACATTTTCCGAGGACCCGCCCGGAAACCCTTGACAGACGCGGGTCTCCGAATACTTTTGCGACGAGTTCACACAAACACTCACCCAAAACCCTCAACGAACATGGGATTGAACAAAGCTGAACTGATCGAGTCGATCGCCGCCGAAGCGAAGATCTCCAAGGCTGACGCCAAGCGTGCCCTGGACGCCTTCGTGAACAACACCACCAAGGCCCTCAAGAAGGGCGACCGTGTGGCCCTCGTGGGCTTCGGGACTTTCTCGATCTCCAAGCGCGCCGCTCGCAAGGGCCGCAACCCCCAGACGGGCAAGGAGATCAAGATCGCGGCCAAGAAGGTCGTGAAGTTCAAGGCCGGTGCCGACCTCTCCAACAAGGTGAAGTAAGCACCACCGCTCCTGCAAAAGGGTCCCTCCACGGAGGGACCCTTTTCTTTTGCACCATGGACGACCGCGAACTGCTCGACCGGTTGGGCGCCTTCATCACCCCGCACAAGCGGGCGTTGTTCGACCGCCTGGCGCCGCAACGCACCAGGCATGTGACCGTGGTGCTCGAGGACCTGTACCAGGCGCACAACGCCAGCGCCGTGCTGCGCACCTGCGACCTGCTCGGCATCCAGGAGGTGCACGCCATCGAGGCGCACAACCGTTTCACCGCGAACAAGGAGATCGCCCTGGGCAGCGACAAATGGGCCACCGTGCATCGCTACGCAGGCCCCGACGGCGCCCTGGCCTGCATCGGGGCCCTGCGCGCCTCGGGGCATCGCATCGTGGCCACCACACCGCACGCCGAGGCCTGGACCCCGGAGGATGTGCCGATCGACAGGCCCATCGCCTTCTGCTTCGGCACCGAGCTGCATGGGCTGAGCGACACGCTGCTGGGGTCCTGCGACGGCACGCTGCGCATCCCCATGCACGGCTTCACCGAGAGCTACAACATCTCGGTCTCCGCCGCCATCGTGCTCTATACTGTGATGACACGCCTGCGCAGGAGCACGGTGGCCTGGCAGCCGGACGAGGCCACGATCACCGCGCTGAAGTTGCAGTGGACACGTGCGGCGCTGCACGACGCGACGGCCATCGAGCAGCGGCTGCGCACCGGAGCGCCGTAGGGAACACCGCGTTCGCATTCGGAGAAGGGGCCAACGACCGGCCGGTATGAACAGCGCCGCGTGGAGAAGTGCGGTCGTGCGTGACCTGGACACGGGCCCGGGATGCCGGTCCTTTGTGAGGAACATCCAAAACACGCAGCATGGGCAAAGGCGATATCCGTTCCAAGAAAGGCAAGCGCCGGGCGGGCAGCCGCGGCAAGTCGCGGCCGAGCAAACGCAAGGTGCGCGCAAGCGTTCGTGCCAAGGCCACGGCGGCTTCCACCGGGGCCAAGGCGAGCCCGGCCAAGAAGGCCGCCGCCAAGAAGGCCGCTCCGAAAAAGGCCGCCGCCAAGAAGGCCGCCCCGAAGAAGGCCGCCGCCAAGAAGGCCGCCCCGAAGAAGTGACCCGCATCGGGAACGGAAGCCCTCCGCATCGCGGGGGGCTTCGTCTTTTAATACCGCCGCCCGTTCAGGGTTGAAGCCGGATCCGGCTCCACGACCCGTCGGTGAAATGCTCGAAGACGATGCGGTCGTGCAACCGGCTGGGCCTTCCCTGCCAGAACTCGATCCGCACGGGCCGCACACGCATGCCACCCCAGTGCAGGGGCCGCGGCACCTCCGCCGCATCCTTGAACCGTTCCGTCCAGCGTGCGTACCGCTCGTCCACATGCGAACGGTCGTCCGCGATCCGGCTCTGATCGCTGGCCCACGCACCCACCTGGCTCTCGCGCGGCCGCTCCTTGAAGTACGCGTCGCTCAACGCCGCTTCCACCTTCTCCACCTTGCCCTCGATGCGCACCTGCCGCTCGTGCTGCGGCCAGAAGAAGGAGAGCGCCGCCCGCGGGTCGCGCTCCAGGTCCATCGCCTTGCGGCTGTTGTAATTGGTGAAGAACACGAAGCCCTGCGCGTCGAAGGAACGCAGGAGCACCACGCGGCAGCTGATGCTGAACGAACCCGCCGTCGCCAGCGTCATCGCATGCGGCTCCGGCAGCCCGTCCTCCTCGGCCGCATGCAACCACCGCCCGAAGAGCGCGATGGGGTCGTTGCCCGCCTCCTCCTCCAACAGCACGGTCTTGCTGTAATCGGTACGTTGCCCCACCTTGCGTGCGCTGTCCATGCTTCGCGATTGATGCGCCGAAGATACCCGTTCGGCCGTACCTTGACCTCCGTTCGCCATGCCCAAGGACTTCCTTGACCTGGACCCCGAAAGCACGGTGGCGCCCGCACGGGGCCGGCTGCTGATCAGCGAACCCTATCTGCCCGACCCCTACTTCCGGCGCACCGTGGTGCTGCTGTGCGAGCACAATGCGGAGGGCTCCTTCGGCTTCGTGCTGAACCGCTACCTGGACATGGACATCGGCGACCTGATGGACAACATGCCGCCGATCCACACGCGCGTGAGCATCGGTGGTCCGGTGCAGAGCGGTAACCTGTATTACCTGCACGCCTTCGGGCCGCGGGTGGAGGGCAGCATGGAGGTGCTGGACGGCGTGCACATGGGCGGCGATTTCGAACAGCTCCGGTCCCTGCTGGCCACCGACCCGCGCCTGTCGCGCCACGTGCGCTTCTTCGTTGGCTACTCCGGCTGGGGCGAGCAGCAGCTCGAGAAGGAGCTCGGGCAGCGCTCGTGGATCGTGGGGCCGGCCACCAAGCGACACGTGATGAACACTCAGGTGAAGGACCTGTGGGGCGATACGCTGCGCGCCATGGGCCGCGCCTTCGCACCCCTGGCCAACTTCCCGGAGGACCCCGGCCTCAACTGAGCACGCTGCGGGCCAGCAGCTCCGTGACCTGCCGTGCCGTGCGATGCACGTAGCGCTTGGTGCGGTAGGTGACCGCCCACTGCACCCCGCGCACCGCGTTGGTGAAGAACAGCTCGTCGGCCGCCAGCAGGTTCTGCGGGTTGAGCGAGCATTCGTACACCTTGATGCCGTTGTGCAACGCCAGGTTGATCACCTGCATGCGCATCACACCGCCCAGGCAGCCGTCGGCCAGCGATGGGGTGTAGAGCACCCCGTTGCTCACGATGAACAGATTGCCCGTGCTGCTCTCGATGATGTTGCCGCGGTCGTTCTGCAGCAGGCAGTCGTCCAGCCCGCGGGACTCGCTCCACAGGGAGGCCATCACGTAGTACTGGCAGTTGAGCGTCTTGTGCACGGCCAGCGCGTTCACCGGCTTGCGCATATCGGGATAGATGTCCACCATCAGGCCCCGCTCGTTCAACGTGTAGGTCCCCTCCTGCATCGGCTGCAGTTCGATGGCATACGCGCCACGGTGGCCTGCGGGCCGGTAATGACCCTGGGCATCGCGGTACACCGTCAGCCTGCAGCGCGCGCTGGGCATCGCATTGCGTTCCACCAGGCGTAGGATGGCCCGTTCCAACGCATCGCGGTCGAAGCCGGGCGGCAGCTCGATGCGCAGCACCTTGCAGCCCTCGGCCAGGCGCGCCCAGTGCGCGTCCAGGAAGCACGGCCGCCCACCCACCACGCGGATGCTCTCGAAGAGGCCGTCGGCATAATGGAACGCCCGGTTGTCCAGGGTGATCACGGGCCGGTCCGCCCGCATCAGTTCCCCGTTGAGGTCCACGAACCGTTCGGCGCTCATGGGATGCCGGCGTTTTGCAGGGCCGCCCCGAGGCCCGCGTTGGAGGGGATCAGCAGCCCGCGCACACCCACGCTCGCTGCGGCCTGTATGTCGCGCTCGCGATCGCCCACCATCACCGAACGTGCGGGGTCGATGCCGTGCAGTGCGATGGCGCGTTCCAAAAGCAGGCCCGAGGGCTTGCGGCAGAGACAGCGCCCCTGCGATGGGTGATGCGGGCAGTAAAGGATATCGTCCATGCGGGCCCCGTGCTTGCGGAGATGGTCGTGAAGGTAATGGTGCAGGCGTTCCACATCGGCCGCGGTGTACAGGCCCAGGCCGATGCCGCTCTGGTTGCTCACCACCACCACGGCCCAGCCCCTGCGGTTGAAGGAGGCCACCACGCCGGCCACATCGGGCAGCACCTCGAAGTCCTCCGGACGCCAGGTGTGTTCCCCACGCTCGCGGTTCACCACGCCGTCCCGGTCCAGGAAAAGGGCGGGTCGCAGCTTCATCCGGGCAGCAGGTCGGTGATGGCGCCGAAGAAGGCCGGCACCAGGGAGGGCCGCAGCACGACCATGAAGAGCACGCCGTGGATCGCGCCCATCAGGTGCGCGTCGTGCGCCACGTTGTCGCCGCCGCGCCGGTGCATGGTGCCCTCGTAGATCAGGTACAGGACGCCGAACACCGCCGAGGGCAGGCCGATCGGCAGCAGGAACAGACCCACCTTCGCGGTGGGCATGATCAGGATGTGGGCGAAGAGCACCGCCGAGACGGCCCCGCTGGCGCCCACCGCACGGTAGCCCGGATCATGCCGGTGCCGCCGGTAGCCGGGGATGCAGGCCACCACGGCCGCCGACGCGTACAACAGCACCAGGAGCCAGGACCCCGGCAGCGGGGTGAGCCCCGTGAGGTAGCCCTCCACGAACGGCGCGAAGCCGTGGAGCACGAACATGTTCACCAGGAGGTGCGGCCAGTCGGCATGGACCAACGCATGCGTAAGGAAGCGGTGGTGGTCCTTCCGGGCCGCCACCACGAAGGGCTCGAAGGCCAGCGCATCGAAGACCCGCCGGTCGCTGAAGGCGATGAGCGACACCAGCACGGTGAGAAGCAGGATGGCCACCGACGCGGACATGCCGGCGAAAGTAGCGGCTCAGTAGGTGTGGTCACGCAGCACCAGCCAGCCGTCCGGGCCCTTGCGCCAAAGCAGGCTGAACCCACCGCTCAGCGTATCGGCCCGCCGCACCAGGGTCCAGGTGCCGGTGCACCACGCATGGTCGGCGCCCACGGCCAGTACCTCGCCGATCCCGAAGCGCAGGTCGCCCATGGCCGCCTGGTCCGGATAGCTGCGCAGGTAGCGCCGGGTCACCTCCTCGCGCCCGCAGGTGCGCTCCTTGGCGGTGATGAAACAGGCGTCCTCGGCATAGGCGGCCATGAAGCCGCGCACGTCGCCCCGGTCCCAGGCCGCCTCCTGGGCCGCCATTGCCGCCTGCACGCCCTTGTAGGCCCCGGTCTCCTTGAAATCCTGCTCCCCACCGGCGCAGCCCGTCAACAGCAGCAGGAGCATGGCGAAGCGGGCGGGGTTGGTGGACCGGGTCCTCATGCGTGCGAAAAAGCCCCCGGTGAAGGGGGCTTCGTAGCGCGGGAGAGACTTGAACTCTCGACCTCAGGATTATGAATAATGCGCGTGTCATTTTCCATGGCTTTACCCCGATGGGCCTTTCCCTTGCCCTGTGCTGAAAACGCTTGTCCGGTAAGAGACAAGGAAGGACAATCCCCCTTCCGCTTGTTTCCCCCTACATTTACCCCATCATTTACCCCACCCCCATGGCAGGCGCAAGTATCAACCTCCACCCCAAGGCAAAATCGCAAGGCTTCAGCGCCCGGTTCGTATGCCTCACGGGTAAGACCGTCAAGGGCGAAATGCACCCGGTCCGGCTTCAGTTGATCCATAACCTGAAGGTGAAGCGCTTCAGCACGGGAGAGGCATGCACGCTTAATGAATGGGACGCGGACGCTGGCCGCATGAAGCCCCGAGCGAAGAGCGCCGCCGCCGTGAACCGCGTGCTGAACGCAATGGAGGCCCAAGTGGTGAGCATCGTGGATGCGCTGGTGGTGCATGGCACCCTTTCGCTGAATGCCTTCGAGGCCCGTTACCGCAACCCCAAGGCCAGTGCCGATGTACTGGCATACATGGAGGGGCTAGCGCTCAAGTTTACGAAAGAGGGGCGCATTGGCTACGCCGGAACCTTCCGCACCGCCTCCGCCGCCCTGGGGCGCTTAACGACCGGCAAGCCTATCCGCTTCGCGGACCTCACCGCCGCCAAGCTTGAAGAGCTTGAGGCCATGCTTAAGGAAGAGGGCGGCACAGGAGGCGGGATCGCCGCCTACATGCGGACAATCCGCGTGGCCATCAATACCGCGATCAAAGAGGGCCACATGGCAGCGGACCAATACCCCTTTGAAACCGCCACCCATGCGGGCTATTCCATGAAGCGGCTGAAGAGCGGCGCCACTCCCCGCGCATTGGATGCCGCCGATATGGACAAGCTCAAGCGCTTCCCATTCGATAGGGCACCACACCTGGCCGAGAGCGTCCGGTACTTCCTCTTCAGCTACTATGCCGATGGGATGAACTTTCAGGACATTGCACGCCTGAAGCCTGAAAACCTAGTGGGGGGGCGCATCTTCTACGCTCGGAAAAAGACCGGGCGCCCCATCAATATCCCGTTGGATGAGGTGCTTTCGGGCATCCTTGCCACCTTCGAGCATGACGGCCCCTACCTCTTCCCCATCCTTGGTGCTCAGCACGTCACGGACCAACAGCAATGGGACCGGATCCGGAAGTGCCTCAAAAAGGTGAACGCCGATCTGAAGGAAGCCGCCGAGATGGTGGGCATCCGAACGAACCTCACCACCTATGTAGCCCGGCACACGTCCTTCACCACCCTCTACCGTAATGGGGTGGCGCTGGAGCACATTTCCGAGCTTGCCCGGCATAGTAGTCCAGCCGTTACCCAGCTCTACCTCCGAGAGCTTGGGTGCGATGTGCTGGACGAAGCCCGTAAGAAACTACGATGAGCGATGGCGAAGCGCACCCCCAAGGCTGAAGGGCGGAAATGGTACACCGCTACCATGGAACTCGTGGCCAAAGGCCCCGGATATCCATCGGCGCAAACTATCGAAGTGAGGACCACCAATAAACCTAGGGTAAGTGAATACCTAGCCGGACGTGGCTATAAATGGTCACGCATCACGATAACGGAGGGGCGATGTGCTGGTAGTGTACACTTGAACGTGGATAAGGAGGCAGAGCGATACCATGCCGAGCTTGAGGCGATGCTAGGGAAACGTCTCCCACCGCGATACAATAACGGGCCGTTCACCGTGGGATACGCCGCCGCCGAGGTGATGGATAGCGATGCCCGCAGGCGTTGGGCAGAGTACTTGGAGATGTGGTCCCATGGGCTTTCGGTTAGCCCAGTTCCTCATCACCTTATCGGCGATGCCGTAGACGTGCTATACCTACCGGCACGGTGGGTGCAAGCTTTTGAACATTGGGACCGATGTACCGAAGTCGTTCAGGCCGCGCTAAGGAAGAGAAAGGACCATTGCGCCCACATGGCTGAACATTACAAGGGCGAACGATCGCCCGAGGCGCGGGAACTGCGAAAGGGGTACCTCACCGCCGTGAAGAGCTTGGATGCGCTGGAGGGCTGGACCTTCCCCGCTTTCGTGGGGCGCTTGAACCTTGACCGCAGCCCTTCGCCTTTCGACGTACCCCACCACGGCTTGTTGGATATGGCCACCTCACACATGGTGCCCACCATGCCCCCCAACGGCGAACACCTGAAGGTGGAATGGTGGCGGCAACTGCTGGCCGCTTGGGATGGCCCCGCCAATACCAAGGCGGCAACGGTGGAACAACTGCTGGACCACCATCACCGCCATGGTGGGAGGGCCGAGGTATTCCGCGCCTTGGTGAAGAGCACCGCGAAGCGCCTGCATGCGATTAAGGACACAGGTGGCAAGGGTGCCGAGCATTGGGAAACGTTGGCCGATGTGCTGGAGCAATGGCTGTCCATGGCACCCAAGGTGCATGCACAAGGGAAGACCTCCACCACGGCGACGGCTCAGGGGAAGCGTCCAGACTTGAAGTTGGTGGCTTTGGTCCATGCACTTCGATACTTGACCGGGGATAAGAGCGCGGATATCACCAGGATAAATGCACAGGCGCTGGCTGTTGGCGCTGGAGCAACGGGCAAGGAGAGCGGAAGGGACCTCCTCAGACATTACACACGCTACACGATGGGCAAGGACCACCACGCCCAACGGCTAGACGATGCGGAGTCCTACACCGTGAAGACACGCTATCTCGCCGCAATCGCAATGCTCGTAGATCACCAGAAGGCCAAGGCCATGGCTGAGGCTGAACTGGAAGAGCTACGCGAACGAGAATAAGCTTCGGAAAATAGGGGGCCACATTGTGGCCACATTCTCACCCCACCGCGAAAGGCCCGGAGAATTTTGCCCTATTGCTCGGGATAACATCCCCCGAGCGTTGAGGCAAGATGAACGCGAACCCTTTCGAGATCCTTGAGGCCAAGCTGGATGCCCTGGCCGTGGATGTGCGGGCACTGAAGAGCCGCACCAAGGAAGCCCCACCCGATGAGATCGGGGGCATGGAACTGGCCGAGGCCGTCACGGGACTGAGCCGGAGCACCTTATACAAGAAAACCTTCAGGCGGGAGATCCCACACCGCAACGTGCATGGGCGGCTCTACTTCCGCCGCTCGGAGCTGGAGGCTTGGCTGGATGCCGGGCGCCGCCCGCTGGCCGAAGAGATCGCTCACGAACGAATGGAAGAAAAGAAATGAGCCGGGAGCACTGCGAATGCAACCCGGCCCGAAATTCTGCTGAGACATGCCAAAGATAAACCACCCCGACGAAGAGCGGACCGATCCCAACGGAACGCCGCTCTACCTACGTGTTGAGCTATTCGTGGCCGGATGGTGCCGCCGCACGTTCACCACCCGTGCATCGGACCTGAAAGAGCTGGCCATGGCGCTGGAGGGCTTCCAAGATGCCAACCTGGATGCCACACACCTTGACGTGTTCGCCTTCGCCAAGATGGCAGGGCTTGTGCTTCGCCGCTGGCCGAGTGTTCCACGCAGGCAATACCGCAGGCGATGAGCACGGCCACCAGGATCACACCCGAGCAAGTGGAGGGCGCCATGCGCATCGAACACGCAAGGCCCACCGCCGAGGTGGTGGTACCGCCATTCCCGCTGGAGGCGCTCCCCGAACTGCTGGCTGATTACGCCCGAGAGCTGGAGCGGTTCAACGGCTTCCTCCTGGACTACACCGGAGCGGGCATGCTCTTCGCCGCATGCACGGCGATCGGGAACGCCGCACACCTTCAGGTGAAAGAGGGCTACACAGTACCGCCCATGCTTTGGCTGGTGAGCGTCGGGCGCCCGTCCATCGGAAAGACCCACCCGCTTAATGCCATGGTGAAGCCCTTGGCCAAGCGGGATGCACGCACCAAGCGCGAACACGATACCAGGGTGAGGGAATGGGAATCCGCTCAGGAGGATCGCCGTAAGCGAAAGGGCGGCAAGGATGCCCCACCGGAGGAACCGCCTTCACCTCGGCCTGTATGGCGCCCCCACCTTGTGGACGATATCACCATGGAGGCGCTGCTGGCCAAGCTGGCGGCAACGCCCCGAGGGGTGGGCCTGCATTGCGATGAGCTAGGCGGATGGCTGGCAGGGATGGACAAGTACCGCAAGGGTGGGGACCGCCAAAAGTGGCTTTCCATCTTCAATGGATCCCAGCTCAGCGAGATCCGAAAGACGGCTGGGGAGCATGTTGTGCGCCTTCCGTTCGTGGCCGTAGCTGGTGGGGTGCAACCAGGCAAGCTGCATGACCTCGGCCGCGATCATGACGGCTTCCTCCACCGCCTGTTGTTCGTGTATCCCGATGAGCAGTTGAGGCGTTACGCATCCAAGTTATCGGTGAACGCTGCATGGGGCGAGACATGGGACAGAGTGCTGGAGCAACTGCTGGAGCTGGAAATGCGCACGGTGGATGGGGAGCTGGAACCGATCCTGATGCACTACACCGAAGCCGCCGCCGAGGTATACGCCCGATGGGACCGAATGAACACGGACCGCACGAACGCCGCGAATGCGTCCGGCGATGAGCTAAGCGCCGCCCTCTTCGGCAAGCTGGACACCTATGCCCACCGGCTGGCCTTGGTGCTGGAACTATTGCACCGGGCATGCACGGGCGAAGGCCATGCCCGAGAGGTGAGGGCTGAAGCCGTGGAGGGTGCGCTGAAGCTGCTGGAGTACTTCGAGGCTTGTGCAAGGAAAGTGCATTTCCAGCTCTTCGAGGCCGATGCCGTGGACCGTTTGCCGCCACTGAAGGGCCGCGTTTACGCCGCCCTGCCTGAGCGCTTCACCACTGGCGAGGGCACCCATATCGCCCAGGCGATGGGTATGCCGCCCTCCACCTTCAAGCGCCTGTTGAGGGATGGGCACCTCTTCCGCAAGGCCCGCCACGGGGTGAACGTGAAGCTGAAGGACGCATGAGCTACACGATACCCATGGACTTTTTGGCCTTTTTGGTCCTTTCCGCCATGGGCGCGGGATTCGGAGGGTATACGGGTGGTCCTTTCGTGGTCCTTTGGTCCTTTCGGATGTGGTGGCAAAGGACCACTTGGACCATGAAAAGACCACCCCATACCTCGGGAAATGCTTATCCCCGTAGCAAAGGACCAAAAGACCAAAAGGACCACACCTCTAACATGCACACCGATGGCCGTGGCTGAGGCACACCGCTACACCCTGGAACGCTACACCGGACCGAGATCGAAGCACACATGCCCGAGCTGTGGGCACCGGCGATGCTTCAAGCGCTACGTGGATTCGGCCACCGGTGAGCACCTCGCCGAGCATGTAGGGCGATGCGATCGGGAGGACCGATGCGCCCACCATGTGAAGCCCCGCGAATATTTCGCCGCTGGTGGTGAGCGCCCATCGGGAGAATGGACACCGCCACCGATGCCGCCCGAGCTTCCCGGCTACCGGATGGCCCGCGAAGATGTACGCCACACCGTGGGCAAGCCTTGCCACCTGCTGGAATACCTCAGCGCCAAGGCCGGGCTGGATGCTGAGCAGGTGAAGCGCACCGCGTGGGAGTATTGCGTGGGCGGCTGGCCTGAGCCGGGCAAGTACCTCGGCGCTGCCGCCTTTTGGCAGGTGGACCGTGCCGGGCAAGTACGCACCGCGAAAGTGGTGCAATACGATCCCAGCAACGGCCACCGCGTGAAGGGTGCCGCATCGTGGGCACATGCCTTAGCTGGTGGCATCCCCGAGGGCTTCCGCCTGGATCAATGCCTCTTCGGTGAGCACCTGCTGGACAAGTACCCCGAGGCGCCCGTGGGCATCGTGGAGGCGGAGAAAACGGCCCTTGTGGCACGGCTGCTGGTGCCTTCGGTCCTATGGCTGGCCGTGGGTGGCCTTGGTGAGCTGAAGCTGAGCAAGCTCCTACCATTGGCAGGCCGTCACGTTACCCTGTGGCCCGACCTCGGCAAGGGCTTCACGGAATGGAGCGCCAAGGCATCCGAGCTGGCCCCGCTCTTCACTTCGCTGAAGGTTGCGGACCTGCTGGAAAGGGTGGCCACCGATGCCGAGCGGGAGCAAGGGCTGGACTTGGCCGATTACCTATTGAGCCGAAGCGCTGAAGAGCAGGTCATGCCGAAGGCGCCGCCCCCGGAACGCATTGCCGCCGAAGTACTGGCCTTCATGCAGCGGCACCCGGCATGCCAAGTGCTGGCCGATGAGGTGGACATGGATCTGTCCGCTGCAATAGTCCAACCTCTACCTGCCTAGACAATGGGACGCAGCTATACCGGTAGTTCCACGGTTTACGAATGCCCACGGCTGAATCTATCCCAGCTCCGGAGGGCGGGCTACTTCAGCAAGGATGCCGAGGTCCGGGGAGCGTGGAGCTGGACTAGCGGGGAGGTGGTGAACATCACCACGGTGGGCAAGGGGGCTGAGGTCCACATGGAACTGAGCTACACCTGGACCGATCCCTACACGGGCAAGCCGGAAGAGGTCCGGCAACGAATCGACATGGTGAGGAAGCCGAGCAACCTCGGCCGGGGGACCGTGCTCTACTTCCTCTGCCCATACACAGGACGTCCGTGCCGAATCCTCTACCGTGCATATTCCGCCCGTACGTACCGCAGTAGGTGGGGCTTCAGCTACCGGCTCTATTACCCCGGCCAAGTGTGCGGCAAGCTGGACCGATGGAACACCCGCTATTGGGACCTGGAGCGCCACCTGGAGGGCATGGAGCGGATGCGTAGCCCCGGAACCTACCGGGGAAGGCCCACGAAGCGGGCGCAACGTTGGGAGCGCCTGCTGAGCGAACTGGATCGCATGGAGCTACTCAGGTGGTCCCCGGCATCGTTCCCCAAACGGCTACGGTCCGTGCTATCGGGGAGGTCATAAGTCCTAAGGAGTTCGGCTATCTATTGCCGACGCGCTGCGCGTTGAAGTAGCCTCCCTGCCTTCCGCTCGGCATCGGCGGCACCAATCGTTAGCACCGTCGAAGCGATTAGCCCAGCCCCAGCGACGGCACCTCCAATCGCAACGCCGGAATCGGACGAAGCATCCAAGGCAAGGGCAAGCCCAGCCCCGAGAGCAAGTCCACCAAAGCCAAGAATCGCAGCCGTACCCCGCCGCCTGCCTGCCTCTTCAAGTCGCATTCCAGCAAGCTGGAGCGCTTCAAGGTCCATGGGAACGGACATCATATCCACGCGGGGCGGTGCATCTATGGGCTTACCATTGGTAACCTCAGGGCGGTAAGCCGTGGGAGTGGCCTCCATTGTGATGTCCAGCGTGGTGGTGAACCCATTCTGGATCTTCACCTCATACTTCGCAAACGTCAGATAGCCCTCATTCGAGGCCCGGACCATGAACACACCTTTGGGCAGGTGCTCCATGAAGTACCGCCCCTTGGCATCGGTCCGTGTTGATGCTATCGCGCTGTCCCCGCTCACCACCTCAACAAGCACATGTTCAAGCGGGGCCTGTGTCCGTGTATCTGACACGCTGCCGGACAACCTCCCCCTCCCATCGTTGCAATAGCTAAGGAGAGGCAGGGCCAAAAGGAGGGTGAGGGCATGGTAGCGCATGGGCAAGAATTATCTTGCCGAACATACACGAATGGGCGATAAACTCGGCCTCTACGCATTCAACGCCCTGCCCATCGGGGAGCGGGCACAAGCCCTGTGGGACGGCGGGGCCTTCATCGGCGCCACTGACCACCCCGAGGGGCGAAGCGCCTTCTACACGTTCGCGGACTATTATGTGGAGGTGCTACTGGTGGGCGATCCCGAGCGCATTGTGGAGGTCGTTCCATTCTACACCGGCCCCAGGCTGGAGCGGATGCTCAGCGTTATCGACGTGACCAAGCTCTGAACGATGAAGACCGCCCGCCGCATCCTTGAGACCCTCGGGGGGCTGCTGGTGGACTTCGTGGGCCTCTTCCTCGGCTACCCTGAGCGGGAAGGGGGCCAACGCCGTACCGTTGGGGAGGCCCTCCTTTTCCTCGGCCTCCTGGCCGTGGTCATGGCCCTTTTCATCACCGCATCCTGAAGCGGCCGGAAGCACCCTTCGCGGGCCGATTATTTGCCCCCTTATTTACCCTAGATCTAAAAGAAGAAGCCCCGGCATTTCGCTCGGGGCCTTGTCCTTCTAAGAGTAGCGCGGGAGAGACTTGAACTCTCGACCTCAGGATTATGAATCCTGCGCTCTGACCAGCTGAGCTACCGCGCCATCCTCATGCCCTTCGCACCCGCATCCGGGCGAAAGGGGCGGCAAATATAGCAGCCCGGGGGTCGCCACATCGTTCCACAACGAACTGTCGCGCCCATCGCGGGCTCCCGGCGTTGGAGCCCGGGGATGACGGGGATCCTTGCACAGGCGAAAGGAATTTCTACCTTGCCCGGACCATGGCCAAGTCCCGCACCAGCGCAAAGGCTTCGCGCCGCGAACGCGCGTCCGCCACGAAAAAGGCGGCGCGTCCGGCGCGGTCCGCCGCACCACGGAAGGGGAAGGCCCCGCCCCGGAAGGCCAAGGCCCGCAAGCACACCGCGGCAAGGTCCGTGACCGCACGGACCGCCCAAGCACGCAAAGGGAGCCGACCCGCCCGGCGCAAGGAGACGGTGCGGAAACCGGCGGTGCGCGCACAGGCCGCCAAGCGCTCCTCCCCGCCCAGGTCCGCGGTGCGCAAGGCCGTTCCGAACAAGGCGAAGAAAGCGGGCACGCCAACGCCGCGGAAAGGAACACCGGCCGGACGTACAGCCCCTTTGAAGCGCAAGCCCTCCCCGGTGAAAGCCGCACCCGGAGCGCGAAGGGCCGCATCGGCCGCGAAAGGACCGGCACGCCGCACCGCGACCCGGCCGGCCGCCAAGCCGACCGGACGGACCAGGCCGACGCGGCCGACAGGCAAGATCAAGCCACACGCCAAACCGCCGGCACGCACCGCTGCGGCACGCAAACCCGCTCCCCCGCCTGCCAAAAGCACCCCGCCGAAGGTCAAGGCCCAGGCACGGCCGAAGCAGCCCATCGCCAAGACACCGCCCCGCCCCGTGAAGCCTGCACCGGCGGAACGGGTGGTGAAGAAGCCTGCGCCCCCGGTCGACCAACCCGGCAAGCCGACCGCAGCACCCACGGGACCGAAGGTGGCCGCAGCACCGAGCACACCGCCCGCACCGCCCAAGCCGGCGCCGCCCGCCCGCAAACCACCGCCCGCACCGGTGCATGCCGTGATGATGGGCGTGGAACCCGCCGCCCATCCGGTGCGCCCCCTGCGCCGCGCGTTGAAGGAACGGTACCAGGCCGAGTTCTACATGCGCTCGACGCCCAACGTGCTCTTCGAGCTGATCAGCACGCCCAGCGGTTTCAGCGAGTGGTTCTGCGACGACGTGAACGTGCGGGGCGACGAATACGCCTTCGAGTGGGACGGCGAGGTGCAGAAGGCCCTGTGCATCGGCCGCCGGACGGGAGAGTTGATGCGTTTCCGCTGGATCGACGACGAGGACCCCGGCGCCTTCTTCGAACTGCGCATCCGCATCGACCCCATGACGAATGATGTGGCCTTGGTGGTGACCGACCACGCCTGGCCGCAGGACCTGGAGCGTGCACGCCAGCTCTGGGCCTCGCAGGTGGCCCATCTCATGCGGGTGATCGGCTCCTGAGGCCGGTACCTTTGCGCCCGGCGGCACTGCCGCACCCCCTGCCGATGAAGCGCCTGCACCGCATGATCATCGCGGCCTACCTGGGCCCGTTGGCGGTCACCTTCGGCATCGTGCTCTTCATCCTGAGCATGCAGTTCCTGTGGAAGTACGTGGACGACCTGATGGGCAAGGGCCTGCCGTGGCACACCATCACCGAGCTGCTGGTGTACGCCACCGCGAGCTTCGTCCCGCTGGCCCTCCCGCTGGCGGTCCTGCTCAGCTCGATCATGACCATGGGCGGCCTGGGCGAGAACAGCGAACTGGTGCCGATGCGTTCGGCGGGCCTGCACCTGTTCCGCATCCTGCGCCCCCTGTTCGTGGTGGTGCTGCTGCTCTCGGGCCTCTCCTTCCTCTTCAGCAACAACGTGCTGCCGGTGGCCAACCTGCGTTTCCACAGCCTGCTGTGGGATGTGACGCGCAAGAAGCCGGCCATGAACCTGCGCCCGGGTGTGTTCTACAACGGCATCGACGGGCTGAGCATCCGCGTGCGCGACAAGGCCGATGACGGAACCCTGGGCGATGTCCTCATCTACGACCATCGCGATCCCTTCCAGGGCAACCGCACCGTGGTGCGTGCGCGCAGCGGCACCATGCAGCGCAGCGCCGACGGCGGCAGCCTGCTGCTCACCCTGCGCGACGGCCACTTCTACGATGCACGCGACCCCTCGGGCGGCAAGGGACACACGGAAGCCATGGTGCATGGCACCTTCGCCACGGATGTGCTGCGGCTGGACCTCAGCGGTCTGGGCCTGAAGCGCACCGACGAGGACCTGTTCCGGGACAACTACAAGATGCAGACCATCGGACAGCTGTCGCGCACGGAGGACTCGCTGGCCGCGGCGTACGCCGAGCGCAAGGTCATGCAGGAAGGCTACCTGCACAACGCCTTCCGCCCGTTGCGCGGCCATGCACCGGGCGCCGCCACGGCCAGGGCGGCCGGCGGGAACGCCCCGCAGGCCGCGGCCCTGTACGACCAGGCCATCGACATGGCGCGTGCCACCATGACCTTCCTGGAACGCACCGAAGAGGAGCGCACCGCCGCCCGCGAACAGATCGCCCGGCACCAGGTGGAATGGCACCGCAAGCCCATGCTCGCCGTAGCCTGCCTGATCTTCTTCTTCATCGGCGCGCCGCTGGGCGCCATCATCCGCAAAGGCGGCATGGGCCTGCCCACGGTGTTCGCCATCGTCTTCTTCCTGATCTTCCACATCGTCTCCTTCAGCACCGAGAAGCTCGTCATCAGCCTGAAACTGCCGGCCTGGCCCGGCATGTGGATCAGCACCTTGGTGCTGCTGCCCATCGGGCTCTGGCTCACCTGGAAGGCGGCCACCGACAGCCCGCTGTTGGACCGCGATGCCTATTATCGCGGCTGGGACCGGCTCCGGTCCCTGTTGCGCGGACGGCGCGATGCGTATCCTTCAACTGTGCCATAAGCCCCCCTTCCCGCCCATCGACGGCGGCAGCAAGGCCATGCACAACCTCACGCGTGGTCTGCTGGCGGACGGGCACGCCGTGAAGGTGCTGTGCATCCACACCCCCAAGCACCCCTTCGACCCCGACGCGCTGCCGGCGGACTATGTGGAGGCCACCGGCGTGCAGGGCGTGTTCGTGGACACACGCCTCAACGTGGTGGACGCCTTCACCGACCTGATCACGGCGGACAACTACAACATCAGCCGGTTCTTCTCCCCGGACATGGACATCGCGCTGATCCGTGTGCTGAGCGCGCAGGCCTTCGACGTGGTGCTGCTCGAGAGCCTGTTCATGACCCCCTACATCGCCACCATCCGCCGCTATTCGGACGCCCGGGTGGTGCTGCGCTCCCACAACCTGGAGCACGTGCTGCAGGAGCGCATCGCCAGCGGTGAGCGCAACCCCATCAAACGCCCATACCGCCGCTTCCTTGCCCGGCAGTTGAAGGAGTACGAGATGGCCGTGCTGGACCGGGTGGACGGCGTGGCCGCCATCAGCCCTGCGGATGCCGCGCACTTCGAGGCCCACGGCACACGCACGCCCGTGGCCACGGTCCCCTTCGGGGTGGACCCCGCCGAGCACGACCGCCCGCTGCCCGGCGGCCGCACCGTGTTCTTCCACCTGGGCAGCATGGACTGGGAGCCCAACCTGGAGGGGGTGCGCTGGCTGGTGGCGGAGGTGTGGCCGCGGATCATCGCCCGGCATCCCGAGGCCCGTCTGCACCTGGCCGGCAACCGCATGCCCGAGGACCTGCTGCACCTGGAGCTGCCCGGCCTGCAGGTGAAGGGGCGCGTGAAGAGCGCCGAACAGTACATCGCCGACCGCCATGTGATGGTGGTGCCCCTGCACAGCGGCGGCGGCATGCGTGTGAAGATCATCGAGGGCATGGCCATGGGGCGCTGCGTGATCAGCACCACCATCGGGGCCGAGGGCATCGCCGTCACCGACGGGCATGACATCCTGCTGGCCGACACGCCCGCCGCCTTCGCCCGGCAGATGGCGCGCACCCTGGACGAACCGGGGCTGGTGGCCACCCTCGGCGCCAACGCCCGCGCCACCATCGCGGCCCGTTACAGCGACAGCCGCATCATCGCCGACCTGGTGGCCTTCCTCCGCAGCCTGAAGCGCGCATGAGGCTGCTGGTCCTGCTCTCGCGCGTGCCCTATCCGCTGGAAAAAGGCGACAAGTTGCGCGCCTACCACCTGGTGAAACGCCTGGCCGAGCGCCACGAGGTGCTGCTGCTCTGCCTGAGCGACCAGCACATCCAGCAGGCCCATCTGGAACACCTGCGCAGCTTCTGCCACCACCTGGAAGTGATCCACCTGCCGCGCTGGCGCATCGTCTGGAAGCTCATCACCGCCGTCTTCTCCCGCCTCCCCTTCCAGGTGGCCTACTTCCACCATGCCGCCGCGCAACGCCGTGTGGACGCCCTCATCCAACGCTTCAAGCCCGACCACGTGCTGTGCCAGCTGGTGCGCACCACCGAATACGTGCGCTGGCACCTCACCATGCCCAAGACGCTGGACTACATGGACACCCTGAGCAAGGGCATGGAGCGCCGCACGGAGACCTCGAGCCCGTTGCTGCGCCCGCTGTTGATGACCGAGACGCGCCGCCTGCAGGCCTACGAGAACCTGATGTTCGACCTGTTCGACCACCGCATCATCATCTCGGCCCAGGACCGCGATTACCTGTACCATCCCGAGCGCCACCGCATGACGGTGATCCCCAACGGGGTGGACACCGCGCACTTCCACCCGATCGGCGGCGAGGTGACGCACGACCTGCTGTTCACCGGCAACATGAACTACCCGCCGAACATCGACAGCGTGCTGTACCTGGTGCACAAGGTGCTGCCGCTGGTGCGTCGTGAACGGCCGGGGGTCTCGCTGTTGATCAGCGGGGTGGACCCCAGCCCCCGGGTGCGGCAGCTGGCCGAGGCGGACCCGCGGATCACCGTCACCGGCTGGGTGCGCGACATACGCACCAGCTACATGTCGGCGCGGATCTTCGTGGCGCCGATGCAGATCGGCACCGGCCTGCAGAACAAGCTGCTGGAGGCCATGGCCATGGGCATGCCCTGCATCACCTCGGCCCTGGCCAACAACGCCGTGGGGGCCACTCCGGGCGAAGGCATCCTGATCGGCCACGGCCCGGCCGACTACGCCGCCCACATCCTGCATCTGCTGGCCGACGAGGAGGAGCGCCGTCGGATCGCCGCCAACGGCCACCGCCACGTGCTGGCCACCTTCGACTGGGCGCGTGCCGCCGACACCCTCGACGGCCTGATCACCGCCCCCCGCCGCGCGGCGCCACCCCTGCCGATAGGCTAACTTCGCACCCGCTCCGGCCCTGCTGCCGGAAGCGCATGCCCATGAACGACATCCGGCTGGACCCCGTCGAGGATGCCATCGCCGACATCCGTGCCGGCAAGGTGGTGATCGTGGTGGACGATGAGGACCGGGAGAACGAGGGCGACCTCGTCACCGCGGCCCGCAACGCCACGCCCGAGGTGGTGAACTTCATGGCCCGCCACGGCCGCGGCCTGATCTGCGCGCCGCTCACCGAGGAGCGCTGCGATCAGCTGGGCCTGTCCCTGATGGTGCGCGACAACACGGCCCTGCACGAGACCCCCTTCACCGTGAGCGTGGACGTGAAGGGCCGCGGCACCACCACGGGCATCTCGGCCCATGACCGGGCCGCCACCATCCAGGCCTTGATCGACCCGGCCACCACCGCCGCCGACCTGGCCCGCCCCGGCCACATCTTCCCCCTGAAGGCCCGCAACGGCGGGGTGCTGCGACGCACCGGCCACACCGAGGCCGCCGTGGACCTGGCGCGGCTGGCCGGCCTGGAACCCGCGGGCGTGATCGTGGAGATCCTCAATGAGGACGGCACCATGGCCCGCTTGCCCGAACTGCGCCGCATGGCCGACAGCTTCGGCCTGAAGCTCGTCAGCATCGCCGACCTGGTGGCGTACCGCATGCGCACCGAGAGCCTCGTGGAACGGCAGGTGGAGGTGCAGCTGCCCACGGCCCACGGGGACTTCACGCTACACGCCTTCCGCCAGACCAACACGGGCGAGGAGCACCTGGCCCTGGTGAAGGGATCCTGGCGACCGGACGAACCCGTGCTGGTGCGTGTGCACAGCAGCTGCGTCACGGGCGACATCTTCGGCAGCTGCCGCTGCGATTGCGGGCCCCAGCTCCACCGGGCCATGGAGATGATCGATGCGGCCGGCAAGGGCGTCATCGTGTACATGCAGCAGGAGGGCCGCGGCATCGGCCTGCTCAACAAGCTGAAGGCCTATAAACTGCAGGAGGAGGGCGCCGACACCGTGGAGGCCAACCTGATGCTGGGCTTCGACATGGACGCCCGCGACTACGGCGTGGGGGCCCAGGTGCTGCACGCCCTCGGGGTGCGCCGCATGCGGCTGCTCACCAACAACCCGCGCAAGCGCACGGGCCTGATCGGCTACGGCCTGGAGATCACCGAGAACGTGCCGATCGAGATCGACGCCAACCCGCACAACGAGCGGTATCTCCGCACCAAGAAGAACAAGCTGGGCCACCTGCTCCGCCTGGGCGACCGGGCCTGATCAGGGTGTCCCCTCCCGCCCTTCCGGCCCCTGGGGCCCCTGTGGTGCGGGCACTTTGGTGGCCTTGCGCCGCAAGCCGAGCATGCCGGTGAAGTTGCGCCAGAACTCGCCCAGCGTGTCGAAGTCCTCCCGGTAGGCCACACCCGCTCCCTGGGTGGTGGCCGCCTGGTCCGCCTGGTTGAGGTTGCGGTCGTTGCTCTGGCTGTATGCCTTGAGGCGGATCCGGCCGTCGTTCGTCAGCAGGTATTCCAGCTGGAAATCGCCCACCAGCGCGTCGCTCTGCCGCCCACTTCCCGAACCGTATTGCACACCCACGTTGGTGCTCAGCACCAGCCGCTCGTCGAACAGCTGGGTGCTCACGGCCAGCTCCAGCTCGTCCTGGGTGAGGGCGTCGCCCGGCCGGTAGTTGAGGCCCAGGTCCACGTCGTTGCTCAGGCGGCTCAGCCAGTTGCTCACCTGGTTGCTGAGCAGTTCGCTGCCCGAGGTGCCCACCACGTTGCCGCGCGAGCCGCTGGGCCCGGAGGCCGCGCCCAGCCGGTCCACCGGCAGGAACCGGTTGAGAACGATGAGGCTGAACACCTGCCGGTTCATCTCGTCGGGCTCGCTCAGCACGCTGTTCACCTGGGTGCGCACGCCTTCGTCCACCGAGGGCAGCCGCACATCGAACCCGATGTCGGGGTTGGCCAGCCGGTCCTTCAGGCGCATCACCACCTCCACCGGCACTCGCTTGCCCAGGCCGTCGGCCCGCTCGGCCGGGATGATGTCCACCAGCGGCGCGCGCAGCTTGTACACCGCGTTCAGGGCGAGCTGCGCGTCCAGCGGATCGCCATACCAGGTGATGTGCCCGCCGGGGTCCACGTCGAAACGTTTGCTCACCACGTTGCGCAGGGTGAAGAGGTAGGAGCCGTCCACCACCTCCATGTCCCCGCGCATGGACAGGTCGCCCGTGGGCGTCACGCTCAACTCCAGGTTGCCCCTGCCCCGCCCGCTGAGGATGTCGCCCACGGTGGGGTCGAAGATGAGCTCGAAGAGCGCGTCCGGGGTCACGTCCACGTTGAGGTCGAGATGCACGCCGCTCAGGTCCACCGGGGCCTCCATGGAGTCGATGTCGATGTCGCCGGCATGGAAGTGCACGAAGTCGATCGCGCTGAGGTCCTTGCCTGTGCCCAGCGGCAGGCTGATGGTGGTGCCCGGGGCGGTGCTGCCGTTGAACACGACCTCCAGGTTGTCCTGGTACCCGCTCACCTGCAGATCGCCCGTGGCGTAGGCCTTGCCGTAGAACAGCTCGTTGTCGTTCACCGTGGTGTTGAGGCAGAGGAAGCGGTCCAGTTCCAGGGTCACGTCGTAGTCCCACTGGGTGAAGCCCCGATGGTTGATGGTGCCCACGGCCTTGGCCGTCCTTCCTTCCTGGTCCTTCACACGCACCAGGTCGAGCCAGAAACCGTCCGGTCTGATCCGCACCCGGTCGCTCAGGCTGTAGAAGGTGTTGAGGTAATCGATCCGCAGGCCGGCCTCGTCCAGCACGGCCTCTCCCTCCACACGCGGCTCGGCCAGGCGGCCGCCCACGCGCACATCGCCCGTGACCCGCCCCTGGATGTCGCTCACGCCTTCGGGCAGGTAGGGCCCGATGAAAGCAAGGTCGAACGAATCGAGCTCCAGCACCAGGTCGAGCTGCTCGTCGGCGGCCTGCGGGGTGATGCGGCCGCCGAACTCCAGGGCCTTCAAAGCACCGCGCTGCAGGGTGCCGCTCACGTCCATCTCCCGGCTCTCGTTGCGCCAGGTGGCGGCGAACACGATGTCGCCCACCGGATGCCGGTCCACCATGAGCGAATCGATGCACAGGTAGCTCAGCAGGTGCGGCTCGCCGAAGGGGTCGAAGACTCGGCCTTCGCCGCTCACCGTTCCGCGGAGCGACGGTCCTGTGTAATAGGGTCGCAGATGGCTGAGGCGCACCCCTTCCAGGTCGAAGGCCAGGGCGCGCTCCGCATCGGGCGCAAGCCATCCGTCGAGCGCGATGCGCTCGGCCTCGTTGACCACCGTCAGCTGGCGCACTTCGAGCCCTCCTTGGTGGTAATGCAGCCGGGCGACCGCAGGATTGCTCCAGGTCCCGACACCCAGCTGCACGGCGCTGGGCAGAAGATCCATCTCCACATCATCGCGGCCGTTGACCATGCCGGCCAGGTGCAGGTCGCCCCGGGTGTCGTGGGTGCCACCGTTCCACATCAGGCGCAGCTCCACTTCGTCCTGGTAGGCCTTGCCCGAGAGATCGATCCCGTCGAAGAACGTACTGTCCGACAGTTGCTGCCGCTGGCTCCGCATGCTGAAGGCCAGCAGGTCCAGTGTCCGGTCCACGATCAGCTGCACCGAGTCGCCGCCCACCGACCCGTAGGCGATGCGCGGCAGGTCGGCGCTGAGGGCCAGGTCGAAGGTGCGCGAATCGAAAAGGCCTTGGAACCGTGCGCCCGGTGCAAGCTCGAGCCCCGGGACCAGCCGCCCCAGGAGGGGTTCGGCCCTTTTGACGTGCACGTTGAACGCGAACCGCTGCTCTTCCAGGTGGTACTTCACCTGGTCGGACAACGCGGGGAAGATGCTGTACACCACGCTGGTGAGGGCTTCAGGCAGCCGTGTGGGGAGGAAGGTGCCCTGCACCTGAGCGTCCACCAGGTCGGACCGCAGGGTGAGCAGGGGTTCTCCGTGCAACCGGTCGCTCGCCAGTTCGACATCGCCAAGGTCCAGCACTCCGCGGTCGTCGCAATAGGTCAGGTCCCCGATCTCCAACCGGCCCTTGAGGCTGTCCGGGGCCAGTTCGCCCTCGGCGCGGATGGATCCGCTCACCTCGCCCAGCTGGAGCTTGGGCATGATGTTGAGCTCGTGCAGGTCCGCGCGCTCCACCTGGGCGGTGAAATCCACCTTGGGCCAACGCCCCCGCAGGTCGGCCAGCCCGTCGAAGCGCAGCTTCACGTTCGGGTCGTCGCAGGTGAGGTGCCCGTTGAACAGGCGGCGTTGCAGGCGGCCGGTGGTGGTGATCCCCGTGAGGGCACGGTCGTTGAGCGTGATCAGGGGTACCTGGCCCTCCAGGTCGGCCTGCATGGTGGCCAGGTCGCGCCCTTGGGCGTTCACCTTCACGTCGAAGGCGATGGGGCCCACCGCGGCATCGCCGGTCAGGGGCCCCAGGTCGAACCCGGTGGTGGCCAGTTTGCCCTGGAAGCGGAACACGTTGCTCACCGTGTCGCGGGCGTAGGTCAGGTCGGTGGAGAGCCGCCCCACGGCGGTGCTGGCTTCGCCGTAGGCGGTGAAGGCGGAGGCGAAGCCGGTGAAGTTGCCCCGGAACGCCATGGTCCCCAAGGCGCCCAGTTCGCCGGGCAGCTCGAGCCGCCGTCCCTGGGTGAAGGGGGGCACCGGCACGGTCGCCAGGTCGGCGGCATCGGTGCGCAGGGTGCGGGCGTCCACCACGATGAAGGTGGCCGCCAGGTCGGGCAGGCCGCTCATCTCCACCGAACCCGCGAAACGGCTGTTGCGCCCATAGCCCAGGTGCAGGTCGCGCGCCTTGAGCTCGCGCACGGTGCCCTGGGCACGGCCGCGCACATGCACCCGGGCGGCGAGCCCTTCCAACGGTGGGGCGAACCACGCGATGTCGCGCAGGTCCACCACGGAGCTGTCCAGGTCGGCGTTCATCTCCACCAGGTCGATGTACGCGTTGTAATCGCGCCATGATCCGGTGCGCATGGCGTAGCTGCCCCGCAGTTCGCTGAAGGGGGTGCGCAGGACCAGATCGTCCACGCTGATCCCGGTGCCGCTCACCGTGGCCCGTCCCTGCAGGTCGGTGCAGGCCAGCCCGCTCCGCTCCCGGAAGGCCACATGGTCCAGCACCGCACGGATGCTGTCCTCGATCACCAGCAGTTCATGGCCCGCCACATCGCCCGTCACGTCCACGTGCTCGAAGTCGACCCCGAAGGGCTGCACCGGCGCATCGGCGTTGTGGTGCGTGAAGCGCAGGTCGCGGATGTCGAAGGCGTCCGCCTGGATGGTCCACGGCGCGCCGGACGTGGTGGTATCCCCCGAGGACAGGGCCGCTGTCCATTGGGTGAAGTTGCTCGTGCTGTCCCCCGCGGCCTGCCTCAGGTACCAGCGTGCGCCCTCCACCGTGACACCCCGCAGATGCACCTGCCGGCGTTCGGTGTTCACGCGCCAGCGGCGCAGGTGCAGGCGCCGGATGGCGAACAGTGTATCGCCGCGCAGGTCGCACACCAGCACGCCGCGCAGCTCGGCCGGACCGGTGAAGGTGAGGTGCACGCGGTCCACCTGAACGCAACTGCCCAGGGCCTCCGACGCATAGGCGCCAAGCTTCCCGGCCAACCAGGTCTGCACCGAGGACAACCGCAGGGCGAACACCCCGAGCATGCCGGCCAGCACCACGGCCAGCAGCAGCCAGGCCAGGGCGCGCACCACACGGCCGGACCATTTGAGGATCGGGGAACTGCTCAGGAGCGGGTAGTTTTGGGCACCGCAAGCAGATCGCGGGCCCGGATGGCGAAAATAGCGGAGCAGGAGCGCGTGGCAGGCCCGGTGCGTATCCTGGGCATCGAGAGCTCATGCGACGAGACCGCGGCCGCCGTGCTGGTGGATGGCCGTGTGCACAGCAATGTCGTGGCCGGGCAGGACGTGCACCGGGCCTGGGGCGGGGTGGTGCCCGAACTGGCCAGCAGGGCCCATCAGGAGCACATCGTCCCGGTAGTGGACACCGCGCTGCGCGAGGCCGGCATGCGCCCTTCGGACCTCACGGCCGTGGCCTTCACCCAGGGGCCGGGGCTCATCGGGGCGCTGCACGTGGGCGCGGCTTTCGCCAAGTCGTACGCCCTGGCGCTCGGCCTGCCCTTGGTGGCCGTGGACCACATGCGCGCCCATGTGCTGGCCCACTTCATCCGCGACGACCAGGAGCGACCGGTGCCGGCGTTCCCCTTCCTGAACCTCACGGTGAGCGGTGGCCACACGCTGATCGTGCACGTGCGTTCGGCGCTGGACATGGAGGCCATCGGCAGCACCTTGGACGATGCCGCCGGCGAGGCCTTCGACAAGGGCGCCAAACTCCTGGGCCTGCCCTATCCCGGCGGCCCGCAGGTGGATGCCCTGGCCGCGCAGGGCGATGCCCGCAGGTTCCGTCTGCCCCGGCCCTCGGTACCTGGCCTGGACATGAGCTTCAGCGGCCTTAAGAGCGCCTTCCGCAACCTGGTGCTGCCCTTGCGCGGCGCCGACGGTGCGGTTCCGGCGGAGCTCCTGCCGCACCTGTGCGCCACGTTGCAGGGCGCCATCCTCGACCAGCTCTTCACCAAGCTGACACTGGCCGTGGAGCGCACCGGCATCACGCGCATCGGCATCGCCGGCGGTGTTTCGGCCAACCGGGGCCTGCGGCAACGCCTGGCCGCTGAAGCCGATGCCCGCGGGTGGAACGTCCACATCCCGCCGCTCGCGTACTGCACGGACAACGCGGCCATGGTGGCCATGGCCGGCGACCTCTTGCTGCGCGCCGGGCACATCGCCGGGCCGGACACCGCACCCCGCGCGCGCATCCCGCAGGCTTGAGCCCCATGGGGCAAGCCCGTACCTTCGCCACCCATGGCGCGCGCATCGATCCTTCCCCTGGTCGTGGCCCTGCTGGCCGGGCCGACCGGCCAGGCCCAGACGGTGGAGCAGCTGCTGGCCGAGGGTGACAGCCTGCTGGGGCAGGAGCGTTTCGCCAAGGCCGTGGACCTGTACACCCGGGCGGTCAACGAGCGGCCATCGGCCGCCACGTACACGGCCCGGGCCCGGGCGTGGTACGCCATGGACCGTACAGACCGTTTCCTGCAGGATGTGGAACAGGCCCTGCGGGCGGACAGCACCTTCCCGGAGGCGAACTACCAGCGGAGCTTGTACGCCTTGCGCGGCGAGGACCATCGCGGGGCCGAACGGTACAGCGACCGCGGCCTGCGCCATGGTGCTGTGGGCAGGCTGCGGGCCCAACTGCTGCTCGTGCACGGCGAAGCCCTGGCCGAGCTGCGCAGGCCCGAGCAGGCCATCGCCGATCTGCGCGACGGGCTGGCGCAGATCCCCGACGACCTGGACGCCAACCGCACCCTGGCACGCATGCTGGATGAAACAGGCGACCACGAGGGTGCCCTGGTGGTGCTGGAGCGCCTGTGCACGCTGGAACCCAGCAACCCGGGCCACTGGACCAACCGCGGTTTCGAACTCTCGCGGCTCGGGCGGTGGACCGATGCGCTGGCGATGTTCGAGAACGCGCTGGACATCGACCGGGACGAGCCCGTGGCCCTGAGCAACCGGGCTTATGCCCTGTTGCACCTGGACCGCAACGATGAGGCCTGGAAGGATGTGGAGCGCAGCCTGCGTTACTATCCGGCCAATGCCTTCGCACTGCGCACACGCGCGTTGCTCCGCCTGCGCAAGGGCGACCTGGAGAAGGCCTGCGCCGACCTTTCGCTGGCGCGGATCCTGGGTGGCGTCAACGATGTGGACGCGCTGATCCAGGAGCACTGCGCCACGGTGCCCGGCCGCCGCTGATCACTGCAGCATCAAGGTCGCCGTGGTCGCCCGGCCGTCCGCCGTACGTACCGTGACCGCATAAGCACCCGGTGCCCACGGGGCCGCCACCACGACGTGCCCGCCGCTGGCACGCTGGGCATGCACCATGCGGCCTTGTGCATCGCGGACCTCCACGGCCTCCAAGAGCGATCCAGGCACCCGCACCTCGAACCGGTCCGCGGCGGGGTTCGGCCACAGTTCGAAACGACCCTGACCCTGCTCGGCGACCGCATCGAAGGAGGTCTCCAGTACCTCGAACACATCCACGGCGGCCTCCACAAGGTGGCCGGGCTGGTCGTCGGCCGTGCGGAACAGCACCTGCATGGTGGTCGACGGGGCGAGGTGGTCGGCGATGGACCATTGGGCGGACTGCCAGCTGCCCATGCCGGGGCTGGTCGCGGTGATGGTCTCCACCACCACGGTGTCCGTGCCGTCGGTGAGCAGCACCACGAGCTCATCGTTCGCCCCGCCGTTGCCGCCCCCGTTGAAGAACCACCGGTCATAACGCACGCCCGGCACGTTGAAGCCCGTGGCGTCGAACACCGGCGAGGTCAGCAGGACCATGCCGTCGTCCACATCATCCTCGCCGGCCTGTCCACCCGCGTTCCCGGTGACCATCGCCAGGCCGAGGCAGTCGCCGACAGCATCATCCCCAGGGGCGCACGGTGCACCGAGGTAGGTGGTGCCCACGGGGACCCCGCGCTCCCAGAGCCCGCTCGCCGCGTTGCCTGTGGCGGTCCAGCCCAGGTCCACGGCAAAGTCGTCCGCGTAGCCGGGGTCGAGCGTGATGGTCACGGCGGGTGTGTTGCCGTCGATGGCCTGCGGTGCCAGGCAGGCGGTGTGCCATCCCCAGCGCCCCGCCGTGATGGCGTAGTCGTCGGCGAAAAGGGCGGCCACGGTGAACTGGCCGTTGGCGTCGGCCACGGTCTGCGCATCGGCCATGGTCCCGTCCAACAGCACGACGGCACCGGGCACCGGGTCATTGGTGCCCGCCTCCACCACCTGGCCCGTGAAGGCGAAGGGCACCATGGGTTGCAACGGGATGTCCAGGAAGGTGACCTGCCCGGTGGTCAGCACCACGGCCGTCACCGTGTCCGGGAAATAGCCCGGGGCGCTCACCGCCACGTCGTAGGTGCCGGGCGACAGGGTGCCCAGGGCGTACTGCCCGTCGAAGGTGGTGGTGTCCGCGGTCGATGCACCCAGCAGGATCACGGAGGCGAGGTTCACCGGCGCGGTGGTGATGGCATCGGTCACCGTGCCCTCGAGCCAGCAGGCGTGCGTGTAGGTGGGCGCCAGGATGAACAGGCCCTCTTCGATGTCGGAGATGATCAGCCGGCCCGACGGCAGGAAGGGGTACACGCCCCAGGCCCCGTTGAAGCCACCGCCGCTGAGCGGCGAGGTGTCGTAACTGCCGGTCTCCACCAGGTTCCACGGCCGGGTGGCATCGTAGATGGCCACCCCGTAGGTGTAGTAGCTGGTCACCACGAAATCGTTCAGCCAGTAGGTGTTGTGCGGAATGGTGTTGCTGCCCGGATCGCTCTGCAACTTCTCCACGAACTGAATGTCCGCCGGGTCGCTCACGTCATAGACCCCCACGAAAGCGGCCTCCCGCTCGTCGGTGGTGAAGAGGTATTGCCCGCTGTCGTCCAGCCAGGTGTTGTGCGAGAAGTTGTTCGGGGTGGTCTGTGTGCCCAGCAGCACCGGGTTGGCCGGATCGCTGACGTCCACGATACTGAAAAAGCCGTCGTTGATGTGGGCGGCGTAGAGGGTGTCGCCCCGCGCATAGCTGTCGTGGCAGTACCAGTTGTCGAACTCCCCCACTTCCACGGGCGCCATGGGGTCCTGCGTGAGGTCGTACATGATGACGCCGCCGTTGCCCCGGTTGGCACCATGGAGGTACAGGCGCCCGTTCTCGTCGATGAACAGCGAGTGGGAGGTGTCCCAGTTGTTCCCTTGGAAGAGCGTCACCGGCAGGTTGGTGCTCTGCGGCAGCGGGCTGAGGTCCACGATCAGCAGGCCGGCGGTGGCCTCGGTGGTCACGTAGGCGTGATCGCCCCACGTCTTGATCTCCCGCCAGATGCTGTTGGGGCCGGGGGTGAAGAAGACCTCCACGGGGTTGGCCGGGTCGGTGATGTCCACCACGGACAGGCCGCCCGAGTTGGGCACGTTGTCGTCACCGTTCACCCCCACCAGGGCGTACTCGTTGCCGAACTCATCGGTGTAGCCCCACAGGTTGCTGAGGTGGCTGTTGCGCGCGGCCTGGTAGTCGTAGTGGCCCAGCAGGCTGATGTTCACCTGGGCGTGGAAGGCGCCGGCGCACAGGGCCATCGTCATGGTCGCGAACGTGCGGTGGAGGGGCTTGATCATGCGGGCAATGTAGGGGTTCGATGCGATCGGGTGCGCTCCCGGCCACCGATGGCCCACCGCGATCGCCGGACCCGGGAGCCGCTGCGACGGAAATGACGGGGTGCCGTGCAACACTGCGACCGCCAGCGGCTAAATTGCCACCCTGATCCGGAGACCATGCGCGACCTGCTGTGCCCCGTGGACATGACCGAGCTGGCGGGGACCGCCCTGGCCCATGCCGTGCGCCTGGCCCGTGCTTCGACCGCCAGCGTCACCCTGCTGCATGTGCGCGACAAGCACGAGCGCGAAGGCCCCGTGGGCGATCAGGTGCAGGCCGAGATGGAGGCGCTCGTGAAGCGCCAGGGCGATGGCGCCCCCGTGCGGACGCTGTACCGCGACGGCAACTTCATGAAGGAGATCGCCGCCGAGGCCGCCACCGGCCACGCCATGATGGTGGCCGGCACCCACGGGCCGCGCGGCCTGCGCCAGAACCTGTTGGGCGCCGACATCCTCAAGCTGGTACGCCACGTGCGCCTGCCCAGCTGGGTGATGCAGGTGCACAGCGCCGCACGCCGCGTGGAACGGCTGGTGGTGCCCGTCTCGGGCCACGAACGCATCGACGGCCTACTGGACGCCATCACCGGGCTGGCCAGGCTCGATGACACCGAGGTCCATGTGTACCAGGTGATGCGGCCCAACGAGGGGGCGTCCGAGCGCCTTCAGGCCAACAAGCAACGCATGCTCCGCCACCTGGTCCAGACCGGCATCCGCACCGTGGAAGTGAACGAACCGAGCACCGTGTTCTCCGTGGGCTTCGCTGAGCAGACCCTCCGCTACGCCGAACGGGTGGACGCCCATGGCCTGGCCTTCATCGTCGATGCCTCCGACGAATACCGCTACATCGCGGACGCCGAGAAGGAAAGGCTGATCGCCAACAAGTACGACATCCCGGTGCTCTGCGCCCACTGACCGGCCGGGCGGGGCTACCTTTGCCTCCGCCCATGCGGACCTTCCGTGAACCGGTCGCCGCCATCGTGCTTCTGTTGGCGGGGCCTTCCGTGGCGCAGTTCGGCCCCTTTCAGACGGTGGACGGCTGCGCGGTGCGGCAGGTGGAGGTGGTGGACCTCGATGGCGACGGCGATCGGGACCTGCTGGTGGCCAAGAGTGACGGCCTGGACCGCTACACGAACGCCGATGGGCTGGGCTCTTTCGAGCCACCGCACAGCATCCTGTCCCACCCCCCCGATGTGCGGCTGCTGGTGCGTGCGGCCGACATGGACGGCGACGGTGATCCCGACCTGGTGGTCGCCCGCGACAAGGACAGTACGCTGCTGCTGCTGCCCAACCTGGGCGGCCTGGGCAACTTCGGCCCGCCGCAGGCCATCGCCACCTTGCCGGCACGGCTGCAGCCCGCCGGTTTCACGGCGCTCCACCTCGCCGACCTCAACGGCGATGCCCTGCCCGAGGTGCTCACGCTTTACGGCGGGCACAACACCGTGTTCCGGGTCGCCAACGCCGGCGGAGCCTTCGCCCCGCTGGATGCCCTGCCTGACCTGCTGACCGGTCCCGCCTCGGGGCTCTTCGCCACCGGCGACCTGGACGGCGACGGCCACACGGACCTGCTGCTCAACGACCTCGCCGGCCGCTTCGTGGCCGGATGCAACCTCGCAGGCGACGGCAACAGCTGGTCGGCGGTGCCCCTCTTCACGGCGCTGAACGATGCCCAGCACCAGGCCGAGCTGCTCGACATGGACGGGGATGGCGACCTGGACATCGGGCTGCACGGGCCGGTGCTGCAGTGGGCACGCAACGACGGGGCGGGGCCGACCTTCACCCGCAAGCCCTTTGCCGCGGCCCCCGATGCCGGCGAGGCCGCCTACGGCAGGCCCGGATGCGGCCCGTGGGCCTCGGTGGTCCACTTCCCCACCGACCCCGGCGCACCCACGCGGTGGCGGCAGTTGAACGACGGCCAGACCGGCGCATCCGCCGCGGTGCCGCTGCCGGACGTGCTGAAGGGTGACCGACCGGCCTGGGCCGACCTGGACGGTGACGGACGCGACGACCTGCTGGTCATCCACCCCAACGCATTCGGCTGGCACCGCAGCGTGCTGCCCCAGGCCGCCCCCGGCTGGTCCCTCACCATGCCCGCGCTGGACACCCTCTGCTGGTACGGCGGGAGCTATCCCCTGCCTGCACCGCAACCGGCCACCGGCCTGTGGTCCGGGCCCTTCGTGGACCAGGGTTCGTTCCATGCATACCAAGCGGCGGCAGGCACCTACCCCCTGCAACACCTGGTGATGGACAGCGCAGGATGCCCGGTGAGCGGTGACGCGCCTTTGCAGGTGGTGCAAGGCCCCACCGTGGAGCCGCTCAGCGCACCGATCCCCACCTGCCCGGACGGCCCCGTGCAACTGGTGGCCAGCCCCTCCACGGGGCTCTGGTTCGGGCCGGTGGACAGCACCGGGCTGGTGGACCTGGCGCAACGGCCCATCCTGGGCGAGGCCATCTTCGTGCTCCAGGACGCCGCCGGCGGAAGCTGCGCGAGCGAAGGCCTCTGGCTCGACCTGCCGGCACCCGCGCCCATGAGCCTGCTGGTGGACACGGTGATGTGCGCCAACGACCCGCCGCAAACCCTGATCCTCACCGGCCCCTCGCCCGGCACGGTGACCCTCAGCGGACCGGTGTTCGGCGTGCAGTACGTGCAGCCACACATCCTGGCCGTGCAGTTCGATCCAGCGCTGGGGCCCGGCAGCTATCCCTTGGTCACCACCGCCGAGGGCGGGGCCTTCTGCGCCGACACGCTCACCACCTGGATCACGGTGCATGCCGTCCCGCAGGTGGCCCTCACCCCCTTCGACACGCTGTGCAGCAGCTCCGGGCCCTACCCGCTCCAGCACGCACAGCCCGCCGGTGGTGTGTGGAGCGGCTTCGGCGTGCTCGCCGGGCATTTCGATGTGACCACACACCAGTTCGGCAACTACCTGCTGCACTACGCCTACACGGACAGCAACAGCTGCAGCACCACGGTCTCCCAGACGATCACCGCCCTGCGGCGCCCCTCGGTGTTCGGCCCGCCGGATGCCGCGGTGTTCTGCGCGGACGACGGAGTGCAGGACTACAACGCCCTGCCGCTGGGCGGTCTGTGGTCCGCGCCGCTCAACGCGGCCAACGGCACGCTGGACCCCACCTTCATCGCCCCGCTGCCCTTCGACGGCGTGGCCATCTACACCTTCACCGACGCCACCGGCGGACAATGCAGCAACCTGCCGCGCACCTTCACGGTGCAGGCGCGCACCGTGCCGGCCTTGACGGTCGGGGGGCCCTATTGCGACAACGACCCGGTGGCCACGGTCACCGGCAGCCCTGGGGGCGTGTGGGGCGGGGCGGCCACGGGCACCGGCACCACCGGCCTCTTCGATCCGGCCGCAGCGGGTCCCGGCACGCACCACATCACCCTCACGGCCGCGGCGGCGGATGAATGCGCGGGCACGGACTCGGCCGCCGTGATCGTACTGCCCGCTCCTTTCGCCGGCCTCCTGCTGCCGGTGGACACGCTCGGGCTGCACGACCCGGTCCTGGCGCTCTCCGGCGGTGTGCCGGCCGGCGGCACGTACACCGTGGATGGCCTGGCGGTGGCCGGGTTCGATCCGCAATTGTACGGACCGGGCTGGGTCGAGGTGGGCTATGCGGTGACCGACGGTCTTTGCACAAGCACGGCCGTGGACAGCATCCACGTGCTGGACGACACGGGCATGGGGGAACCGGGAGGCACGGACGGCCCGCGCCTTTGGCCGAACCCCGCCACGGACCACGTGCTGCTGATGGCCCGGCCACAACGCGCGGAGGTGCGCGTGTTGGACGCCACCGGCCGCACGGTGCTCGGCCCGTTGATGGGCCTGCCGCCCCTTGCACTGGACGTGAACGGGCTGGCGCCGGGCCGCTACGTGGTGCACGTGCTGCGCGGTGACCGGCCGCAAGTGCTGCCGCTGGTGGTGGCCCGGCCGTAGATCACTCCACCGTGTAGCGCCGCTCCTCGCGGACGAGCTTCACGGGTTCCCTGCCGCATCGGCCCTTGTCACTAGCGGTGCTGCACGTCACGATCGCCTCGGAGCGCACCAGGCAGCGGGCATCGCAGCACACCTCCACGCGGTTCAGCACCCAGCGGTCGCCGCCGCCGGGGCGCATGGGCACGATGGCACTGTCGGCCGGCACGGTGTAGATCACGGCCGTCTCCTTGAGCACGTCGCCCGGGCATTCGGTACCGGGCCGCCAGTGGCAGAGCAGGTAGGCTTCTGCAGGGCGCGTGTTCACGAGGTTCTGCGCGGCCAGCCGGGCGGTGGCGCCGCAGCACACCAGGGCGGCGGCGATCAGGCATCGACCGAGGGGGATCATGGGCAACGGCTTGTGGGCCGAAGCTACAGCGGACCGACCGTCGGGCCGCACCGGTGCAGGCCGGAACGTGGGCGCCACCGTGGCTCAGTCCAGGCCCAGGGTGATCTGTTTGCCCGGCTCGTAGCCGATCAGCGGGTCCTCCGGCGAGCGTTCCACCTCCTGGACGGCCTGCTGCCGCTTGAACCGCTTGACCGGGCTTTCCTCCAGGCCCTCCTCCTCGGGCGCCTCCAGATTGCCGATCTCCTCCTCGCTGATGAGCATGCCCTGCACCTCCTCAAGCTCGGGGGTCATCGGGATGAACACGGGGTCCAGCAGTTCCAGCTCCTTCACCTTGAAGGGCGTGAGGCGGTTGCCCAGGGCCTTCGCGCCTTTCACGGCGATGAAGGCCTCCAGGTCCACCTCCTCGTCGGGCCGGTCGCTGCTGCGCTTGTCGAAGCTCACCCGCACCCGCGGATGCGGCACCAGGCTGTGCAGCGCCAGACGGCTCTCCGGATGGTCGGTGATGAAGGACATCGGCTCGCGCGTGGGTTCCACCAGGAAGCGCTTCACCTGGTACTGCTGCTTCTCGCCCTCCCAGTACACCGCGCTCAGCACGGTCTTGGGATCCCACTTCACCACGGTGGCGGCGTTGTCGGGGAAGTGGGTGCTGAGCACGAAGGGGAAAAGCTGGCAGGTGCCGTCGCTCATGACGGCCAGGATGCGGTCGTCGCCGGAGAAGCGGCCCAGGTAGCGGCCGTGGCCCGTGTCGTTGAGGCGGCGCACCGTCTCGTCGAACCAGATGGGGATGGCGCCGAGGGTGCTGCCGCCGCGTTCCTTCAGCACCACCTTCTGCACGATGTAGCGCGTGAGCAGGTTGCCCTTGCTGCCGCGGCCCTTCACCGAGAGCCGGCTGAGGTCCACGTCGAACTTCGTCTTGCGCAGGTTGGGCCGCGGTCGCAGGGTGACCTGTAACACCTCGGCCGCCCCGTCGGGGTTGGCGCTGAAGTACTCCACCCGGCTGCCCGCGGTGCCGCCCGTCAGGTCGTACTCCTTGTCGCGCGTGATGCCGGTGACGGCGAAGCGCTTCATGTAGTACGGCCCCTTCGGTCCGTCCTGGTAGACCATGTGGTAGATGGTGCGCTCATCGTTCTTCTTCCACACGCCCACGTGCAGCACGCCCTTGCCGATGAACTTCTTGTCGGCCACCTTGGTGACGAGCATGGTGCCGTTGTCGCGGAAGACGATGATGTCGTCGATGTCCGAGCATTCGTCCACGAACTCGTGGTTGCGCAGGCTCCAGCCCATGAAGCCCTCGGCCTTGTCCACATAGAGCTTGCGGTTGGCCACGGCCACCTTGGTGGCCACGATGGTGTCGAAGGTGCGCAGCTCGGTCTTGCGTTCACGGCCCGTGCCGTACTTCTTCTTCAGTTCCTTGAAGTGTTCCACCGCATGGTCCACCAGGTGGGCCAGCTTGTGCTTCACCTCGGCGATCTGGTCCTCGAGCCCGCGGATATGCTCATCGGCCTTGAACCCGTCGTACTTGCTGATGCGCTTGATCTTGATCTCGGTGAGGCGCAGGATGTCCTCCTCGGTCACCGGCCGCCGCAGTTCCTTGATGTGGGGCTTCAGGCCCTTGTCGATGAAGCTGAGCACCTCCTCCCAGGTCTCGGCCTCCTCGATGCGGCGGTACACCTTCTTCTCGATGAAGATGCGCTCCAGGGAGCTGAAGTGCCACTGGGCCTCGAGCTCCTCGAGCCTGATCTCCAGTTCGAGCTTCAGCAGGCGCAGGGTGTTCTCGGTGCTGATGCGCAGCAGCTCCTTCACCCCCACGAAACGCGGCTTGTCGTTCTCGATCACCACGGCGTTGGGCGCGATGCTCACCTCGCAGTCGGTGAAGGCGAAAAGGGCGTCGATGGAAGTGTCGGGGCTCACCCCGGCGGCGAGGTGGATGACGATCTCGGCGTTCTCGGCGGTGTTGTCCTCGATGTGGCGCACGCGGATCTTCCCCTTCTCGTTGGCCTTGAGGATGCTTTCGATGAGGCTGGCCGTGGTGGTGCCGAACGGGATCTCGGTGATGACCAGGGTCTTGTTGTCCTCCTTGCGGATGCGGGCCCGGCAGCGCACGCGCCCGCCCCGTTCGCCCTCGTTGTAGTTGCTCACATCGGCCAGGCCGCCGGTGGGGAAGTCGGGCAGCAGGTCGAAGGAACGCCGGCGCAGCACGGCGATGCTGGCATCGATGAGCTCGTTGAAGTTGTGCGGCAGCACCTTGCAGCTCAGGCCCACGGCGATGCCCTCGGCCCCCTGGGCCAGCAGCAGCGGGAACTTCACCGGCAGGAAGACGGGCTCCTTGTTGCGGCCGTCGTAGCTGAGCTGCCATTCGGTGGTCTTGGGGTTGAAGACCACATCCTTGGCGAACTTGCTGAGGCGTGCCTCGATGTAACGGGGCGCGGCGGCGCTGTCGCCCGTGAGGGTGTTGCCCCAGTTGCCCTGGCAGTCGATCACCAGGTCCTTCTGCCCCATCTGCACCAGCGCATCGCCGATGCTGGCGTCGCCGTGCGGGTGGTACTGCATGGTGTGCCCGATGATGTTGGCCACCTTGTTGTAGCGGCCGTCGTCGAGCTCCTTCATGGCGTGGAGGATGCGCCGCTGCACCGGCTTCAGACCGTCGTACAGCGCCGGCACCGCCCGCTCGAGGATCACGTAGCTGGCGTAGTCCAGGAACCAGCTGCGGTACATGCCGCTCACACTGAACGTGCCGCCGCTGCCCGGCGCATGGCCCGGCATGCCGCGCTCACCGCCGCCGTCCTGATCCCCGTTGCCCGCCGGTCCCTCCTGCGGTCCGGTCCGCTCCTCCAGCCCTTCCTGTTCGTCGTTCATGGCCATGTTCCACAGATCGTCCCCGGACGACCGAATGCGTTGTTGTTGGTGAGCCGCAGTTCCAGGCAGACCTCCTGCCCCGGCTGGTACTCGTTGCGATGGTAGCGCAGGGTGTGCGACCCCGGCGGCACCTGGCCCACCAGCGTGCGTGTGCCCTCCAGCAGGTCATGCACCTCGACCTGGTAGCTCGCCGGGGCGAGGAACAGGGCCGCGTTCACCTTGAACTGCACCACCTGCCGGAAGTAGGACGGCGGGCCGACCACCTGCTCCACGAAGATGCTGTCGAGGCTGAAGACCGACGGGCCGCTGTAGTCCGCATCGAACGGGTTGTCGGTGCGCGCCGACACATCGACATCATCCTTGTAACAGCCGGCAAGCCCCACCAGCAGGAATGCCACGAGCAACGGATGGTGGAGGGGCTTCATCGCAGGGGGATCGTCATTGCGGCCGTCCAGGTACCACCCCGCCCGTCGGGGCCCGGCAGCCATACCAGCCCGTCGAAACGCACCTTCTCCTTGTCCTCGAACACCGGCAGCGGCTTGCGGTCCGCACGCCGGTAGGCCCACACCGTGATGGCCGCCGCCACGGCACACACGCCGGTGCTCACACCAAGCATCACCTTGCTGCGGCGGAAATCCTCGCGGTGCCGTGGGAAGAGCTCGTCCTTCAGCGCGGCGATCTCGCCGGGGTCCGCGCTGCTGTTGTACAGGTCCCGGTCGTCCTGCAACTGACGGCCGGCCTTGCGGTAGCCCAGGTACGCGGCGGTGGCCCACGCGGCGGCACCCGCCGTGGCCACCGTGGGCAGGGCTTTGTTCAGCCAGAGGCGCTGGCGGTAATGGCGCATCTCCTGCAGGTGGGCGACGTACTCCGGCGCGTAGGGCAGGCGCACGATCAGGTCGCGGCTGCCACCGGCGCGCACGTACACCGTGGTGTCGACGATCCGGCGGGTGGGCGCCCACAACTGCAGCCGGTGGTTGCCCTCGGTCAGGTCCAGCACCCGCTCCTGCAACCGATGCTTGCCGTCCAGCACCACTTGGAAATCGTGCCCGGGATCCACCACCAGGCGCAGCTGGCCCATGGTCTGGGCCATGGTCCCCGTTCCGGCGGTGGCGAGCACCCCGGCCAGGAGCACCCACGGCCATGGCCGGATCGTGCCCCGCACCGGACCGGAGCGGACCCGCATGCGGTCCTCCCGTGCACGGCCGGTCGGCCGCGGCATTCCCCGGTGTGATGCGGCCCAGGTCCTCATGCCTCCTCCTCCACTTCGTCCAGTTTGCGTGCGATGGCCTTCACCGGGTCCTCGGGCGCCTTGTCCACCACGTCCTTCTCCACGCGCAGGTTGCCGATGATGAACTCCTGGCGCTCGGGTGTGTTCTTGCCCATGTAGAAGTCGAGCAGCTGTTGCACAGCGGCATCCTTGGTGATCATCACCGGCTCCAGCCGCATGTCCGGCCCGATGAAGTGCTTGAACTCGTCGGGGCTGATCTCGCCCAGGCCCTTGAAGCGGGTGATCTCCGGATCGCGGCCCAGACGGGCGATGGCCTGCTGGCGTTCCTCGTCGCTGTAACAGTACACGGTCTCCTTGCGGTTGCGCACGCGGAACAACGGCGTTTGCAGGATGTAGAGGTGGTCGTTCTTCACCAGGTCGGGGAAGAACTGCAGGAAGAAGGTCATCAGCAGCAGGCGGATGTGCATGCCGTCCACGTCGGCATCGGTGGCGATGACGATGCGGTTGTAGCGCAGGCCGTCCATGCCGTCCTCGATGTCGAGCGCGGCCTGGATGAGGTTGAACTCCTCGTTCTCGTACACCACCTTCTTGGTGAGCCCGTGGCTGTTGAGGGGCTTGCCCTTGAGGCTGAAGACGGCCTGGGTCTCCACACTGCGGCTCTTGGTGATGCTGCCGCTGGCACTGTCGCCCTCGGTGATGAAGAGGGTGGTCTCCTGTTTGCGGGGGTCGTTCCGGGGGTCGCTCAGGTGGATGCGGCAGTCGCGCAGCTTGCGGTTGTGCAGGCTGGCTTTCTTGGCGCGTTCGCGGGCCAGCTTGCGGATGCCGCTGAGCTCCTTGCGCTCACGCTCGCTCTCGAGGATCTTGGACTGCAGGGCCTGCGCGGTCTCCGGATGCTTGTGCAGGAAGTTGTCCAGCTTGGTGGCCAGGAAGTCGCCCACGAAGCTGCGCATGCTCTGCCCGCCGGGCTCCACCTCCAGGCTGCCCAGCTTGGTCTTGGTCTGGCTCTCGAACACCGGCTCGATCACCTTCACGCTCACGGCGGCCACGATGCCCGTGCGGATGTCGCCGGCCTCCCAATCCTTCTTGAAGAACTCCTTGATCACCTTGGCCACCCCCTCGCGGAAGGCGCCCTGGTGCGTGCCGCCCTGCGTGGTGTGCTGGCCGTTGACGAAGCTGTAGTACTCCTCGCCGTAATGGTTGGCGTGGGTCATGGCCACCTCGATGTCGTCGCCCACCAGGTGGATGATGGGGTACAACGGCTCGCCGTCCATCTTGGTGGTCAGCAGGTCCAGCAGGCCGTTCTTGCTCTGGAAACGCTGCCCGTTGTACACGATGGTGAGGCCCGTGTTGAGGTAGCAGTAGTTCCACAGCAGGCGCTCGATGTGCTGGTCCCGGAACTGGAAATGCCGGAACATCTCGGGGTCGGGCTCGAAGACCACACGCGTGCCGTTGGCCTCCTCGCTCTTCACCAGCTTCTCGTCCTTGCGCAGCACCCCGCGATCGAACTCGGCCCGCTTGAGCTGCCCCTCGCGCACGCTCTCGATCCGGAAATAGGTGCTCAGGGCGTTCACCGCCTTGGTGCCCACGCCGTTGAGGCCCACGCTCTTCTTGAAGGCCTTGCTGTCGTACTTGGCGCCGGTGTTGATCTTGCTCACCACGTCGATCACCTTGCCCAGCGGCACGCCGCGGCCGTAGTCGCGCACCTCCACCCGCGGCCCGTCGATGGTGACCTCGACCTTCTTGCCGTGGCCCATGACGAACTCGTCGATGCAGTTGTCCAGCACCTCCTTCAGCAGGATGTAGATGCCGTCGTCGTAGCTGCTGCCGTCGCCCAGCTTGCCGATGTACATGCCCGGCCGCAGCCGGATGTGCTCCTTCCAGTCCAGGGACCGGATATGCTCCTCACCGTAGTTGGTCTCGCTCATCGTGCTTCATCGCCCACCCGGCCCGGAAGCACCTGTCAACGCGGTGGCCGCCCGGGCCCGAACGCCGGAGATCCAACAGGGACAAGGGTTCCGACGGGGCGCCACGAAGGTAAGTCCGCACCCGCCAGCCCCGGTCGGCTGTTCCGGGGAACGGTTATCAACGATCGGGCTCAGTTTTCAACAGACCGCCCGGCCGCGGCCTGCAGCGGCGCAAGCCATCCCACGGTCAAGGCCCCGAAGGCCTGCCTTCCGCCGTAAAGGGCCCGGTCGGTGGCTCCGAACTCCACGCCGCCCACAAGGCTGAGCAGCAGACCGGGCAGCGGCTGGTAGCGAAGGCCGGCCTGCAAACCGGCCACCAGCATCATCCGATCCTCCACCGATGGCTGCACGACGTAACTGCTGCTGGTCACCTCCGTCCATTGCGGCACCCAGCCCGGATCATAGTGGATGGTCGTGGTCTCCACGGTGCCGGCCTCGCGCGTCGACGTGACGTAGGCGAGCCGCACCGCCGGTCCGGCGGTGACCGCCAACGGCGGCAAGGCCTGCCACCACCCGTGCACGGCCAGACCGCCCTGGAACATGCGCGCGTCGAAGCGCCCCGTCCATCGGTGCACTTCACTCCGCAGGGAGGATGGTGCCATGGATGTGCTCTCCGAGCGGATCATGGCGCGCTGGCTCCCCAAGCACATCTCCGGGCCGATCAGCAGTCCGCCACGGCCGCCCGTGGGCCGGACGAGCACCGCGAGCCCCGCACGGAACCCGAAAGCGTGTGACCGATCGCTCCCCAGGAATTTGCGCCCCTCTCCGTCCCGGTAGCCCGGCACCAGCCCGCCCTGGACCACTGTCGGACCCACGTCCACCAGCAACGCGGGCTGTGCGCTCCCCATCGTGATCCATGTCGCCGCGGTCCAAAGCAGCGCCAACGAACGGAGGTGGCGGAAGGCGTGTCGGCGCATGTCGATCCAACGCATGGTCTCCTCGGTTATTACGGCAGTTGTTGTGGCACCGTCCCCGTAGGCACCGTACCGCCCACGTTGCTCAGGATCGGGTCGCGGTCGTTGGCCGAACCCGTGTATTTCACCTGCCCGTCCATGGTCACGTCGGCCGGAAGGTAGCCGGAGACCGTGCTCGTGGGCACCGTGCCACCGATGGCCGTCAGGATCGGGTCGCGGTCATTGGCCCCACCGGCATACTTCACCACACCGTCGTGCAGCACGTTGCCGGACCAGAGCAGGGCGCGGTTGCCGGCGACCTTGCGCGCGTTGGCACCCCAGGTGGCGGTGCCCGGCAGGCCCAGGTCCAGCGCCGTGGCCGTGCTTCCCAGCGCCAGGGGCTGCGCGGTCATCACCGCCAGATGGTTGCGATGCCGAACGGCCACGTGGTAGTCGCCCGCCGGCTGGCAGAAACCCAGGGGCGAGATGCCGTCGGTGCCCACGATGTCGCCGTCGCGCTGTAGCAGGGCGGCACGGGCTTCCAGCACCAGCGCCGGGGTGCCCGCCGGGCGCAGTTCCACCAGCACCCAGTCGGTGATCGCATCGCTGCCGGTGACCGTGAGCACGGCGGCATCGATGGAAGTGGCCCCCGTGAGGCTGTGGCCCATGGCGCTGTACGGTTCGGTGAGCGGAAGCACGCCCTGCCGCCGCAGGCTGTCCACCATCAGGTTCGCGCCGCTCCGCCACGCGCCGTCCAACAAGGCCCTGGCCGCCAGCACCGTCGGCGGTGCCACCTCACAGGGCGGACCGCTCGTGGTGAAGGAGGTGGGTTGTGTCCAGGCGGAGGTCGAACCCTGGCCGCCGGTGCCGCCGCACACCGAACGCACCCGGAACTGATGGTCCGTGCTCCAGGCCAGACCGGTCAGCAGCAGGCTGTCGGCAGGGATCCCTGAGACCTGCGTCCAGGTGGGCGCCGCGCTTTCCTTCCACTGCACATCGTAGGCGGTGGCCGAGAACAGGGCGGTCCAGTGCAGCGTGGCCCTGTCGTACGAGATGCTGTCGGCCCATTGAAGGTCCGGTCCTTCGCAGAAGCTGGCCCAGTGGTTCACCGACAGGGTGTAGCACGCCACCGGGTTGCTCGCGCCGCCCACGCCGTACACATGCACCACGTACGAACCCGCTGGAGCGTTCGGGTAGTAGATGGTCTCGGTGCTGGTCCCACCGTTCTGCGCCAGGGCCAGCTGGCCGCCCCCGGCATCCAGGAGCCGCATGTCGTAGTTGGCGGGCAGACCCGAGAGCTGCAATTGGATGGTGCCCGGCGCAGGGGTGGTGAAGGCGTAATGGTCCACGTCCGTCGTGGTGGCGATGAGCGCATGGACCGTGGCCGGCAGGGTGACCGGTGCGGCGCCGGCGAAGGTGTCGTTGGGCTCCAGCGCATCGGGGCACGGTGCCGGAGTGGTGAACACGGCGGTGCTGCTGAACACCGAGGTGTCCGCACCGCAGTCGCTCTGCACCTTGAACTCGTACGTGGTGTTCTGTGTCAGGCCCGAGATCGCCTGGCTGTTCGCCGTGAGCCCGTTCATGACGTTCCACACGCTGGCGGACGCCTCCTTCCAACGCAGGTTGTACGAAACGACGCCGAGGTTCGTCCAGTTCAGCGTGGCGCTTACGCTGGTGAGCCCCGTGGTGAACAGGTTGCCCGGCGGATCGCAACTGGTGCCGCACTGGGCCAGGCACGCGGCCGCGTTCACCCGGTTGCGGATCAGGGCCGCCGGCTGGGACCCGAACCCGTTGTTGAAGTTGATGCCCACGCCACCCACCAGGTGACAATAGCTCATGACCGTGCCGCCACCCGTGGGCAGCGGCGCGGTGCAGCCCTCGCTGTATCCCGCCGTGGGTCCGCATCCGTCGATGGCCGTGCCGTTGCCGTTCCACGAACAGGCGTGGGTGTGCGGAGAGCCCAGGTTGTGCCCCTGCTCATGCGTCACCACGTTCACGCTCCAACTGTAGGTGGGCACGTTGGCATAGGTGCTGTTGATGTCGCTGTAGGCCATGCGGATCGAGGTGGGGCCGCACAGCACGTTCAGGTAGGCCACGCCGCCGTTGCCCGAATAGCCCAGCAGGTGCGCCAGGTCGCCATTGAACGAGGTCCGGTAGCTGCCGAACTGGCTTAGGTACGCATTGGTGGAGGGCCCCGTGTACGGGCTCGGTACGTCCCAGACGAACACCTCCTGCAGCTGCACATCCACGCCGTCGTTGTCGAACAGGATGGCGCTCTGGTTGAAGAGCCCGGTCACGTAGTTCGTGGCGGCCGTCACGCTGCCCTTGCCCTGGAAGATCGGATAGTCCACCTCCCAGTAGAACTTCACGCAGCGGATGCTGCGCTCGTCGGGGTCGCTCACCAGGTCCGCCGCATGGATCACGCCGCCGCTGTCCGTGGTGCCGCAGGTCATCGGCCGGGAGGCCCGCAGGTCGTGCTCGCGGTAGGCGATGTGGACACCGGCCTCCGCACCTTTCAACCGGCCCAGCACCAGGGTGCCCTGCGCATCGTGCACCAGGCCCATGAGCTCCTCGTCGAACACGCTGAGCCCGGCGACCGTGCCGTTGTCGCCACGGACCCTGCCGCGGTAATGCGCCGCTCGGGCCGGCCGCACGGCACCATGCGCGGCGGTGATCACCTTGAACCCCTCCGCCAGCGGCTCCCAGCGCTCCAACTCCAACGTCATCGGTCCATCCGGGGTGGGCAGGGTCAGGCTCATGCTGGCCGGCGGCGCTTCCAACAAGGCCGTCGTGGCCGTGCCGTTCAGCAGCAGTGCCTCGGCCCGTGTGCAGGCGGCGGACCAGAGCGGAGCCGCGCGGCCCGCCCCGGGGTCAGCCTGCAACAGGTCCACGGGCGCGAACGGCGTTCCCCGGTCGATGAGCGCTTGGACCCGTCGGGCCACCTGGCCGCCGTGGTGGTTCTGCGCCAGGGCCGTGAGCATGGCGAACTGGGTCAGGAGGAGGAGCGTACTGCGGCGCATGCGAGCTTCGAGGCTGGTCGCGGCAAGTTAGGGAAAGCACCGGCCCGCGCCCCGATCAACGCACAGCTTCGACCATCACCCCCTCCGCACCGCGCAACACCCGGTGGGTGCGCTGGTCGCGGCGGTCGCCCATCCGCAGCAGCAGCAGCGAGGAGGCCATGCCGGCGAGCGGTATGCGCACGGTCCCACCGGCCTCCCAACTGCCGGCACCGACCACACGGCCCAGGGGATCGACCAACTGCCACGCCCCCGCCGCACCGCCACCAACGAGCAGGTCCTCCCCCTGCACCACCACCCTTCCGGCCTCCTCCGGCATCCGCACGGATACCACGGGAGAGAGCGCGCTGTTCCCGTCAAAGTCGGTCTGGCGCAACCGGTAATAGGCCGTGCCGGGCAGGGGATGTGCGTCGGTCCATAGGTAGTGCAGGGTGGCGACCGAATGCCCGGCGCCGGGGACGCTGCCCACAGGCCGGAAATCCGAGCCGTCCGCGCTGCGCTCCACGGTGAAGTGATCGTTGCCCGTCTCGGTGGCCGTGGTCCATGCGGTGCGCACGGTCCCGTGCTCGGGCGTCGCGGTGAAGGCCACCAGCCCCACCGGCAGCACGACACAGCGCAGCGCGGCGATGTACGCGGCGTTGGCCGCGTTGTTGGGCGCTCCGGGCGTTTCGTTGCCCGCGATGGGCGCACTGGTGAAGTCGGCCGCCGAACGCGGGTCCGACCCGGTGAAGGAGATCACCCGGCCGCTGTGCGACACGGTGCTGATCCGCAGCGCGTCGATGCCCCCGCCGTTCATGTTGTTCGCATTGCTCCCGTAGCTGATGCCGTGGAAGTAGGTGCCGTCGGGCCGCCGTGTCTGCCCGGCATCACCGTCGTTGCGCAAACCCACGAGGTTCCAACTGCCGGCGCCGAAGGTGCACGTGCCGTAGCTCGAACTGCTGTTGGCGTCCGGGAAGAGCGCGCAGCCCTCGAGCAACGGACTGTTGGCGGGCAGCACGTACACGCTGTCGTTGGGTGCGCTGTCGTCCGGGTCGTTCGGCGGAAGCAGGGTGTGCGGGTCCGCCTCGTTGTACACCAGCACCAGCGCCCCGGTGGGTACTGCGGCCCATTGCGCGGCATTGCTGAAGCGCAGGTGGCCCGCCGCCGTGCCGCTGGAGGCCAGGGAGGTCCCGAAGCCGTTGAACAACACCCCGTTGTTGTCGTCCAGTTTCCAGCGGCGCAGGTCCACCGTGCTGCATGCCGGCCCACAGACCAAAAGTTCCAGGTACTCCTTGGAACCTCCCGCAGGCCCGTTCCCGAGCTCGTTCACAAGGGGCCCCACGCAATCGGGCACATAGGCCACCGTGATCTGCACATTGTCCACGGCGAAGCTCGGATCGGCACCGCTCCCGTCGTTGTTGTTCACCCAGCGGAACCCGATGCGCACGTTGGGGTTGTTGTTGGCGGAGGCCGGCAGTGGCACCGTGTATGCCGTCCAGATCCCCTGTCCCCCGCAACCCGTGGCCGTCTTGGCCATGTCCGCCAGCTGGCTCCACACCGAGCCGTTGTAGTACCACAGGGTGGCGTTGTCCTGCGTGCCCTGCCCCCCCTCCATGTACTGGAAGGACAAGGTGGCCCCGCTGCGGCCCGTGAGGTCGATCACCGGGGAGGTCGCACGCTGGTCCGTCTGCGCCGAATTGCACGAACAGCAGAACGCGCAGAGGCCGGGCGGGCAGCTGGCGTCGTAGGCCGCACCGCAGTCGCCCCCGGGACAGAAGAAGCATCCGTTGGGCGAGGCACAGGCCACGTCGTTGCCCACGTGCAGCGTCTCGTTCGCCGAGGTGCAGCTGGTGCCGCAGGCCCCCACCGCATTGCCGTTCTCGGTGCAGCTGATGAACCAGCGGTTCGCACAGGCACCGTTGGTCCCCGTGTTCACCACGCTCCACGCACCGTTCGGACCGGTGCTGTACGCCGAGGCATAACATCCGCCGGTGCATCCGTTCTCGAATTCCTCGGCCCACACCACCAACTGCGCGGTGGCCACCGTGGGAAGCAGGGTCACAAGACCGGCCCAGGCGATGCTGCGGGAGGGCATGGCAGGAGGAAAGATAACCGATCGGGCGCGACCGGGCACGCCTTGCCTCCCGAGGCCACCCCGTGTGCTGACACGACACCCGGGGCTTCCCCCATGCCTCCGCTCCTCGGGAGAGCGACCGCTCGATGGCCCGGGCGGCCCAGGGAAAACCTTATGTTCGTGCGCAGCGCCGCATGGGAGGCTCGTACTGCGCTTTCGTACGGATCCTTCCAACCTTCGCCCGAAAATGCCGACTCCGTGGAGCAACGAACCACAATAGGCATGACAGGCACGTGGCGTTCCGGTTCCCAAGCGTTCCGGAATACCGCGCTCCTGCGGCATTCAAGCGACCCAGGAGGACGGCGCGTCGCTTCCGGCTGTCATGCCCGGTTTCACGGCCCCTCGCCCGGCTCCCACGTGCCAGCACCCACGCTTCAGAGCGCCTTGCCCTTGTGCACGATGACGCTGAGCGCCGATCGTTCACGCTCCTTCAGACCACCCTCCACCGAAACCCCTGGGCCTCCATAGTGCCCACCGAATTCACACCCCCATGAACACCTCCAACGCCAAGCGCCCCACGCTGCTCACCGTGCTCTGCATCCTGAGTTTCATCGGTGGGCTCTATGGCCTCTGGGATGGCTGTCGTTCCGCCTTCACGGACGCCCCGCAAAGGGAACTGGAGAAGGCCAGGACACAAATGCAGGAAACGATCGATCAGGTCGGGGCGGACCATGCCATTGCCGGCATGATGGAGGATGTGATCGCCAACACAGAAAAGAATGTCGAGCAGGCGAAGCCCGTGGGCTACGCGAACATCGCCCTGTCCCTGCTCAGTCTGGCCGGCGTTTGGCTCATGTGGAACTTGAAGCGAATGGGGTTCTGGCTCTACCTCGCAGCCTCCATCGGCGGATCGGTGGTGCTCTTCATGATGATGGGGGGAGGCGGCTTCTTTGCCAACATCACCTCAGCCCTGGGAGCGATCATCACTGCGGTGTTCCTGGTGCTCTACGGCGTGAACTTGAAACACATGCACTGAGCAACCACCCTCGGGACGCACCACCACCGGTCCCCTGCCGGGTGCGACCATCCGATGACCAGTTCGCAAATCCCCAACCTGCATCCCGGGTGAACAGGTCCACGCCCAAAGGACTGCTCTCGATCCTTGCGCTCGCCCTGGTGCCCATGGCCGGGCCGTGCCTGGCCCTGCCGGCAAAGGACAGCGCCACGGTCAAGGTCGCGACGATCAAGGAGAAGGACTTTACCGATCGAACCATCAACATCCCCGGCCAAGGGAGGATCCGGGGATTCGCTCCAGGCTTCTTTGGCTCGTCCGGGAGGTACATCATCGCCGATGACAGCACCTTTTCGGCGTTCGACCTCGATGATCGGAAATGGCCAAGACCATCCGCGATCGACAGCCTGTTGAGGCAGAAGGCTCCTGTTGCGTGGATGCGTTTCCACTTCAAGCTGGACAGCTCCGTGGCCGACGATGCGATCACGATGCGGGTCCGGATCCCCGGTACCGCGACCCTGTGGCTCGACGGGGAACAGGTGATGAACACCTCGTTCACGTCGGACGACCGGCCTCATGGTGGTTCCTTCGCGCTGGACACCACGGCGATCCTGGAGTTCCAATTGGGCCGGTTGGCGCGCGGCGTGCCGCATGTGCTGGCCCTGCGTGTGTCCTCGAACACCGGGCGTAATGCCCTGCAGGATGCGGTCGTCTGGCTCTACCGGCCGAGCGCGATCGCCGACCTGCACCGCCATGCCATGCACAACGGCGTGTTCATCGGCGTGAACGCATTCATGCTCCTCATGGCCTTGATCTTCTGGCGCATGGACCGGCATGACCGGATCTGGCCCTGGTTCGCAGGCTTGCTCGGCACGAACGCCTTCATCGCGTTCACGGATCTGTTGGAATACATGTCCCTGGGTCTCACCACGGACACCCGTGACCGATTGACGGACATGGGCGACTTCGCCTGGTCGGTTCCGATCGCGCTGAGCGTGATGATCCTGTTGGTGGCCCTGGGCAGGGACTCCCGAAAGAAAATGCTGCTCTATTCGGCGGCAGCACTCTTGATGTGCGGCATCATGGTGCTGGGGAAGACCGTGGCGCTCGATAACGAGGGTCTGTTCGCGCAGTTCGAGTGGAAAGCGTGGGCTCAACTGGGCCTCCTGGTATTGCTGGGCTTGGTCGGCTTCCTGTGGCTCCTGGTGGACGCCATCCGGTACGGCTGGCACGCCTTCCGGTCCCCGGGCTTCATCAAATGGATCGGCGCCGGTGTCCTGTTGAGCTTGCTGGCACCAGTACTACCTGGGATCATAGCCATCATCATCGCCATCGTCGCCCACGTCGAGAACGCCTCCCCACCCGCCGGGCTGACAACATCCATGGCTTATGTGAGTCACGTCGCCGTTCCGCTTTCCATCATCGTTTCGCTCGCCCTGCGTTCGGCATTCCAGAACCGCCTGCTCGCCCGACAACGCGACGAGCTGGACAAGGAGGTCCATGATCGCACGGCGGAGTTGAAGCTCGAGCGCGACCGGTCGGAGAACCTCCTGCTGAACATCCTGCCCCAGGAGGTGGCCGAGGAACTGAAACAGAAGGGGTCCGCCGATGCCCGGCACTACGATCAAGTCACCGTGCTGTTCACGGATTTCAAGGGTTTCACGAGCATGAGCGAGCAAATGCCCCCCGGTGAACTGCTGACCGAGCTGAACGCGTGCTTCCATGCGTTCGACGACATTATCGCCCGCTACGGCATCGAGAAGATCAAGACCATCGGCGACGCCTACATGTGCGCCGCTGGTCTGCCCGATCCCTACCACGCAGGCCCCGTGGACGTGGTGCAGGCCGCGCTCGACATGCAGGCTTTCATCGGCGAGCGGCGAAGGCAGCGCCAGGCGGCTGGAGCATTCGCCTTCGAGATGCGTTCGGGCATCCATACCGGCCCGGTGGTGGCCGGCATCGTGGGCGTGAAAAAGTTCCAGTACGACATCTGGGGCGATACGGTGAACACCGCCGCCCGCATGGAGACCGCCGGCGAAGTGGGCCGTGTGAACATCAGCCCCGCTACCTACGCCCGCATCAAGGATGCTCCCGGTCTTCGCTTCATCCCGCGGGGAGGCGTGGAGGTCAAGGGAAAGGGCACCATGGAAATGTGGTTCGTGGAGCGGGCGTGAGTTGCCGTTCCCCGGTGCACCAACGGCCCGCAGGGTCCTGGTGGTAGGACTGTACGGGTCTCGGAGCCGCTTCCTTTCCCAAGTGCGGCGCCGATCGTTAACCACCATCCGCGTGCCGGTATGAACGGCATGGAACTCCAGTCCCCACCCGTTCCCCGCCTGCAGATCACCTTGAAAGCAGCTCGTGACATGCACCTCGTGGATGTCCGTTCCATCCTCCATGACCGGGCCGATACGCGCTACGCAGTCATCGAGCGGATGGATGGCTGTTACGTTCCCATGCAGGAGGGATCCCTGTTCCGACGCACCTGGCCCACATTCCGAGGCCTGATCGCCATCAACAAGAGATCCACAGCACGGCTTTGCAGCAACTGGTCGCTGCCCCGAACGGCTTCAACGATCTCCGGGTCGGTCATGGCTCAGCTAGGCCCGCACGGGAAAAATAGGCAACCCGACCGATCGGCCCATGGCCGCCACCGGACCCTTCCCCGACGCCGGCCCCTCCCTGCGGACCCGCCTGCGCCATCCAGCGACGACAGGGGACCTCCCTGGGGCGCACCGGTCCATGCCAGCACACCCTTCCTCGGCCCGAAGGCCCCTTACTTCAGCCCCCGCTTCACCAGGAGGGGTTCCACGCTGGGGTCGCGGCCGGTGAGGTCGCGGTAGAGCTCGGCCTCGGGCTTGCTGCCGCCCTGGCTCAGCACGGTGCGGCGGAACCGGTCGCCGTTGGCGCGTGTGAGGCCGCCGTGCTCGTTGAACCAGGCGAAGGCGTCGGCGTCCATCACCTCGCTCCACAGGTAGGCGTAGTAGTTGGCGGCGTAGCCGGTCCAGCAGTGACTGAAGTAGCAACTGCGGTAGCGGGGCGGCACCTCGGCGATGTCGAGCCCGTACTTGCGCAGCGCGGCCTTCTCGAAGGCTTCCACGTCGGTCACCAGCGGGGCGTCGGCGGGCAGGCTGTGCCACTCCAGGTCGAGCAGGGCGGCCGCCAGGTACTCGGTGGTGGCGTAGCCCTGGTTGAAGCGGCTGGCCTTGCGCAGCTTCTCCGCGAGCGCCGCCGGCATCACCTCACCGGTCTTCCAGTGTTTCGCGTAGTTGTTGAACACCTCAGGCACCAGCGCCCAGTTCTCGTTCACCTGGCTGGGGAACTCCACGAAGTCGGTGCTGGTGGCCGTGCCGGCGAACTTCGGGTACTTCTGTGCACTGAGCATGCCGTGCAGGGCGTGGCCGAACTCGTGGAAAAGCGTGGTCACGTCATCCCAGCTCAGCAGGCAGGGCTGCCCGGCGGCCGGTTTCACGTAGTTGCAGTTCTGGGTGATCACGGGCTGCTGGCCCAGCAGGGTGCTCTGATCGATGAAGCTGCTCATCCATGCCCCGCCGTTCTTGTTGTCCCGGGCGTAATAGTCGCCGTAGAAAAGGCCGATGGTCCGGCCCGTGGTGTCGATGATGTCGAACACGCGCACATCGGGATGGTAGACCGGGAGGTCCTTCCGTTCCTTGAAACGGAGCCCGAAGAGCTTTTCGGCCGCGTGGAACACGCCGTTCTGCAGCACGCTCTCGAACTCGAGGTAGGGCCTCACGGCCGCCTCGTCCAGGTCGTACTCGGCCTTGCGCACCTGCTCGGCGTAGAAGTCCCAGTCCCACGAAGCCACTTGGAAACCGCCGTTCTGCCGGTCCACGATGGCCTGCAGCTTGGCGGCCTCCTTGCGAGCGTTGGCCGCGGCGGCCGGCGCCATGTCGGCCATGAGCTTGAGGGCGCGCTCCGGGCTCTTGGCCATCTGGTCGTCCATCACGTAGTGGGCCCAGCTGGGGAAGCCCAGCAGCCTGGCCTTCTCGGCCCGGAGCTGCGCCAGGCGGGCGATGAGCTTCCGGTTGTCCCATGCGTTGTCCCGGCCGTTCCGGGCGAGGGAGGCCTTCATGATCCGCTCGCGCAAGGCACGGTCCTTCAGTTCGGACAGGGCCGGTTGGGTGGTGGTGTTGCGCAGGTCGATGAGCCACTTCCCCTCCTGCCCTTTCGCCTTGGCGGCGGCCGCAGCGGCCTCGATGCCCTCGGCGCTCATGCCGTCGAGCTGCTTCACATCGTCCACGACGATCGCCGAGGCCGTGCGCTCCTTGAGGATGTTGTCCTCGAACTTGGTGGTGAGGTCGGCCTCCTCCTCGTTCAGCTTCTTCATGCGCTCCTTGCCCGCCGCATCGAGCAGGGCGCCCGCACGGACGAACCGGGTGTAGTAGCGCTCGAGCAGGCGGGCGTCCACCGGCTCCATGGCCATGCTGGCACGCTGGTCGTACACGGCCTTGATCCGCTGGAAAAGCTTGTCGTTGAAGGTGATCGCATCGGCGTGCGCGGCCATCTTCGGTGCCAGGTCGGCCTTCACGGCCTGAAGGCTGTCCGTGGTGGCGCTGCCGGTCATGTTGTAGAACCAGTTCGTCGCCCGGGTGTAGGGACCGCCGGCACGTTCCAGCGCGACGATGGTGTTCTCGAAGGTGGGTGCCGCCGTATCGCCGACGATGGCGTCCACCTCGGCGAGGTGGCGCTTCATGGCCTCCAGGATCGCCGGGCGGAAGTCGGCGTCGGTCACCTGGTCGAAGGCGGGGGCGAAGAAGGGCAGGTCGCTGCGTTCGAGCAGCGCCTTGGCGACGGGGGTCTCCATGGTTCTCGTTCCGGTTTCGGGCTTCTGGGTGCAGGCCGCCAGCAGGGTGATCGCTGCGATCGACGGAAGGGTGCGGTGCATGGCTGTCAAAAAGGGACCGCAAGGTATACGACCCGCCCGCGCGACCATCACGGGACGCAACGTTCGGCCCGTCATGGTGTCCGCCGACCCGCGCGGGAGGCGCCGCCAGAGGCTATCTCAATAAATGCCTTTTGAAGCGAGCGAGAGGTATTTCGCGTCCAGGCGAGGCGTGAGAACCGAGCATGGCCGGCAGCTCTGTAAGGCCTTTCACAACGAAGCATGGGCGCAATAGACCCTCGCGCAGCCCAAGGGGTGTTCTTGAGCCAGCCTCTACACGTTGAAAAGGAAGTGCATCACGTCGCCATCCCGCACCACGTACTCCTTGCCTTCGGTGCGGAGCTTGCCGGCGGCGCGGCAGGCGGCCTCGCTGCCCAGGGTGATGTAGTCGTCGTAGCCAATGACCTCCGCGCGGATGTACCCCTTCTCGAAATCGGTGTGGATCACCCCGGCGGCCTTGGGGCCCGTGTCGCCCTGGTGGATGGTCCAGGCGCGCACCTCCTGCACGCCGGCGGTGAAATAGGTCTGCAGCTTCAGCAGGTGGTAGGCGGCCCGGATCAGCTTGTTCACGCCGGGTTCGTCCAGTCCCATGTCCTGGAGGAACATCGCCCGCTCCTCGGCGGTCTCCAGGCTGGCGATCTCGGCCTCGATGGCGGCGGTGACGAAGATGACCTCGGCGTTCTCGTCGGCCACGGCCGTGCGCACCTGTTCCACGTAGGCGTTGCCCGTGCGGGCGCTCTTCTCGTCCACGTTGCACACGTACAGCACGGGCTTGGTGGTGAGGAGCTGGAACTCGTTCACCAGCGCGGGGTCGTCGTTGGCGGTGACCACCGTGCGCGCGCTCCGGCCCTGCAGCAGCGCCTCACGGATGCGGGTGAGCAGGTCGTGGCGGCGGCGGGCCTCCTTGTCGCCGGTGGTGGCCTGTTTCTCCACCTTCTTGATGCGGGCCTCCACCGTCTCGAGGTCCTTGAGCTGCAACTCGATGTCGATCACTTCCTTGTCGCGGACTGGGTCCACGCTCCCGTCCACGTGCACCACGTTGGGGTCGTCGAAGCAGCGCAGCACGTGCAGGATGGCGTCGCATTCGCGGATGTTGCCCAGGAACTGGTTGCCCAGGCCCTCACCCTTGCTGGCGCCCTTCACCAGGCCGGCGATGTCCACGATCTCCACCGTGGTGGGCACGATGCGCTGGGGCTTCACCAGCTCGGCGAGCTTGGTGAGGCGCGCATCGGGCACTGTGATGGTGCCCACGTTGGGCTCGATGGTGCAGAAGGGGAAGTTGGCCGCCTGTGCCTTGGCATTGCTCAGGCAGTTGAACAGGGTGCTCTTGCCCACGTTGGGCAGGCCGACGATGCCGCATTTCAGTCCCATGGTATCCGGAAAAGGCGCGCGAAGGTACCGCTTCCCGGGCCTCGCAGGGCTTGCGCAGGTGCGGCCCGGCGGGCATCGTGCAGCGAGCGGCGGCCTCCCGGCTATCTTCCGCACCCATGGCGCAACTTCCGCAGCTCACCGGTGCGGCCCTTCTGCTGGTGGCCTACATCCTTTCGCAAACGGGCCGGCTCCGCAACGACCGCCCCCCCTACCTGCTGATGAACTTCGCCGGCGCCCTGCTGCTCACGGTGGACGCGGTGCGGGCCATGCAGTGGGGTTTCATCCTGCTGGAAGGTACCTGGGCGCTCGTCACCGTGCCGGCCCTGTGGCGTGCATGGCGCGGGCGACCTGGAGCCGGCGCGGCCTGAAAAGGACAAGGCCCTTCAACCCGGGTTGAAGGGCCTTCCTGTCGATCGCGGACCCGTAGGGATTCGAACCCCAAACCTTCTGATCCGTAGTCAGATGCTCTATCCAATTGAGCTACGGGTCCAATAAAGCGGCTGCAAAGATAACGGATCCCGGCAAAGCCGATCAGGGCTTGTAATACTTCAGCGCCTCGGGCATGTACGCCTCCAGGTCGTGCGCGCGGGTCTCGTCGCTCGGGTGGGTGCTGAGGAACTCGGGGGGCTTGGCGCCACCCTGCCCCGCCATCCGTTGCCAGAAGGCCGGCGCGGTGCGCGGGTCGTAGCCCGCCATGGCCATGAACACCAGCCCCATCTTGTCGGCCTCGGTCTCGTGCTTGCGGCTGTACGCCAGCATGCCCAGCTGGCTGCCGATGCCGTACGACTGCAGGAAGATGTCCCGCGTGAGGCCCGGCTTGGAGGCCGTGAGCGCCTCGAGCGTCATGCCGGCGCCCTGGATGGCGAGCGACTGGCTCATGCGTTCGTTGCCGTGGCGCGCGATGGCATGGGCGATCTCGTGCCCCATCACCACGGCCAGGCCCGCATCGTCCTGGGTCACCGGCAGGATCCCGGTGTACACCACCACCTTGCCGCCAGGCATGCACCAGGCGTTCACCGTGGGGTCGTTCACCGTGTTGAACTCCCACTGAAAACCGGCCACGCGCTCCGAGGCGCCCACGTCGTTGAGGTACTTCGTGGCCGCCTGCGCGAGCCGGTCCCCGATGCGGCGCACCTGGGCCGAGCGGGCATCCGAGGCCGGAAGCACCTGGTTCTGCGAAAGGAACTCCTGATAGGCCGTGAGCGACATGCCCATCATCTCGCTCTCGGGCAGCAGGTTCAACTGGCTCCGGCCCGTGATGGGCACCGAGGAGCAACCGGATGCGACCACCAGGGCCGCGAGCAGGACGAAGCGGGGGAACATGGAGGTCACTGGATGGTGGCGGAAAGCCCGCGGTCGAGGAGCGCCACACAGAGGGGCTCCAGGCTGTCGAAGGTCCCGCGTTTCACACTGCAACGACCGTTGTAGTGCACGATCCAGGCGCACTGCTCGGCCTGGATGGGATCGTGGCTGCAGATCTCCACCAACGACCGGATCACATGGTCGAAGGTGTTGACATCATCGTTGTGCAACAGCAATTCACGTTGCGGGCCGTTCTCGCAGAGCAGCTCGACGAGCAGGGCCTCCTGTTGTTCGTGCAGGTGCGCCATGGACGTAGGATGCCGCGAAAATACGCACCGGTCCCCACCGTCACGGCGTGACCAGGGACGGGTCCACGAGCACCTCGGCCCCGAACCGCTGCAACAGCGCGCGCGCCTCGGCCACCGGGATCCTCCGGCCGTTCAGGTAGGCGGTGATGAAGGCGTCCTTGACCCCCTTGCCCACGGCTTCGTCCCGGCGCATGCGCACCACGTCGAGGTCGCGGAAGATGCCCGTGGTGTAGCGGATCCTGCCCCCGCCGATCGATTCGCTGTTCAGCGGGGTGATGTTGAACAGCTTGTCCAGCGCCACCGGCTTGGAATACACGCCCACCTGCACGGTGAAGAACAGGCCCTTGACCACTTCGACCTGCCGGGCCGGTGCGGCCGAGGGGTCGTTGTAGTAGGCTGCGGCATCGCTGGGCGGCTGGAACTGGGCCATCACCTCGGCGGCCGTGGCCGGGTACTTCGCCAGGACCTGCGTGGTATCGGGCGCGGCCGGCTGCAGCTGGGTGGGGCGTTCCACCACCACTGCCGGCGGCGGGGTGGGCTCCGGGGCCGTCACGACGGACGTGGTGGTGGACGCTGCCTGCTGGGCCACCGTGCCTCCGGGAACGCGGCCATCCGTTGCGGCCACCGCCGGCCCGGCCTGCGCCATGGCCCAACGGCGCGCCTCGGCGAGCGGGATGCGCCGACCGTCGAGGAAGGCCACCACGAAGGCGTCCCTGTAGCCCCGGCCACGCACGCTCGCCTTCGCCTCATCCGCAGCCTCGAACCGCGTGAAAAGCCCCGCCGTGTAGCGCACCAACCCGCTGGTGGTCCGCTCGCCCGTCACCGGCGCCAGGTCGCTGAAGACGTGCTGGGGGACCGGATCGCGGAAGGCCCCGATCTGCACGCTGAACACCAGCCCTGCCGGCAGCGGTTGTTCCATGGGGATCGGGGTGGCGCGGGGCAGCGGGGCGGTGGCCATGCTGAACACGTCGCGGCGGAGCGGTTCGGCGGTGATCTGCAAGCCCCGGAGCCCTTCCGCCGTCGGCGCGACGGGCACCGCGACAGGGACTGTTGCGGATGTGCCCTGGGCGGCGGTGGTCCGGGCCTCCTCCCGCGCCGGTGGCGCCACCGGC